>WJKL01000059.1 GCA_014729145.1 Candidatus Woesearchaeota archaeon
TACCATGTCCATCCTCAACTGCATTGCCTGATCACACATAGCATGCAGTCTTGGAGAAGGAAAATTGATATTTTCTAATTTATTAAGAACCTTGGCTTCTCTTCTTGTCCTGGATTTCCTAAGTTTGTCATCTATCTCTTTAAGCCTGTATCCTTTCTTTTCTCTTTCTTTGAGTATCTCTTTCCTGTCCTTATAGATGGTAGCTTCAGCTCCTCTGTCAATCTGTTTCATAATAATTAGAATAAACAACTAGTTTAAAAGAGTTATGGTTTAAGCTGCCTTGTCTTTTTTCTTTTTCTTAAACAATAATTTTTCAAGACCTGAAAACTTTCCTTCACTAACTCTATTTAACCGTTCTAAAACATCTTTAGCTTCAGATTCATTTAATTTTGGATTATCTATCCCTTTTTTTTCCTTATCATGCCTTATATTAAGATACTGGACAGCAAGATCAAAAGGCATATCCTCATAATTTTGCATATATTTCTTTACTCCTGTGTGATCTGCAATATCTTTTATCACATCTTCTTTCTTATCTCTGTAAAGATCATTTAGATGTTTCATAGCATCCTTAGTCAGCCTAGCTTCTATAAGTTGAAGAAAATCTTTCCTTTCTTTTTCAAATTTATCTATAGAAAAATTGTCCTGATATTTGTCTGTCATTTCCTTAAACCCTTCCTCAGTTATATTATAAAATCCCTGAAGCGCCAGTCCGTGATACTCTTCTTTGTCTTTCAAAGTGCCTTTATCTAAATTTAATTCATCTTCAAGCTGTTCAAGAAGATATTCTTTGAATCTTTTTCCTGCTTTTCCAACCCTTTCTCCATATTTGTCTTCGTCTTCAGAAAGTTTTTTCAAATCCATTCTTCCTTTCTTATCTCTTGCTACTCCAGGGTCATCATCAGTGCCGTGAAGTGCATGCATATATGCTTTAGAAAGATTTACCTTGGTTGTATCAATGATAGTATCTTTAGTATGATGTGCATCTTTATGTTTTTCATAATGTTTCTTATACTTTGGTCCTTCATCAGCCATAATAGTGTCTATAGTCATTTTCTATATAAATTTTTTTGTTTATGCCGCTTTTTTATTCTTTTTCCTTTTTACTTTAGAAAAAGGCTGGTCATATAACATCTGGTTTGTTATTTCCCCATTAGCATCAAATATATCAACTAGCTGTGCCATATGAGAAACCTCTAATTTACTAGGATCTATTCTTTCCTCTGTTTTTGTCTCTTCTACAACATCTTCAGCATCTTCTTTTCTTAAACACAGCAAAACAGGATACTGGCTCATCTTTTTCCTTACACTGCCTAATTTTTCGTCTCTGAATTTTTCAAATCCATTTACAGCATCTTTAGCAAGGTAATCATTTACAAAAGAGGTCATATTAAATCCAAGCAGTCCCTCCATATAACTGTTGACTATGGCGGGGTTTGAAGTATTCACCCCGTACTTTTCCATCAAACCTTTCATTTCATTATATTCTGCTGAAATTACTTTGTCCAGTTTATCATTAATTAATTTAAAATCATATCTTCCTTTTTCACTTATTATTGGATCCAGCCCATTGAAATATGCCATAGTAACCTCTATCTTAAGCGTATCCATCAGTGTCCGTATATCTTCTCTTGCAGCTCTGTACCCTTTTATACCTTTCTTCCAGTTTCCCATTGGTTTGTATTCTTTTTGTTTTTTATTATTTCCTTCCTGAGTAACTGGTTGTTCATCTTCTTGCGTCGCAACTTCAGGTACATCAGCAGCCTGTTGGTCTTCTTCAACAACGTCTTCAATTGATTCAGGTATTTCTTGATTCTGCTCAATTATATTATGGTCTTGCTCTTGAATCTGTCCTTCTGATTGTCTGTCTTCTTCAGGCTGTTCATGGTCTCCTCCAGATTGATCATCTCCGCCTGTTGGAGGTTCCCTTCCTCTGCCTTCTTGTCCGCCATCTCTGCCTTGATAATGACTTCTATCTTGGTCATTTTCTTCTTGTTCCTGATGTTCCTCTGCATTATCATTTTGCTGTCCGGCATATCTTTCATCTGTATTTTGCGGTGTTTGCCCTTCAATAGGATGAGTAAGAACAGATGGTTGTCCCCCAGCCGCATTTCCTGTTCTGCGATAATAATCTAAATATCCAAGAACACCATCAGCTAAACTTTGCATCGCCTGTGTATTATTTTCCAAACTGTTTCTAAATTCTTCTTTCATATGAAAGACAGTGTAATTCATATTATTGTAATCTGCTTTAACACCATTAATCTCTTGCTGAACTCCTCTGATCAGTTGTCTGATCTGTTGACTATATTGCTCAAATGCGTTATTGACTGTTTCTGCAGTTCTCTCAGAATCACTTTCCATAAAAGCCTCTAATCTTTCGTTTAATTCAGAATAAGATTCCTGAAGACTTTCAAAAACCAGCCCAATTCCAGAATCATGGGCTTCTAATACACAGTTAAGCATATTTTCAATATCTTCTCTGCTAATCTGGCTGTCAGCTAATTGGGACAGTATTTGATTATAATTTTCAACAGAATCTTTTACTTGATCTATTTTTTGGTTGGAATTTTCGATCCATGTGCTCATGCCTCTGATTACTTCTTCACTATATGTATCTAATGCTTGATTGACTATATTTCTTGCCCTTTCATCAGCACCGTCAACAAGATTTGCTATTTTTTCACTTAATGTATTTTGAGCTGTTTGAAGGTTTTCAACAGCAGGTCCAATGCCATTTAGTTGCTCTATTGCCTGTGTATTTTCATTAATCCCAGAATTTATTTCATCAATCGATGTACTCATTTCCTGATTATACAATTCCAGGGCTTTTCCAATAGCTTCTTCTGTTTTTCCCTCAACACCATTCATCAAAGTTTCTAATCTTGTCCTTAACCTGTTTTGATTTGACTGTATATTGTTGATGTTTTGTTTGATCTGAGAATCATAATCTTCCAATGCATTGCTGATTAAATTTTCAATTTCCTGTCTGTTGATCTGGCTGTCAGCTAATTGGGACAGTCCCTGGTTGTAAATTTCAAAAAAGTCTTTGACACCATCTATTTCTTGATCAACGTTTCTGACTGATGTTTTTATAGCGTCTATTGATGCTATCATTTCTTCACTATATGTATCTAATGCCTGATTGACTATATTTCTTGCCCTTTCATCAGCACCGTCAACAAATCTATCTATCTTTCCTTCTAGCCCTGCAATAGACCGTTCAATGCCTTCAAGAGCATCTGGATCGATCCCTGTTCCATGCTGGGATAATATTTCTGCATAGTTTTTCTTGAAACTTTCAGTCTCTTCGTACAATCTTTTATCTATATAGCTGAGCTCAACTTCCTCATCAGGGTTAAACTCTGTTCCGTTTTCTTCGCTTTCTCTTCTTCTATCTAATATTCTTGTGGTGTTTCTTTTGATCCTGTTATTGACTTTTATACTAAATTCTTCAGCAATATTGTATATTGTTTGATTATCAATATAATGTCCATATCTGTTAAATATATATGTAAGGGCATTCCATCTTGAAAACAAGTCATGATATGCTTTGTTTTGGAAAGAGATTATTTCATCTCCATTTCCATCAAACTCTTTTCCATCAAGTATACGGTCAAGCTTTATCTCATCTCCCCCATATCTTATGTTTCTTTCTATTATAGGCTCATATTCAGCAGAAAGCATCATTTTTTTCTGGTCTATGATCCATTTTATCTGTCCTTCTGTAAGATTTTCAAGACCCACTCTGCTTTCCAAAAGATCATCCTCTTCATTAGCTTGTTCTTCTGCTAAAGCATCATCTATTCTTTCCTGAACCTGTGCTTCATCAAATAGTCTGCTTGTAGCATCAGATACTTTTGCATCTATTCTTTCTTGTAATGCATCTTCGTCATAAAGATCTTCTGTAGCATCTTTTACAGCATCGGCTATCTTTTGATTCATCTGTGATTCAAGACTATTTTTTTCTCTCTCCAACTCTTCTACCTTTTCTTCAAGTTCATTTTTTTCTGCATTTGCAGATTCGATTTCTCTTTTTGCAGAATTTAAATTTCCATCAATAAGATCATATTCTTCCTTAATTTCATTATAATCCGATCTTGCTTCTTCGAGTTCTGTGCTTAATTCTTTGGCCTTTGAGATGTTATCTAGATATTTTTCAACAAAAACGCCTGCAGCTTCATCCAGTTTGTTTTCATCAAGTTCAGATTCAGAATCAAGAAATTCTTTCATACTTTCTTTAATATTTGCTATATAAGTTGATTTTGCTTTATTTTCTTTGGTTAATTCTTTTCTTTCTTCTTCAAGTGCTTTATTTTCATATAAAAGCTTGTTTTTCTCATCTACAAGGCTGTCATTACCTTTTGATAATGAATCATTCTTCTGTTCAATATCTTTATACTTTTTTTCTAGTTTATCATTTGATATTTCAAGTTCCTCAATTTTTTCATCTTTTTCTTTTATCTCACTTTTATAAACTTCATCTTGAAGAGATTTCCCCTCTTTGATACTTTCTTCTGCTTTTCTTCTCATATCTAAGATTGTAAAAACAGAATCATTTTCAAGTTCATCCAATGCTTTATCCAAATCAAAGACAAGGTCTTCAATATGTTTTTCATAAACACATGAAATTACATATTCATTTTGCAGATCCGCATTTTTCATCTTTTTAATGTCCTTTTTTGGGGGTTCTTCCTCAAGCTGTTTTCTTGCAAGCGATTCAAGAGTATCAATTACTTCTTCTTTTTTATCATCTTCATGTATTTCAGCATTTTTTATTCCATCAATCTGCTGCTTTGTAGAAACATATCTTTCAAGAAGCTCTTGAAGCTGTTGATTTTGTTCTTTTATCTTTCTTTGATTTATAGAAATCTGTTTAATAAGATTCTCTTTATCCAGTGATGGTATTATTTGAACTTTTTCCTTAAATTCCTCCTCCTCTCTTACAGCTTCACAAAATTCAACAAGCGGTTCATTCCATCCTTTTAGATAAAAATCAAAATCTTTTGCCTCTTTCTCAGTAAGATTTTTTCTAAATTCTTCTGCACGACTTTTGATTTCCTGAGTTATATCTTTAAAAGTTCCATCTGCAGCAGGCAACAACACACAAGTTTTAGTTCCATCATAAGGTTTATCATCAGAATGGTCCGTCATCTGGTCTGTAGGGATAGTTATGTATGTTCCATGTGTAATCTTTTTTGGATCCTTGTTTTCAACTCCATCCATAAAATCCTTGACTTCGTCACGCAACCCTTCCTTAAATTTAGAAATATTTTTTTTCTGTTTTGCCTTTGCCTTTGGATCTTCTTCTAATCTCTTTTGCTGTTCTATCAGATTAGGGATATCTTCGTCATCTTCCAAAAGACCGTCTTCAGTTTCTTTTTTTTTCTTCTTTTTTTTTGCCATTGTTAAAATTCATTCTAAAATTTTTAACCTTGTTGGCTTTTTGCCAACGTTGTTCTAGAATAGACTATAGTAAAAATATAGTTTTTTTCATTTATAAAACTTTCGCTTTTTTAACTACTAAAAAGTGACTATGAAATAAAACAAAATACTTTTTTATGATATTTTTGTCTCACATCTATATACTAAACAACACTAGTTCTTTTAAAATAGTAAAACTTATAAATCATATAGTGACATAAAAGTCATAGGAGGAAAACAAAATGGCAAAAAAGAAATCAAAAAAGAAAAAATCTTCATCAAAAAAATCAAAAAAACTCCAAAAACCAGCTCAAAAACAGATTCCAAAAGAAGTTAAAGAAAAGCTGAAAAAGATAAAATCAAAGCTGGATAAGTTCTCAAAAAATGTTGTTGGAAAATTTGAAAAGTATATTGTAGGGATATCTCTTTTGCCACCTCCTAAGCAGGATAAAGATGCTAAGGGAAAAAAGATAGATAAGGACAAGATAAGAGTTCTTGTATTAGTTGACGATTCTGAACCTACAAAGATGTCCAAAAGAGAGCTTAGGGAAAAGCTTAGCAAGATCATAGACAGCATGGCCAAAGAGATCGATGAAAACATAATTCCCCAGACAATGGTGCTTTCAGAGCTATGGCAGAACTGTTATGACGGAAAAGATGAGTTGTTAAAACTTATTGCCATGTCTGCTCCTATCCATGATACAGGAATGCTTTCTGCTATAAAGATTGCAGAGATACATAAGAGCATGATACTAAAGAAATTTGAAAAATATATTGTTTCATATGTATTGGCAGGATCTTTGGTCCAGGGAAAAGCAACACCTACATCAGATATTGATGTTTGGGTTGTTATAGATGATACAGACGTAAAAAAGATGACCAGGGCAGAGCTAAAAGATAAACTAAGAGCAATAATCATAGGAATGGGAATCGAAGCAGGAGAGATGACAGGGATAAAGAATAAATTAAATATCCAGGTTTATATCTTAACAGACTTCTGGGATTCATTAAAAGAAGCAAACCCTATAATCTTCACCTTATTGAGAGATGGGGTGCCTTTCTATGATAGAGGAGTTTTCATGCCATGGAAATTACTGCTGAAGATGGGAAAGATAAAACCCTCTTCAGAAGCTATTGACATGTTTATGGGTTCTGGAGAGCAGATGCTTAAAAAAGTCCACAAAAAAATAAAAGATATAGGGATGGAGGATATATATTATGCATTATTGACGCCTTCTCAGGCAGCCATTATGCTGTTTGGTATGCCTCCTCCAACTCCAAGAGAAACTCCGCAGGTAATGAATGATCTTTTTGTAAAAAAAGAAAAACTGCTGGAGAAAAAATATGTTGAGACTCTTGAAAAAACTATCAAAACAAGAAAAGACATAGAACACGGAACTAAGAAAGACCTGACAGGAAAAGAGCTTGATGAGCTGTTAAACAGCGCTGAAAAATATCTTAAAAGAATAAAAAGATTATTCACTCAAATAGAAAAAATAAAAGAAGAGGAGTCAATGGTGCATATATATGACTCTGTCGTTTCTATCATAAGAGATGTTCTAAGATTCGAAGGGATTGACAAATTCTCAGATGAAAATGTAACAGCAATGTTCAAAGACGCACTTATAGATCTTGGAAAGATACCTGACAAATACTTAAGGATGCTTGAAGACATTGTAAAGGCAAAAAAAGATTACGACAACAAGAAACTTACAAAGCACGAAGTAGAGAAAGTAAAGAAAGAGTCAAGAAAGCTTATCAAACATCTTGTTGAGTACCTGCAGAGAAAACGTGGGAGAGAGCTTGAAAAGACAAAGATCAGAGTAAAGCACGGAAAGAAGATAGGA
>WJKL01000060.1 GCA_014729145.1 Candidatus Woesearchaeota archaeon
TATCATTCAACAGCAGTTCAATTCTCTTCCTCAATATATAATCATTCTGTTTCCCAAAAAACATTCCGTTAAACTTGTGGATTATATATTCCTTGATATATCCTACTTTAGTTGAAACTACAGCAAGACCTGTTGACATTGCTTCAATTGTAGCCAGAGATGTTGTTTCTGTAAGCGAAGGCATCACAAAAATATCCATTGCCTGAAGATAAGGGACCACATCCTTTACTGCTCCAGTTAAGTTTACATCAGGTATTCTTCTTAGTTTCTTCATCTCTTCTTCAGGACCATCCCCAACAATCAATAATTTAATACCTGGATAATCCTTTTTTAACCTTAAATATGCTTTTTTTAATGTTGCTAAATCCTTTTCTCTGCTTATTCTTCCGCAATATCCAATTACTTTTGAATTGGGATTTATTCCTATCTCTTTTTTTGCTTTGAATTTGTCTTCAGGAGGTTTAAATCTTTCTGTATCAACCCCTAATGCAACCACGAGTTTTTTAGAGGTAACTCCTTTTTGCTCAAGTTCATCTGCAAGCTCTTTGTAAGGAACTAGTAAAGCAGAACATCTGTTATAAAGATAATTTACTGCTATTCTCATAATCAAAGAAGAAATATATTTTAAAAATCTTGGAATAGACAACACATCTACAAGATGCTCCCAGGTTATCTGATGCACATAATTAAAAACAGGTTTTTTATATCTTTTTCCATAGATGATAGAAAGCCCGCCTAAAAAAGCAAGGTCCTGGCTAAATACTATATCTGATTCTTTTACTAATTTTTTAAGTTTTTTTCTGTTCTTTCTGGAGATTCTTACACCATTATAACCAGAAATCTTTATCCTGTCTGAAACAGGAAACCCAACAGCTTTTGCATCTCCGATAGATTTTATCTTATTTTTGCTGAACAAAGGAGCAGCAATTGTAATGTCGTATTCTTTAGTTAAAGATGGAATTGTCTTTTCAAGAAAAACAACCAGCCCGTCTCTTTTAGGAAGATAAGCATCTGTAGTGATCAATAATTTCTTTTTATCTTCTAAATTATTCATCTTACCTTAAAAAACCTCTCTGCATATCTTTTATGTACATGAAATCCATGGATGATTGCCTTAACATAAACACTCCAAAACAACACAAACAAACTTGCCTTTTGACTTTCAAATACTTTCAGTGCTTTTATTTTTTTTGCAAAATTCTCAGTTACATCCTCATATAATCTTGGAAGCTCTTTTTTCTTAAATGTAAATGGATTCCAGATGTCAAAAGCATATACATGGCAGTTATAGTTTATCTCTTCCAATGACCTCATCACTGCATGATAAACAGCTCTGTGGTCTGGGTGTGGATCTTCAGGAGAATGAGTAAATATCTTCAATGGTTTTTTTGAAAGTATTATCCTTTGAAGCTTGCTTCTGATGTTGTTTTTTTCAATCTCTTTTGCAAACTTTCCCTCTTTTAGTCCAAAGAATTCAACTTTCTTTCCTCCAATTATCTTGTCAGCTTTTTTTGCTTCTTCTACTCTTATCTTCTTTGCTAATTTAGGCTTTAACCATGCCAAAGACTGCTCACCATATGAAAAGATATAGGTATAGATGTTTTTTCCCTGTTCGCTGTATTTTGCCAAAGTCGCTCCAGGCCCGAATATCTGGTCATCTGAATGAGAACAAAATACTAAAATATTTTCTTTCTTTTTTGGCATTTAAGATAAAGAACAATATGTATATAAAAAAGTTATGGTAAAAATGCGGCGACCGGGACTTTCGAGGATAGTCCTATTTTAGTTTGTGCACGTAGCACTTTGTGTTAAAATTTGAGCCTCCTTTCGAACCCGGACCATTGGCTTGCTTCTAGCCTTTATAATGGAAGGCCAATATACTAGCCATTATACTATCGCCGCGTATAAATTGATGAATATTAAGTATTTATAAATGTTATTACAATTCCTTTTCCAAGTTCTTAAAAAACATCTCAAAATCATTCTTTTTAACACTTGCTCCGCATGCATGTTCATGCCCTCCGCCGTATCCTTCCACGTCTTCCAAAGCTTTTTTTAATATTGGTGGTAGTATTTTCTTTTTAGACCTCAAACTCATCTTCATCTCTCCTGATTTCTCTCTTGCAATGATTATTATCTTGTCAGGAAACCTGTGCAGTAATTCATTTGCTATATCCTTTGTAAAGCTTATATTTGCTTCAGAATATTTGAATAATTTTATCTTGTTTTTCGGTTTCTGCTTTAAAGCTTTATCTAATAATTTCTCATATTCCTTGTAATATTTCAAATATCTTTTATACAGAAATTTTCCAGCAGGAGTTTCCTGATTCAATATTTCATAAGGTGTTTTTATCCTTGTAAATATCTTTGCACACTGCAAAGCCTGTCTTGTAGTTCCTTTCAGACAAAAAGAAACAACATCTACTAATTTTCCAAGTTTTGTCTCAAACAAAGCAGTCTCAGGATCTTTTACTTTTTTTGGCAATAAATCAGGATATTTTTTCTTAAATTCTTCAGCAAAATCAGGCCAATACCAGTCCCCAATACATCCAATCATTGAAATCCACATATCTTTCTCTGTTACTTTATAACACCAATAAGAAACAGGAATATTTGCTTCGGGATCTTTAACTCTTGGATTGAAATAAAGAACATCTCTTCTTTTCTGAGGATTATGATGGTCTATCCATATTATTTTTGCCTTAACATTATCAATAAAATCCTGATCAACCATAGCTATATCTACAATAAATATCTTATCTGGCCCATATTCCTCTACTTTCCTTAAAAATTTCTCATCTACTTTTGGAGTAGATTTTATTATAATTCCTTTTCCTTCTTTTGTATATCTGTATAATAATAAAAAAGAACTTAATCCGTCTGCATCATCATGAAAGAAAAAAAGAGGTCTTTTGCAGCTTTCTAGTTCTTCTCTTATTTGTTTAATCTGTTTTTTTGTCAGTGCCATTTTAAATCAAGATAAAAAAATAATATTCTAAAATAAAAGAGAGAAAAAGACTATATAAACATTTGGTTTTAATTTACTTTATAATATTGTTTAAACCATTCAACAAATCTCTTAACACCTTCTTCAATACTGATTTTTGGATTATAATCTAATAATTTCTCTGCCTTTGTAGTATCAGCATATGTCAAAGGAACATCTCCAGGCTGCATCCCCATCATGTTTTTCATTGCTTTTTTCCCCAATGCCTTCTCAATACATTTTATAAAATACATCAGATCCTGGGGCTCTCCTCTGCCTAGGTTGATAACTTCATATTCCATAGGGTTGTCTATCGCCGCAACTACACCATCTATAATATCAGAGATGTATGTAAAATCTCTTTTCATGTCTCCATTATTATAAACATCAATTGGCTTTCCTTTCACAATATTCTTTACAAACTTATACAATGCCATATCTGGTCTTCCCCATTCTCCATATACAGTAAAAAACCTCAATCCAATCAGGTTCAGATTATACAGATGATGATAGGTATAAGCAATCAATTCGTTTGATTTCTTTGTAGCAGCATACAATGATATTGGTTTGTCTAATTTCTGATCTTCCTTAAATGGGATTTCTGTGCTTTCTCCATAAACAGAACTAGAGCTTGCATAAACTATATTCTTTATCTCAAATTTCTTACATAACTCTAAAATATTCAAAAAACCTTTGTTGTTGGATTTCTCATAAACATGTGGATTTTTTAAAGAATATCTTACTCCTGCCTGTGCAGCTAAATTAACAACACAATCTATGTCATCAGAAAAAACTTCTTTTAATTTTTCATAATCAGCAACATCTATCTTATGAAACTTATAATTTGGATTTTTTTGTAATATTTCATTTCTGTCTTTTTTTAACTTCACAGAATAATAATCATTCAAGTCATCTACTCCAATAACTTCTTCTCCTCTTTCCAATAATCTTTTAGCTAAGTGAAATCCAATAAAACCTGCTGTTCCTGTCACTAATATTTTCATTGTTTAGATAGAAATATGGAGAGTTTTTAAAGGTTTTTGTTATAAGCTTTAAAAGTACTTTCTAACATATCTTTGATGTCTTTTTCAGGCTTCCATCCAAGAATTTCTTTTGCTTTTTTATTTGAAGCGACAAGTTTAGCAGGATCTCCTTTTCTTCTTTCCCCAATCTCATAATTGAATTCTTTTCCAACAATATCTGTTGCTGCCTTAACCAATTCCTTAACAGTAGTTCCATCTGAAGTTCCTAGATTTATTATTTCACTGCTGTTAATATCCAAAGCAAGTATATGTGCTCTTACTAAATCATTCACATCAATATAATCTCTTACACAGCTTCCATCCCTGGTATCATAATCATCTCCAAATATTATTAATTTATCTCTTTTTCCTGTAGCCGCTTCCATAATTATAGGTATAATATTAAGAGCATTTGGATCTATATATCCCAAACCAGAATCACCAGCAACATTAAAATATCTTAATGAAACATAATCAATATCATGTACCTTTCCATACCATCTGATTAGACTTTCACACTCCAGTTTAGTAAAACCATAATAATTACACGGCTCAGTTGGATGCTTTTCATCAATTGGATTATACTTTGGCTCTCCATAAACAGCAGCACTTGAAGAATATATTATTTTATTGACATTGTATTTTACCATCATATCCAGTAGATTAATAGTTCCTTTAATATTATCAGAATATTTTACTGCATTTTCCATAGATTCTCCAACAGCCTTGTATGCAGCAAAATGCATTACTGCGTCAATCTCATTTTCCTGAAAAACATTATCTAATGCTTCTTTGTCTATTAAATCAACTTTGTAGAATTTTGCTTTTTTATCTACCAGTTCTTTTACACCTTTGGAAAGATTATCTACTACAACAACTTCATAGCCTTTTTCAACTAAAGCTTTGACTGCAGCACTTCCTATATATCCTGCTCCGCCTGTGACTAATATTTGTTTCATATTAATTCCAATTTTGATAATATTTCTTTGATTTTTTCAAGGAACAAATCTTTTTTCCAATAGTTAGAATAGGATTCCTCAGCATTCTTTATTATTTTTTTCCTCGCCTTTTTATTATTTAGATAATAAATACATTTTTCTTTTAAGTCACTTAAATCCCATTCTATAGGAATATATGTTTTATAAGGAATATAAATGTTTGGTTCTGTTTTTAAATGTTTCATATTTGGTTTAATTAAAAGACAACCATTTATAATTGATTCATAATCCCTTACACAAACCTCCCCCCAACCAAAAGGACTTACACAAATTTTAGTATTCTGTAATTCTAGTTTATAATCTTCAAAGGGCACTCTTTCTACACTGGCAACAACATTATATTTCCCACCTAATTCTAACAGGTTAGTTAAGGTAGATATTCTTTGATAAAGAATATGTCTTGCTTTACCTCCAATCCCAACCCTACAATGTACATCAATAGGTCTTTGGCTGTTTTTAAATATAGTATAATTATTTTGATTAAAAAATTTAAAATGAGACCCATGTGTCCCAAGATTCCAACCAGTAATTAATTTTTTATGGTACTTGGGAGGTAATTCATTTATATAACCTTTTCCTTTTTTCAAATTATATTTTCTTACTAGATAATGGCCCCATAATTCTCCACATAGGTATTTCTTTCCATATTTTGTTAAATCAGAAAGGTGATTGGATTTAACATATAAATCTACAAAAGGCATAATTTCAAAAAAAGCTAAAGTTGTAGCATCAAAATAATCCAGATAAACAATCTTTGGACGATTCTTAATTTTGTTTAATTTTTTAAAAAAATTTAGATAGATTTTGTCATATGCTTCAGATTGGATAAAGACTATATCCCAATTTCCTTCATTTATGATTTTCAGATTTTTCTTTGA
>WJKL01000061.1 GCA_014729145.1 Candidatus Woesearchaeota archaeon
ATCCAGACAAGACCCCTGATGATTCATGCCTGTGCACCAGTCCAAATTCTCCTGCTTTTAAAGGAAGTTCACGATAAGAATGCTGTGTTGTCTTGTATATCAACAGATTGCCGGGGCAGTTCATAGGTTTTACTGCAAAATCCTGGTTGTCTATCTTAGTGAAATACATGTTTTCTTTGTAATGGTCCCAGTGGCCGGATCTGAGCCAAAGTGATTTGTTCAATATGATGGGTGTTCTGTTTATCTCATAATCTAATTCTCTCATCTCCCTAGTCATGAATTCTTTTAATTTTTCAAAGATGAAATTTCCCTTATCATGGAAAAAAGGCATTCCAGGAGCTTCTTCATTTATTGAAAAAAGATTCATCCTTTTTCCTATCTTTCTGTGGTCCCTTTTTTCTGCTTCTTCCTGAAGCTTGAGATATTTATTAAGCTGTTTTTTGTCTGGGAAAGAGATGCCGTATATCCTTTGCAGCTGTTTGTTATCTGAGTCCCCTTTCCAGTAAGCTCCAGCTGTTTTTGTTAGTTTGAATGCTTTGATCTTTCCAGAAGAAGGCAGATGCGGTCCTGAGCAGAGATCTTTAAAATCTCCAAGTTTATAGACGGTTGGTCTGTCTATATCTTCCAGAAGCTCTAATTTGTAGGGCTGATCTTTGAAGATCTTTTTTGCCTCTGTTTTTGAGGCTTCTTCTCTTTTGAATGGGGTATCTTTTTTTACAAGTTTTTCCATCTCTTTTTCTATCTCCTTTAGATCTTCGGGAGTAAAAGGCTCTTTTTTGTCGAAATCATAATAGAACCCGTCTTCAACAGCAGGGCCTATACCAAATTTTACTTTTGGGAAAAGATTCTGCACAGCTGCAGCCAAAACATGGGCAGAACTGTGCCTAAACACCTCTTTTCCCTCGTCATCATCAAAAGTGATTATATTAACAACAGAATTTCCCTTGATTGGATAGGACAAATCAACAAATTCACCATCGACTTTTGCAGCAAGCGCTGCTTTTGCCAGTCCGATGCCTATATCTTCAGCTATCTCTTTTGGTGTGATCTCCTTTTTTTTGTACTGGACCTTTGAGCTGTCAGGCAAAGTTATTTCAATCATAGCTAATTATTTTAGAAGTTTCGTATATAAATGTTTTGAAAATCTCTTCAGAATATTTATGCTTGTAAGCTCTGCTTACTTTGTATAAATGTTTTGAAATTTTTTAAAATTTAAAATCTATTCAAGAACTAAGCCGCATTTCTTGCAGAAGAATTCTTCATCTTCATGAACAATATCTGTAGATTTGCATTCAGGACACTGTCTAATCTTTTCTTCTCCTTTTACTTTATCCAATGATCTTTCTCTTGACATAGTAAACAATAAAAAAACTTAGTTTTTAAACCTTACGAATTTACACTATATACATAATAAAAAGGAATTACCAATTAAAATCAGGGATTTTGAAGCGAAAAATTTCTAAGAGATTTTACCAGTCAAATGTCCATCTTTCGCTGTTCTTGATCTTGTTAAGCCATTTTTTGCTTATTCCAAAATCTTTTGCTTTTTTTCCGAGAACTGAGGAGATATTCTTTATCCTTTCTCCGTTTACATCAACATCAAGCTCATAATACTCATACTGATTTAGAATTCTGTCAAAAACTTTAACCTTTTCTTCTGTCATTTTTTTGAGTTCATTATCTGAAATATTTTTCCTTGATTTTTCCTGTTTTTTTAATGCCTTGAACTTGTTTATATCTTTAATCAGGCTGCTGATAACAGGCTTTACATCATTCAAAGAATCAAGTACAGCATCAATATCCTTGTTCACATCTATCTTAGATTGTTTTGGCGGGCTTTTGAATCCAAGCCTTTGCCAGATCTTCCATTCATTTATTGCCATGAATCGTGTATAGATTATCTTATATATATAAGTTACTAAAAGTAAACTTTATATATCCGCTGCATTTATCAAAAACTGAAAATGCATGCAAAGAAACACCTGCAGTGGCTCGAAGAGAAAGGATTGCTGGAAAGGACAAAGAAGAATTCTCATATTTTTAAAAAAGTGCTGAAAGACTGCCTTGATGTACAGGAAGATGAAAGAATTCTGATAATAACTGACCACGGCTATGAAAATAAATGGCTTGCTCCTTTTATTTCCGGAGGATATTATCTTGCTGCACGTGAAATGGGGTTGGATGCAACTGTGATTGTCCAGGATCCTAAGATCAAAGGTGACAAAGCTGACGAAAACACAGTTATTGCGCTTGAAGAGCTGGGCATGAACAATGTAATCATACTGAGCTTATCTGGAAAACTGGGAAGCATAAAAAGACTGAGTAAAAGTTTTAGGAATTTCATAAGAGAAAGCCACCATAGATTTTTATCTGCTAGCAACCTTGGAAGGCTGAAGAAAGATTCCTACCAGGTTGTATTGGATACTATTGATGTTGACTATAAAAAACTTCAGAAAGATGGAGAAAAGATAAAGAAGAAACTGGACAAGGGAAAGGAGATAAGGATAAAGACAGATGCAGGGACTGATTTAAGGGTGGATATAAGCAAATACAAGGCTGTATTAAATACAGGAAACTATAAGATGTCTGGGAAAGGAGGAAATGTTCCTGCAGGAGAAGTTTATATCCCTCCAACATGGAAAAGAGTAGAAGGAGAAATTGTTGTGGATGGAAGCTCTGCATACAGAAAAGGGACCCAGCTGATTAAGAATCCTTTTACAATCATAATAAGAAAGGGAGAGATTGTAGAGATACAAGGGGGAGAGGAAGCTGAAAAGCTGAATGAAACTTTAGACTGGGCGACTAAAAAAGCAAAATATCCCTGGGGTATCAGAAGGATAGGAGAAATAGGAATTGGGATAAACCCAAATGCCAGAGTCGTTGGCTCTACAAATATTGACGAAAAAGTAAAAGGAACAGCGCATGTGGGAATCGGAAGCAATTACTGGTTCGGCGGAACAATCTATGCTATAATCCACTTAGACCAGGTGTTTAAGGATCCTAAGATATATGTGGATGGAAAATTGATCGAAGTTTAGTTTGATCTGCAAATGACAAAATTAAAAACAGCGGCTTCTATTGCATTGAACAGAAGTTTAGGATTAAAAAAAGACGAAAAAGTTCTTATTATAACTGACAATGATATGGAAGATATTGGTGAGATATTCTATGATGCTGCCAGGGAAAAAAACAAAACCAATTTCCTGAAGATACCTATTCCTAAAGTAAGCGGAACAGAACCTGCTGTAAATGTTTCTGAAGAGATGAAAAAACATGATGTGATTGTTGCTGCTACAACAAAATCGCTGACCCATACTAATGCTGTAAAGGAAGCTGCTAAGCGTGGTGCAAGGGTCGCTTCTATGCCTGGAATTACAAAAGACATTATGGAAAGGTGTATAAGTATAGATTATAAATCCATGGCCAAAAGAACAAATGAAATCAAAGATATCCTGGATAAAGGAAGTGAAGTAAGGATAACAACAAAAGATGGGGCTGATCTAAGATTTTCTATAAAAGACAGAGAAGCTAAAGCTGATTCAGGAATACTTAAAGGGAGAGGCCTGGTGGGAAACCTTCCTGCAGGCGAGGCTTTTATCGCTCCTGTTGAGGGCACAGCTGACGGAAAATATATTATTGATGGGAGTATACTTCATAAAAAAGTTGACAAGCCAATAATGATCACTGTTAAAAAAGGACTTGCAGTAAGGATTGATGATGGAAAGATTGCTGAAGAATTAATAACAACACTAAAGGAAGTTAAAGACAAAGATGCATATAATATTGCAGAAATTGGAATCGGAACAAATGACAAAGCGATAATAACAGGCAATGTTCTGGAAGATGAAAAAGTTCTGGGCACAGCTCACATCGCTTTGGGAAAGAACTCAAGCTTTGGAGGAACAATAGATGTTCCAGTGCATCTCGACGGAGTTTTCAAAAATCCAACAATATATATTGATGATGAGATGGTTATGGAAGACGGAAAGCTTACTTGAATTTTTCTATGCTTTTGCTTTTTCGATTTACTCAAAAGCAAAAGGTTTATAAACCAAATTAAAAAGTTATGTTTACGATGATTGACAACAAAAAACCTGCAGTTGCTATTCTGTTTACAAACACTGCAAAAGCAAAAGGAACAAAACCTTTCAGTACAAGAAATTCAGGAAGGGTATGGACGATATTTTCAAGGAAAGCAAGAAAATATGGATTAAATGTTTTTCTTGCGCACCACAAAGAATACAAAGACGGCAGGCTTTTGAAATGCTGGCACAAGGAAAACAAGAAATGGAAGATCATCAAAGATCAGCCAATCGATATAATCTACAGCAGATTTGCGGGCAGCATATACAAACACAATAAAGTCAACAAGAAAGCCCTTAAGTTTAAGCTGGACATGGCCAGCCAGGTTACTATGATCAACCATCCGATATTGGATGATTTCTGCTGGGACAAAAGAGTTGTTTCTGAGACATTTCCACAATATACTCCCAAAACTTTTGTGGTTAATACGCTTCATGGACTTAAGATTGTATTGTCCAAGATAAACACAAAAAAGATAATATTAAAACCAAGATACGGCACTTTGGGAAGAAAGGTTCTTGTTGTAGACAGGGACAAGCTTCCTAAAAAGATTGAAAAAAATACTCTTGTTCAGGAATTTATTGACACTTCAAAAGGCATAAAAGGAATTACCAAAGGAGTGCATGACATGAGGGTTATAATTATAAACGGAAAGATAGATCATGTTCATGTAAGAACTCCAAAAGATGGATTATTGAAAGCGAATGTTGCTTTGGGCGGAAGCAAAGAATTTGTAGACAAGAAAAAGGTTCCAAGAAAAGCAAAGATCATTGCAAAAAAAGTTGACAAGCTGTTCAAGGGACTGTATCCAAGAGTTTTTTCTGTTGATTTTCTGTTCAATGAAAAAGGAAGGCCTTATATTGTTGAGTGCAACAGCCAGCCAATGATAGACAAATATGCATTCGGGAAATATGCAGACCCTTCATTTTATGACAGGCTTCTGGAAACAATAAGGATCAGCATCCCTGTTAAAGTAGTTGAAAGTTATTAAAATGGTTTCTTTGGTATTTGTGGGAGACGTAATGCTAGGAAGAAGAGTAGATTCTGAGAAAAATATATTTAAGAATGTAAAGGATCTGCTGAAAAAAGGAGATATCACTTTTGGAAATCTTGAGTGCCCTTTGTGCGAGGGACTTGATTATGTGGACAAGAAATATGTTTTTTCTGCAAAAGAAGACTGCGGTAAGATAATTAAAGATGCAGGGTTTGACCTCCTTTCAATAGCCAACAACCATATCATCGACTGCAGAGAAAAGGGGCTTGAAAATACAAAAAGAATTCTTGAAAAAAATAACCTTAAATATCTTGGAGTAGGGAAAGGACAACAAAGACCAACTGTTATTGAGAAAGACGGGATCAGGATAGGGTTTTTAGCTTACTGCAAAAAACAAAAGATATTCAAGGAGCTGGAAAAGATCCCATATATTACTGGAGAAAATATGATTGAAGATATAAAAAATGCTGATGTTGATTTTCTTGTTGTAAGCGTACACTGGGGAAGGGAGTATAACTTAAGACCTTCTGAAAAACAAATTAAGCTGGCAAAAAAGATGATAGAAAATGGAGCTGATATTGTTGTGGGGCATCATGCACATATTCCCCAAAAAATTGAAGAATATAAAGGAGGGGTAATCGCTTATTCTCTTGGAAATTTTGTTTTTGACCAGATATTCAATCCGCTGGTGATGAAAAGCAAGATATTACAGGTGGATATTGACAGCAAAGGGATAAAGGATTATGAAGTTATAAATTCTGTTTATGATGAAGAATCTGTGCCTTCAATAGAAACTTATAAATAGGTTAAGATTTTTCTTTTCTTTATGGGACTAAAGCAGGTAATACTGGTAAGAAAAGACCTGAAACTGCCAAAAGGAAAACTTGGAGCTCAGACAGCGCATGCAGCTGTTGAAGCTGTGTTAAATTCTGACAAGAAAAAAGTTGAAGAATGGAGAAAACAGGGGCAGAAGAAGGTTGTTCTGAAGGTGAAGGATGAGAAAGAGCTTTTAGAGTTTTTAGAGCTGGCAAAGGCAGCAAAGCTAAAGACGGCATTGATCACAGATGCAGGAAAGACAGTCATCGCTCCAGGAACAAAAACCTGCCTGGGAATTGGTCCTGATGATGAGGAAGATATTGATTCTATAACTGGAAGTTTGAAGATGGTTTAAATCCCATAAGCTTTTTAATATAAGTTAACTGTTTTTTTTCTATGCACAATATTGTTGAAAGCAGAAAGGATATTGAAGTGATATATGGTATTTTTGGAGGAATAAGTATAATTCTTAACAGTAGGAAAATAAAAAAAATAAGAGAGGTTTGTGAAATCTGCAAGATAGATGAAGGTCTTTTTAGATCAGGCAATTATGGTCTTAATTTTGATCCTGACGGCAGGGCATGCGACAAGGTTGGTGGATTTGCAAAGATGATGTTTACATTAAAAGAATACTGGAACAACAACCCAAAATACAACCATATTTATGTTATTCCTGAAGATATTGCAGTTAAAGGTTCAATAAAGACGATTGACAATAATCTTAGGCAGAAAGGATTTTCTGCAGAAGGCTGTGATACCTTATTAGATATAATAAATAAGTATGAATTGACCAGATAAGTTTATAAAAGATACAATAATTCTTTTGCTATGGGCTCATAGCTGAGCCTGGTAACGGCATTTGTCCGTTAACACCAAAAAGCGATTCCTAGTTGCTTTGCAACCGGAATCCCTTAAGCTACGGGCTCATAGCTCAGCCTGGTAACTGATTATATAACATAACAGTTGGGCAATTAGAGCGACGGCCTCTTAATTCAAAAAGAGTAAGCCGTAGGTCACGGGTTCGAATTGGTCAAAAGGTTTGTTGAACCTTGTCCAACGAAAGTCCCGCTGAGCCCGTTTTATTTTTCATTAGATTTTTAAATGATGTTTATTTTATTTTTTCTATGAATTTTTTTAAAATTCCAAATATATTTGAAGAAAAATCAGGAGAAAATCTATCAAAAGATAATATTCCCGAATCATTGGAAGAGATTGTAGGTAAGATAAAGGAAGCGCATTCATTTGTAAGCGGCAGAGGGCTTTTTTCTCCTGACAGCTATAAAAAAAGGTCTGACAAAAAAGGAAGGATAAGATATACTTTTGGAGGGAATCTAAGAACAAAAAACCTAGATGAAACGAAATTAAAATATCTTGTAATAACAAGTTCATTCGATGAAAAAGGCAGACTGGTAAAGATAAAAGAGAGATATCAAAAACACCCTGCTACCAAAAAATCTTGGACTGATATGTTTACTGTACTGGAAAGAAAGATAGTGACAAAATATGAATATGACAATATTGATGAAATCCTTGAAAAAAAAGCAATTAAAAAGATAGCTGAAGATATTAAGCACGTAAGTTCAATAAAAGTAGAAGAGACGAGAAGAAATTATAATGGTTTGTTATTTAGAAAATTTAGATCCAATGTTTCAAAATATGAGTATCTTGTCTTGAACTACAATGAATATGTGGGTTCTAGATTATTTCCTGAAATAAAACATGCAATATTTGAGATTGAAGAAGGCAGGCTTAAAGAAAACAAAGAGCCAGGGCATATTTATATCTGATTTAGAAATCTTTATATAGCTTCTATCAATAATTTTTATTATGGCCAAACTTTTAACTTTGTTAAATGGTTTGACATTTTTAACTAATATATAGATATCAAAAATGGGGAAAAAAGTTATGCACTGGGCTGATTCAACAGCAAAGAGGATATTTCAGCAGAAAGGAAAAAAGGACAAATATACATTAGCTGCAGGAATAACTCCATCTGGAACAATCCATCTTGGGAATTTCAGGGAGATTATTACAGTTGACCTTATTGATAAGGCTCTTAAGGATCTTGGCCATAAAACAAGATTCATATATTCATGGGATGATTATGATGTTTTCAGAAAGGTTCCTAAGAATATGCCAAAGCATGATGTTCTGAAAGAACACCTTAGGATGTCTCTGGTAGAGGTTCCTGATATTGTAGATGAAGAGCATGAAAACTATGCTAAACACAATGAAAAACAGGTTGAAAAAGAACTTCCTGGATTAAATATCAATCCTGAATTTATCTATCAGGCTGAAATGAACAAGAAATGTTCTTATGCTGAGCTGATAAAAACAGCTTTGGATAATATTGACAAGATAAAAGATATTCTTAATGAGCACAGAAGCGATGATCTTACTGAAGAATGGCTTCCTGTCTCTGTCTATTGTGAGAAATGCAAAAAAGAAGCAGCTAAAGTTGGTCATTCAGACAGCTATGAACTGGAATATGAATGCAGCTGCGGAAACAAATCCTCTTTTGACCTTAGAAAGAAAGGACTGGCTAAACTTAAATGGAGAGTTGACTGGCCGGCAAGATGGAAATATGAAAATGTGGATTTTGAATCAGGTGGAAAGGATCATTTTGCTGCAGGAGGAAGCTTTGCAACAGGAAAAAGAATAGTGAAAGAGGTTTATGGAAGAGATGAGCCTGCTTCGATGAGATATGAATGGATATCTCTTAAAGGGAAAGGGCAGTTTGCAAGCTCATCTGGGAATGTAATAACCCTTGCTGAGATGAAAGATATATATGAGCCTTCTATAATCAGGTGGCTGTTTGCTTCAACAAGGCCTGATGCTGAATTTGAGATAAGTTTTGACCTGGATGTTTTGACTATCTATGAATCATTTGACAGATGTGAGAGGATATATTTTGACAAAGAAGAAAATATCTCTGAAAAGGAAAAAGAAAAGCAGAAAAGAATATATGAACTTTCGGCTGTAAAAATTCCCAAAGAATTACCTTACCAGCCTGGATTCAGGCACTTAACAACTGTACTGCAGATATTTGAAAAAGACTTAAATGAAACAGAAAAGTTTTTTTCAGATTTTTTTAAGACAGAAGAGGACAAAAAAAGATTTAAGGTCAGAGCAAAATGTGCATTGAACTGGCTAGAGAAGTATGCTCCTGAAGATTTCAAGTTTAAGGTGCAAAAAGAAGTTCCAAAAGATATTGAACTAAGTGAAAAACAAAAAGAATCCCTGAAAAAAGCAGCAGAAGTCTTGTCAAAAGATATCAAAGATGATGAAAAACTGCACGAGGAATTTTACAATATATTCAAAAGCATGGATATGGGTGCGAAAGATTTCTTTAAAGGAGCTTATAAAGTTTTGATTGGAAAAGAAAAAGGACCTAGATTAGCTCATTTTATTCTAACAATAGGCAAAGATAAGGTTAAAAACCTGTTTGAGCAAATTTAATTTTTTCAATATAATAATTGAATTCTGATTTAAATCTGGATATTTCTTTTTGTTCTGTCTTTCCTGAAAGTATTCCCTTAAATAATTCATTAAGATGGTCATTGTCATAAATAATATCAAATCTGTTTGAAAGATATGTCCTAAATTTTGGGCAGACATAGGTTATGCATGCAGGGGGTTTGTGGTCGCCAAGCAAACACCCATCCATGGTATGATAGTCGCAGGCTTCATAGTTTATTTCAGGCTTGGGATATTTCTCATCTCTTTTAGTGTCAAGTATCTCTTTGAAAGGAAATACTGCCTGGTCATGCTGGTTATAAGAACAGCACCCTATATGTCCGGGAAGATCTGACAGGAAAAGGCTTTCTTCCTGAGTTAAGCAGTTTTCATAGCAGAAATCAAGTTCTTTGAAAAAATCATTCAAAACTGATTCAACTTCAAGATATGTTTCAACACGTTTTTCTAATTTTTCTTCCATATATTACAATATCTTTGCAGTTTTAAAAATATAAGGTTTTTACAAAGTATTTTAAATTTATAATAAACTTTTTAAAA
>WJKL01000009.1 GCA_014729145.1 Candidatus Woesearchaeota archaeon
AATCATTCAAAACTGATTCAACTTCAAGATATGTTTCAACACGTTTTTCTAATTTTTCTTCCATATATTACAATATCTTTGCAGTTTTAAAAATATAAGGTTTTTACAAAGTATTTTAAATTTATAATAAACTTTTTAAAACTCGTCTATTTTTCACATGCAAATGGAAAGATACATTGGAATAGATTTTGGAGGAACTAACCTAAGGATAGCAGAAGTTGATCCTGAAACAGGGAAAATAGTTGATGAACCTTTTTCTACAAATATTTCTGAAGTTTATACAAACAAAGAGCTAACAGATATAATAAGAGGCAGGATTCCTGAAAATGCCAACATTGGTATATCTGCAGCAGGAGAGGTCGATGAAAAAAACCTTGTAGTCAGATTATCCCCAAATTCAAAGATTGAAGAAGAGGTTATTTTTGGAAGGGATCTAAAGGAGAGCGGATATGATGTTACTATGACCAATGATATGAAAGCAGCTGCTCAGGCAGTTTCAAAATATGGGAATGGGATGCATTTTGATAATGTGCTTGTAGCTACTTATTCTTCAGGATATAATTGTGCTGTTGTAAGGGATGGAAAAAACACCACAACTGCAGAATTCGGCCATCTTGTATATAAGCCCGACGGTGATCTGTTTTGCGGCTGCGGAGGAAAAGGCCATCTTGAAGCTTATGTAAGCGGGAACGGGGCTGCAGCTATGGCAAAGAACTATTTCAACATAACCCACAGAAAAGACAGTGAAATACTTCGTTTTGCCTATGACGATGAATTTGGAGAGATAAAATTAAATGATGTTCTTTATGAGATATCAAGAGATCCTGAGCTTTTTAGGAATGTAGTCAATTCTATAAAAGCAGAACATGTTTACAAGGCTTATAATGCCAAGCCAGAAAAAGAGCCGCAAAAATCAATAAAAAAGACACAGGTAGAGGCTATTGCTGTTTCTTTTGGTATGATGGCAAGCTCATATAATCCTGTTGATATAATGGTGCTGATGGGAAGCCAGACAAAAGACTGGGGTGTTTTGTTTGACCCTGCAATTGAAAAATACAATAATAATACACTGCAGCTTACATCACTTAAAAAACCAAAAATAACAATAACTAATCTGCCTGAGATTGGTGTTCAGGGAGCTGTTGCCTACCTGCTTAATAACAAATAGTTCTTTTTTAGACTTTTTAACTACTCTGCAAAAAATCCAAATATTTATATAGGTTTATTTTTTAATTTTTAGCACAATGAATGAAAAATGCAAAGGAAAAACAATAATAGGGTTTAGTGAAAAGGTCAAGATCATAGGCCCTAAAGAGAGCAAAACAGTTACAGCAAGGATAGATACAGGGGCTACTATGAGCAGCATTGATTCAAGACTGGCGGCAAAGTTAAAGCTAGGTCCAGTAATAAGGACAAAATTAGTTAAGTCTGCACAGGGCTCAAGCTCAAGACCTGTAATAAAGGCAAAATTAAAACTGGACGGCAAAGTCATAGAAGAGGATTTTTCTATTGCAGACAGAAAACACATGAAATATTCAATACTTATCGGACAGAATATTCTTAAAAAAGAGGACTTTTTGATAGATCCTCATAAAAAGGTGAATAAATAAATGACTTTAAATGCTGCTGTTATATCATTGGGAAGCAAAAGTTCAAAATGGACAGCAAAAGCAATGAAGAATTATTTCAGGACAGCTGATATGCTTGATATAAGGGAGATAGAAGTAAACCTAGGCCATAAAGAAGTGCAGGTACTTTACCAGGGAAAACCGATTGAAAAATATGACTGCATCCTTGCAAAAGGAAGTTTCAGGTATGCTCCTTTGCTGAGATCAATCACAAGCATACTTTCAAAACATACCTATATGCCTATAGAAGCTGATGCATTTACTGTTGCACATGACAAGCTGATAACACAGCTTATACTTCAGCAGAACGGCATTCCAATGCCTATAACATATCTTGCAGCAACTCCTGATGCAGCTAAAAAGGTGCTGAAAAAGATAAATTATCCTATTATCATGAAATTCCCGCAAGGAACTCAGGGAAAAGGAGTTATGTTTGCAGACAGCTATGCAAGTGCAAGCTCTATGCTTGATGCACTGACAGCATTGAGACAGCCTTTTCTTATCCAGGAATATATAGAGACAGGTGGAGCTGACCTGAGAGTTATTGTTGTAGGGAACAAGGTTGTTGCAGCTATGCAGAGAGAGGCCTCAGGCAGGGAGAAAAGAGCAAATATCCACGCAGGTGGAACAGGAAAATCAGTAAAGGTCGATCCTGTAACCTCAAAGATCGCTGTAAAAACTGCAAAGCTGATAGGAGCAGATGTCTGTGCAGTAGATATACTTGAAGGGCATAAAGGCCCAATGGTAATCGAAGTGAATATATCTCCCGGACTGCAGGGAATAACAAAGACAAGCGGGATAAATGTAGCTGATCATATTGCTAAATTTCTTCATAAAAGAACAAAAGAGATATCAGAAGAAAAAAAGAAAATAGAAGCCAAAGAAATAATGAAAGACATAACTCCAGAAGGTCCTGGAAAAGAGATAATAACAGGTCTAGATTTCAGAGGGGAGAGAGTTTTGCTGCCAAGTGCGCTTGTAAAAGAGACAGGATTTAATGAAAAAGATGAAGTTAGCATAAAGGTTGACAAAGGAAAACTTGTGATAGAGAAATTTGATGTCAAGAAAGAAGAAAAAAAAGAAAAGAAAAAATAATTCTGATATAATAACAATCTAAGAGTTTGCAAACCCCATAGCTTTAAAAATTTTCATAAGAGGGTATAACCTGCATTCTAAACTCTCAGCTTTTTTCTTGAGTATATCAGCCTCTTCTGGAGGAGCTACTTCTGATAATCTTAGATAAGCTTCTTTTATTTTTCTCAGTTGTGATTCATCACAGCCGTTTTCAGCTAATGTGTATAATTCCTTGGCTTTTTCTATGTGGTATTTTTTAGTGGTTCTATCCATATTTTCATCTATATTATCCTGATAAAATTTACCTATCCTTAAATATGTGGAAGGCGAAGGGTTGTCTGATAACATCCTATCAATGGATGCCTCTAACTGGTTTCTTAATCTTTCTTTTACAATGAGATTTGAATAGTATTTTGACATTTTTTACCCATACATTATACCCATACATTATACCTATATATTATATATGTTTTATTATATTAAAAAACTTTCTATTTTTAGTAGTGTTCTTCAACTTTTTTAAGAATTGCGTCAAGTCCAGCATTCAGCTCTTTAAAAGACTGGTTTTGGTCTCCTAATTTTTTCATATTATTTATGTTATAAGCAAATGCTTTTTTTACATTAAGTGCTAATTTGTCTGGATTGGCCTCTATCAATTCCTTGTGTCTTTCTTCATCAACACTGCAAAGAGATGATATATAATAAATATTTCTTATGATTGCAAGTCTTGCTCCTGCATTATACTGCTGAAAATATTTGGTTCTTTCATCAGGGTTTATGTCCTCAAGATGAAGATCTTTTTCCTCATCAAGCCTTTTCTTTCCTACAAGAGAATGCTCAACCAGCCTGTTGATATTTTCTGTATCCAAAACTGCGCCGACAGAGGGATGATTCAGCAAAGCTGCAAGGCCTATTGAAGTTGGTGCACTGCTTACCTTTGACAAGTCGCCCATCGCAATACCTTCATAAGGATCTGATTTTTCAAACTTGCGGCTAAGAGCCTTAGTTATATCATGAGGGTCATAATCAGAATCTTGTATATTTGGTTTGTCTTTTATTAAGATGTGAGCTGGGTATGGATTAAAAAGAGTAATCTCTTTTTCATCTCCTAATATGCCTGCAACATAACTTTCAAGTGAACGCATTATATTTGAATAATTATGTCTTTCAGACCACTTTCTCTCTTCATCCCTGTTAGGATATACAAAATCAAGTATTGAACTTACATAAATTCTTATATCAAACATAAAATCATCTGCAGAATATTCAGGTATCTCTGGAAGATCTGTCCTATTTTTATTTAAAACATAATTGTCAACGTTGTATACATCGATTACCCTTCTCAGCCAGTTCATTGTTTCATTTCTTAGTGCGCTTTTTGTCTCTTCTGTTTCAGCTTCCTGGATCATCTTTCTTTTTTTTATAAGCTCTTCTTCAAGTGTGTGAGAATATTTCTCCATCAATATCATATGATGGAATTTTCCATCTTCATCTGCTGTATCCAGTATTCCATAAAGCTCTGGAACCCTGGCGCCGTAACCTGGAAGTTTTTCAAGGTATTCTACTTCATTAACAGCAAGAAGCATATCTTTTGGGGCTTTTCCAGAAATATTTCTCTGTTTTCCCCAGTTAAAATAATCCTTGACAAAGCTGTCAATCACCTGACCGTCTTTTAATTTTATCTGCAAATGATACTGGTTTGTACGTGCGCCAGTACCTAATTTTAAAGGGTTTATATCATAGCTAAACTTAGGATTTTCAATCTCAAACTTATCATTAAGAATTTTATTCTTTATATAATCTTCATCTAATCCAAGTTTTTTTAGTTCTTTTTTTATTTCTGTCATTTTAAATAAGACAAATTCATCTATAAAAATATAAGATTTAAGAGGATTTATAAAGCTTTCTGTTTTTTATCATTATACAGTGATACTAACTGTAGATGATCCTTCCAACATTATGTGATGCTCTGATCATATTAATCAATTTTTCTATGATATTATTGCCAAAACCCTGTTTTCCATAGTTCTTTTTGATCAGTTCATTGCATTCTTTGATAAGTTTTTTCTTCTCAGATGCGAGATTAAGAAGATTTTCCCTGTTCCCTTTATAATAATTTTTCATGCTGTCAACATAGAGTTTTTCAATCTTTCCGTATAATTCTAATATCTGTTTTTTTTCAGACGGTTTTAACTTACATTCCTGTATATATTTTGTAATTCTTTTTGTCTCGTCGGCAACTTTTTCTATCAATTCTGAAAGCCGCCATATTCCAAGAAGCTGTTCTGAATTCATAGAATATGCTTTCATGACCTTGGGATCATCAAATGCGCATTTTACTGCTCTAAAAACAAGAAACTGGAGCCTGTTAACATCCTCGTCCCGATGGTGTATATTTTCATAATGATCTTCTTCAAAACTTGTTTTTGAGTCTGCGATCATATCTCTTGTTATGATATCCATCTTTTTTATCAGGCCTGGAACTGATATCTTTTCCATATTCAGAAGATCTCTTGCTACAATCTTATTGGCTGTCTGCTCCATTATCTCAAGAGCCATAAGATTCTGCAAGATATCCCTTACTTCTTTTGCTTTTTCCTCAAGGTCATCTCCCTTGACTATAATGGTGTTATTGTTATTTATGTATGCAGGGATTATCCTACGTTTTATATCATCTGTGTTTAGTTTGCTGATGTCTATAATTATCTCTTTTGGCTCAGATTTGGTCTTTTCTGTTTTTGGAGAGAGGAGCAGTTCGTTTTCTTTTTCCTCTAATGCTATCAAATCCCCTTTTTTAAGCTTGTTTTTAGTAACCCAGCTCTTTGGAAGACTTACTACAAATGACGTCTTGCCAAAGCTTATTAATTTTCTAAAATCCATATATTCCACCCCGGATTGTTAATTTAAGTATATTCTAATCGTAAATACCATAAATAAGCATATATTTTATCTTAAATATATATGCTATATAGAAAAACTATATATATTTAAAGGTTTTGTTAATTAATATATAGATGGAGGTGGGGGGAAATGAAAAATAAATATGTTAAAGAGGATGAGTATTTTGAAGACGACGAAAACATATATTCAGAGGAATCAAGGGAGCTGTTGGTTGATGAAGACGAATTAAGCCCAGAAGAAGCTGCATTCATGAAAGGGTATGAAGAAGCAGGTTAAACTTTTTTGTTTTTATGGCATTAAAAGAATTGCTTGATTTAAAGGAAGCTGGGATTTCTGACTCTGAAATAATCAGGAGACTAAGAGATGCTGACAAGGACAATCTAGATGAAGTTAATTTCTTAAGACCTGACGGCACAAAGATAAAGCTATTTCTGCCGCAGGTTGGATTTGATCCTGAGCTGTTCAGGGAAATGTAACAGAGATTATTTATTGAAAATTTGAATTCAAGTAATACAGGGTCTGAGAAGGTAGAATCTGTTTATTATTTAGCGAAAGCTTTATAAATGATCAGGCTTTATTTTTCTATAGAAATCTAATAAATTTTTAGACAAAAAAACTATCATTTAGACTAAAATGGCTGAACCAGAAGAAGAATATAAAGCAGAAAAAATCCAGGTTTTAGGGGGTCTTAAGGCTGTCAGAAAGAGGCCTGGGATGTATATTGGAGATACTTCTACCAGAGGGCTTCATCACCTTGTTTATGAGGCAGTAGATAACAGCATAGATGAAGCTATGGCAGGTTTCTGCACAAAGATAATTGTCAAAATACATAAAGATGGATCAGTCAGTATTTCAGACAATGGAAGAGGAATTCCTGTGGATACCCACCCCAAATTTAACATGCCTGCTGTCCAGGTTGTTATGACAAAATTACATGCAGGTGGAAAATTTGACTCTAAAGTATACAAGGTTGCAGGGGGGCTGCATGGTGTTGGGATATCTGTAGCAAATGCACTTAGCAAAGAGCTGGAAGTTAAAATAAAAAGAAATAAGAAGATATATTTTCAAAAATACAGGAAAGGAAAACCTATCTCTGAATTAAAGAATATCGGAGATACTGAGAAAAGAGGAACAACTGTAAGGTTCAAACCTGATGAAGAGATATTTGAGACAGTTGAGTTTCACTTTGATATATTATCCAAAAGATTAAGAGAGCTTGCATTCCTGAATAAAGGGCTGGAAATAAGCATTGAAGATGAAAGAACAGGAAAGAAGCATGACTTCAAATATAACGGAGGAATAGTAAGTTTTGTTGAGTTCATGAACAAAAACAAGACTCCACTGCACAAGCCTATCCATTTTGAAAAGGAATCAGACGGAACAACAGTAGAAGTTGCTATGCAGTATAATGAAAGCTATCAGGAAAATATTTTTTCTTTTGCAAACAACATAAACACCCATGAGGGAGGAACACATCTTAATGGTTTTAAAAGTGCACTTACAAGGGCTTTTAACAAATTTGCAAAAAGCGATGTAAAACTAAAGGGAGATGATATAAGAGAAGGTTTAAGTGCAGTTGTATCTGTAAAGATATCAGACCCTCAATTTGAAGGGCAGACAAAAACAAAACTTGGAAATTCTGCAGTCAAAGGGATAGTAGCTTCTATGGTCAGGGATAAGCTAGAGACTTATCTTGAACAGAATCCCAAGATAACGAATCATGTGATAAACAAGATAGTCAATGCAGCAAAGGCAAGAGAAGCTGCAAAGAAAGCAAGAGAATTGACAAGAAGAAAAGGGGCTTTGCACAGAGGAAGCCTTCCAGGTAAACTGGCGGACTGCCAGGAAAAAGATGCAAGCAAAAGTGAGATATTTATTGTTGAGGGTGATTCAGCAGGCGGAAGTGCAAAACAAGGAAGAGACAGAAAGACCCAGGCAATACTTCCATTGAGAGGAAAGATATTAAATGTTGAAAAAGCTAGATTAAACAAGATAATGGAAAACGCTGAAATCACTGCTATGATCACTGCGCTTGGAACAGGGATAGGAGAAGAGTTTAATCTTGAGAAACTAAGATACCACAAAATTGTCATAATGACTGATGCAGATGTTGATGGAAACCATATAGCCTGTCTGCTGCTGACATTTTTTTACAGATATATGAAGTCTTTGATTGAAAATGGTCATGTGTATATTGCACAGCCTCCTTTGTATAAGATAGGGAAAGGAAGAAAGGCAGTCTATATCTACAATGAAAATGCCAAAGAAAAAACTGTAGAGAAGATGGGCAAAAAAGTTTCAATACAAAGATACAAAGGTCTTGGAGAGATGAATCCTGATCAGCTGTGGAAAACAACAATGGATCCAAAAAGCAGGGTTCTAAAAAAAGTGGCTATTGAAGATGCTGTTGAAGCAGATGATATCTTTACTGTATTGATGGGGGATAAAGTAGCTCCGAGAAGAAAATTTATACAGGATCACGCCAAAGAAGTTCAGGAATTGGATGTTTAAAGCAAAAGACTTATATAGAGTTCTCTTAGAGAATAGATATAAGGGTCTGGATTTTTTTTATAAAAATCCAATAAATTTATAAATAAATCAGATTTTTTGAGGATATAATGGCAAAAGCAAAAAGAAAAACAGTAAAAACAGGAGTAAAGAAGACATGGTACAAGGTTACGGCTCCAAAACTGTTTAACAGCCAAGTGATAGGGGAATTATACATAGAGAACCCTTCTCAGGCAGTAGGCAAGAAAGTTCCTGTCAATCTTACAGAACTTACAAGGGATATGAGACAGCAGAATATCAATGTTTTCTTTAAGGTCAACAAAGTCAGCGGAAGCAAACTTTATACAGAGTTTGTAGGCTTTGAGATGGTACCTTCCTCATTAAAAAGGATGGTAAGGAGAGGAAAAAGAAAGGTTGACTACAGCTTCAAAGCAGAGACAAAAGACGGATATAACCTAAGGATAAAGGTAATAATGGTCACTATCAAGCTTACAAATCTTTCTGCATTGAGCGGGCTGAGAAAAGAATGCGAGAAAAACATAAAAACTATGCTTAAGAAGATGAGCTATGATAGGTTTATCGCAGATCTTGTCAACCACAGGATCCAAAGCAAGCTAAGGAAAATACTGAGCAAGATATATCCGCTGAAGATATGTGAGATAAGAGAGATGAAAGTTTTGAGTAAAGGCAAAGGCCCAAAGACTGAGAAAAAGCAAAGGAAAAAAAGCGATTAATTCTATTTGACTAATATTTTTGAAAACCATTAGTTTTAAAAAGAGTTATAGATAGATTTTTCTTTATCAAAATGGCAAAGAGACTGGAAGATTATTTAGATGATGCATTATCTAGAGAAAATTTTGAAGATTTAGCTAGAGTTAGCAGGCATCAGAATTTTCTTTTGAATGCTGGAAAAGATATCAATACTGCAAGCAATGTTATCTATGATATTGTGTCTACTGCTGCAAACAGTCTTGGAAAGTATTATGCTGCTGATTTCTGTGCTGTAGGGCTTAGTTATGATGAAGAGCAAAAAGGTTATAATTTCTTTGATGATTACGGAAGATTGAGTAAGAAGTTTTCCTCAACTGCAAAACAAAAAAGGATTGACTGTTTCTTGAGAGGAGAGTCAGAGTGCGAGCCTCTTGGAAACAACTATGAAATGGAATTTTTTACCTTTCCTATAATTGACAGGCATATCTGGAGAAAGAAAGAGGATTCTGATAAGCTAAAAAGACCTGATTATGCTGAAGACGGTAAATATGGAATAATACAACTAGCAAGAAAAGGAAAACATTTTGACAAAGGACTTGATGGGGCTGTTCTTGCAAGATATTCAAGAGAGATTATGCTTGCTGCTAATGACCACCATGCAACAGAGATGGATCCTGTTATTGAAGGTTATGGAAGAAAAAGGGTTAAGCAGGCCTTAACCCACGAGAATAGAAGAAAACAGAAGCATGAAGATTATTATTTTTCAGCAATATTATTTGATATCGATTATTTTAAGAATGTAAATGACAGATATAGTCATGCGCAGGGCGACAGCGTGCTTAAGGAGATATGGCAGATAATTGATAATGATTTTAGAAATGCTGATACTAAAGGAAGATGGGGGGGGAGAAGAGTTTGCTATCATACTTCCAAGAACAAACATTTATGATGCGAGACAAAAGGCAGAAGACTTAAGAAAAAGGATAAGTGAATACTCTTTCTCAAATATAGAAGAAGAAGAACCTATAAGAATAACAATATCTGCTGGTGTTGCTGGATCTGAATATGAAGATATAATGGGAAAAGCTGATGAGCACCTTTATATGGCAAAGAACAGCGGAAGGAACAGGGTGTGCCCTTTGCCAGAAGCTTTAAAAAGTAATAACCATTAACGAGGATAAAATGGAAGAATTCGAGGGATTGCCTACAAATTTCAAAGATTATCTTAAGTATGAGATTGAGCAGGCTGAAGAACTAGAAAGGGTTCCAGGTATAATGCTCCTTAAACTTGATGAAAAAGAAAAATATCTTTTAGACACTCTTGAAGAAATTCTTTTTATAATGGATTATCACAATATCAAATTTGCAGATAAGCACTGCATCGACTATGTTGGCTGGTGTGATAATATGATAGGATTGTATTTTCAGAATGCAGATGAAAGTATAGTTGAGATAAAAGAGGGTGTTCTTAAAGAGATAAATAATAGGATTATGAAAGAATTGTGTTTTGATAATGTAGGGACTGCTGTTTATGATGGAAAAAGAGATAATATAGACAGTATGCTGGAAAGAGCTTATCAAAATGGCTGAACCTAATTTTATCGATATCTATGCTGACCAGGTATACCATGCTTACAAGAATTCTACAATAGATTTTAAGATTAATTATTTGATGCTGAGTTTGCCAGTTTCCAGCGGTGGAAAAAATAGGATGTATGAATATAATATCTATGACCAAGCAAGAGTTAAAGGACTTAGAAGGTTATTGAAAGATGATGGAATCGTCCTCTAAGAATTAGTCAATGATCAGGGATTTCTTGAACAAGGATCTAAACCTGGATACTCTCTGCACATTTTTGGCCTTATTGAATATATTCTGCAGTTGTTCCCTTCTAAAAAAAAGCATTTGTTATTTGTGTCTTGAATTATGCATCTTTGATTTTGAGCGTTTTTTTCCATGAAGTTCTTGTATCCTCTTAACCTTATCATCAGGTATTCCAATAATGAAATCTTGACTCTCAGATAACAGCATCTTGCGCATCTGTTGCAGTTTGAGGGAAGCATAGGTTATGGTTGGATTGATAATTTAAATATTTATCTTTGGTTTTTGTTATTACTTATAAGTAACTATAAAGCGTAAGGTTTATAAAAGACTATATGTTGATAATAGTAGAAAATGTTGATAATAGTAGAAAGTTAAGAAAAAATGTGGTAGATGGAGATTAAGATGAAAAAGACAAACAAGATAAAAAGAGTAGCATCCTCAATGGCGCTTGCTTCAAAGATCTGGACAGCTCTTGTTATTGTTGGTGTGAATATGCTGTTTTTTAATGTTTTTAAGACAATTGCTATGTATAATCATAAGATCTTAGATAAAGCAAAGATTAGATTGATGGAAACAGAAAATTAAAGATATGAGGGACATAAATGCAATATTGCTGGCAACTTTCAGGACAAGAATGGCTGAATGCAGGCTGTAGAAGTGGATTTATAATACTAAGTATTGTATTTATCTTTTTTTTGATCATATCTTATTTTTATTTTAAATCAGATAATAAAAGCCTGATAAAATCTATTTTTACAGAAAATCAAGAAGCTTAAGATATGTTATTTGGCTTAAAAAATTGATATCTTCTTAGAAGATTGATTTTAATAAATAATTTTACATAGTAATTAAATCTTCTAGAAATAATCTCAAAAAATCTCTTGTGGTTATTATACCGACTGCTTTTTTGTCTTCTTTTACAACAATAGATGATATATCAAACCTTTCCATCTTCTCTATTACTCTTTCCAGGGTGTCTTCTGGCGAGGCTGTAACTAGTATTGGAGTAGCTATGTTTTTTACTGGGAACTTGTTTAAATCTGTTTTCTGGGCTTTAAATGACTTTGTTCTTTTTGCAGGAGATTCTCTTCCTTTTCTTTCTGTCTTGCTCTGCTGTCTTAATGTGAATTTATACATGAAGTCAGTGAGTGCAGCAATATTAATCAGGTTGTTTTGTTCATCAACAACAGGTATTCTGCTTATGTGTTTTTCTTTCATTATTGATATTGCCTCTCCAACACTGCTGTCTTGTTTGATTGTTATGGGTTCTAATGTCATAATTTCTTTTATTTTTTTATCTGCATGTTTTGTTTTTGCCAATTCCTGGATAATATCTTTAGAATGAACAATACCTATTACTTTTTTGTCTTTAATAACTGGAAGTATTCTTGTTTCACCTGTGTACATTAACCTTATTGTTTCTTTTAAGGATTCTCCGCCGTTTAATGTTGGTATGTGTTTGATTATCTTTTTGACTCTTACTTCAGTTGGATTTATTTTTGTTCTTATTAACCTGTGTGTGTCGGCTATACCTTCAAATTTATTTTTATCTAAAACTAAGGCTGTTTTGGCATTGTTTTGTTTTAGTTTTCCTATCAATGCGGAAATAGAATCAGAAATATCTACTGCAATGTACCTCTTTTTTATCAGGCGTTCATTTACCATATTTTTGAATTAGAGAATGCAGGTATTTAAGCTTTTTGATTATTGTTCTTCTCTTAATTTTTCCTGAATTTCAGAAAAATAAAAAGAATCTTCATATCTTGCACTTTTTTCTGCAAGTTTAATTGCAAAATCTAAGATATCTTCTAAAAAATATCTGTCAAATCTATCCATATTGAAATCATCAACTGATTTTCTAAGTTCATTCATTGAATCATCTGTTTTATTTAAATCAGAATAAGCTAAAGCATTATTAATATGAAAGACAGGATTTTTTGAATCAAGTAAAATTGCTCTTTCAAAGTCCAATGATGCCCTATAAGGATTATGAGTATTAAGATATACTAATCCACGGGCATTATAAAGAGGAGAATTTATTAAACCATTGCCCTCTATTTGTTTTGTTGTTATTTGCGCTGCTTTTTGGTATTCACCTTTTTGTATTAAATATAATGCCTTAATTGTTGTATCATTTGCCAATTTCTTTTCTTTTTGCGTTAAGATATCCATACAAAAACAAGTTTGCCAAGATTTAAAAAGTTTGGTATATATTTGTTTGTAATGGGTAAAGTGATGGTATTTGGAACTTTTGATGGACTGCATAAAGGTCATCTGAATTATTTTAAGCAGGCCAGAGAACATGGGGATTATTTGATTGCAGTTGTTGCAAGAGACAATACAGTTAAAGAAGTTAAAGACAAATTTCCAAAGTATGATGAGAAAAAAAGGCTTTCTGAAGTTAAAAAATATACAGATAAAGCTGTTCTTGGATATGCTGGAGACAAATATAAAGTTATAAAAGAATATGGGCCTAATTTTGTTTGTCTTGGTTACGACCAAAAGGATTTTGTTGAAGGTTTAAAGAAATTTGATATTGAAGTTAAGAGGATGAAAGCTTACAAACCTGAGAAGTATAAGAGTTCTAAATTAAAGATTTAAGATATTCTTTCTTATACTTAAAATTATTTTTTCTTGCCAGTCTTAGGATAGCTCTGTCAAATTTACTTCCGTATTGAGCAGCCTGTTTTTTTCTCCATGCTATCTGTTTTGGAAGACCTAATTTTTCTGCCAGTTTTCTTAAAGGTATTTTTTTGTAGTTGTTTATCTTTTTAGAGCCTGGGATAGCCATAGCTGCTTTTATCACTTCATCATCCAGGAAAGGTGTGAGGTATTTTATGTTTAGTTTCTCTGCAATGACCAGATCACGTTTGAGATCCCTTTCCCACATTGCTTTTAATCCTTTCCAGCATTCTTTGTTGATATTTTTAGCATCAATATGCCTTTCATAGCCTGCAAAGATCTCTTCTGAGCCAAGGCCTGTATAGAATTTCTCAATATTGTCTTCTTTTGCAAGTATGTAAACAGCATAATCAACAGCTCCAACTCCAACTTTAACTATATCTGTTGTATTTAGAAGTTTTATGACTTTTTTTATTATATTTTCAGCTTCCTCTAAAGTGAAAATCTTGTATTTTAATGGAATTTTAAGCTGTTTTGCTGCTTTTTTTGCTGCTTCAATATCAGTTGAGTTTTCAATCCCAACTGCATAGCAGATGAAATCAGCTTTCTTTTTTTTGCATATAAATGATATCAAAGAAGAATCTACACCTCCTGAGAATGCTATTCCAAACTTTTCTTTTGGGGGATCGATAGAATCTAAAACAGCTTTTTTAAGGTCTTTAATAGGTTTTTCTGCTTTAAGCTGTTCTATATGTGATTTCCATGATTTTTCTGATATCATCTTATTTTAATCTGAAATGGTGTTTTCCTTTATAAAGTATATGATTTGGCTTAAATGGTTAAATTTGGGTGTTTCAAGTATTATAACACAATTTCTACTACTATACAGTGGTTATAAAACCGAAAGATTTATAAAGGATAAACATCTATAAAATACTAAGCAAAAGGGCGGTTTCTAGAATTGTCAAGAATAAACTAATCTAACGAGGTTTATAAAAATGACTGTTGAAACAACTAACCAGGAATGTCCAGAATGCGGGGATAGTAAATTCTTTGCAAACAGGGAAAAAGGAGAAGTTATATGTAAAAAGTGCGGGTTTGTAATAGAAGATTCTATGGTGGATTTTGGAAGACAGAGAATCTGTGATGATGAAGATTTTATGAAGAAAAGCAGATCCGGAGCGCCTTATGATCCAAGGGTTGCTGCAGGACTAAGAACAGAGGTTGGAAACAATTCTGACCTAAAGAAGCTTTCAAAAAAGACAAGAAGGGTCATGAACAGGATAAGGAAAAAGAACAGATGGACAAGCTCTGCATTAGAGCACAACCTAAACACAAATCTTGCAAATTTAAAGATAATCGCATCTCATCTAAAGATGCCTGACAATATTGAAAAAGAAGCAGCAAGGATATACAGGGAATGCGCTGAAAAAGGCATTACAAGAGCAAGGGCAAATGACAGCATTATAGCAGCAGTTGTTTATCTGGCTTCTAAACTACATGGTATACCTAAAACACTTAATGAGGTTGCTGAAGCTTCTAAATTAGACAAGTTTGACATCGCAAGAACATACAAGATGGTCATAAGAAGGCTGGGAATTGAAGTTTACAATTCAAACCCTGTTGATTTTGTAGGAAGATTTGGTTCTGAACTAAAACTAGATGCAAAGGCACAGACAAAAGCTGTAGAATTGCTTGAGAAGATACAGAAGAAAGGATTTGATTCTGGAAAATCACCAACTTCTCTGGCTGCAACAACTTTGTATATCTCTGCACTTATGAATGGTGTTAAAGTTACACAAAAAGCAATAGCTGAGACATCTGGAATAACAGAAACAACTTTAAGACAGAGAACAAAGGAAATGCTTAAGAAGCTGGGAATTAAGAAAAGTGAATTGAAAAAGAAGAAAAAGAAGAAATAGGGTTTTTGATAAGATGGAAAATATAGATCTTGAAAAAAAGGTATCAACAGAAGATATTAAGAAAAATCTATTGAATATATGTGAACTTTCTGGAGAAGATTTCACAGCCCTCAAGGACTTTGCAAAACATATAAGCGATTACCTGGGAGAGGAAACTTCTGCTCCTTCGTTTATCAGAACTGCAGAAGATGTTTTAGTCTACTTAAAGGATGGTTATGATAATGAAGGCAATAAAGTAAGAAGCGATGCAATCTCAAGATATTATCATAAAGAGATGTTTGAGCTGCTAAGACAAAGAGTACCTATGATTGCACATTATGTCTGTGAAGATAGAGATTTTGTTGAGGGGATAAGAGAATTATACAAAGGATTGTACAGATCTAAAAATTTATTTCTTTAACAATTGTATTTTATCAATAATTAATTTTCCGGTGTTTTTTGACTCCATATAAGTATTGGAGCCCCATACTTCTAACCGTTTCTTGAACAGAGGACAGTCTAATACAAATGTCTCATATTCTCCGCCTTCTCCTGCAAGATGGATGTCTGTTTTTTTGAAATTATTGATCATTTCTTTGTCTATATTCCTTCCAAGGAAAGATTTATCTAGGCCTTCTGCTGCAACGCCCACAACCATAACTTCAAATTTATCCAGTATCAATGAAAGCATGTACTGCTCTGGCCTCATCCCCCATATCGGAGCAACAAGCTTTAAGTCAAGCTCTTTGCAGATATTTTCAACTCTTTCTTTTTGATATTGGCTGGCAATTGCTCCTGCACAGACCCCTTCAATAGAATGTTTTTGTTTTGCAAGGTTTATGGCTTCTTTTAAGTCGGATAATTCCTGCTCTTTGATGCCTTCAGTTGGGAGCAATATCAAAGGTATTTCAGCTGCTTCTGCCTGCTCCTGAACCTTGTCAATGTTTGGAACATGGAACATCCAGGAATCATCTCTTTCAGGGTTTAAGGTCACTAAACAAACTATCTCATTGTTGTGTTTCTCAGCAAGATAAGCTGCATACCATGAATCCTTTCCTCCTGATATCAATGCTGCTAGTTTCATTATCAATTTGGATTTATTCTATGATTTAAAAAGGTTTATATATTATTAAAGATATTAAAAAATAACAATATGTGGGGTGTTTAAAACATGAAAAAAATCATATTTTTATTTTTAGTTCTAGCTATTTTAATAAGCGGATGCAGCGGAACAACAGAAGATTCTTATGTAAAACCAAAAGCTGATCTGGAAGAGCCTAGTGTTAATGAAGTTGATCTGCCTTCTGGAGAAACTGGAGATTATGATGATTCTAATCTAGAAGGGCCTGAATTGAGCAGTGAGATCAAGGAATTATTAGATAAGATAGACAAAGTTGATTCTTTGGAGTATTCATACAGTGTATTTGTTAAAGGTGAACCAGGATATTATTCTCATGTTTATGTAAAAGATAACAGGATGAAGCAGGAGATTGATCTGGGAAGCGGAACCTTTAAAGAAAAAGAATATTATGACACTGTTTATTTTGATCTGGCAAAGAAAACTGCTGATGCTTACTGTGAAGAGAAGGATTGTGATGACAGAAACATGATTATCGATGTGAATTACAATGATTTTTATGTTGAGTCTCCTTTTGATGTTGCTGAAAACCTAAAGGTCGGAAAACTGATCGGAAATGCTATGCATGAAAACAAAGAAGTTGATATAGTTGAGTATGGTATTGACGGAAAAACCGTAAGGGTTTATATCTGGGTCTACAGAGGGCTTCCTTTAAAATATGAAGTCAGAGAAGATGACGAATTAATCAAGAAGGTTGAATTCAAAAGTCCAGTTATAAATGATGTAGATGATGAGGAATTGATTCATCAGCAGCTTAAGAACTGATTAGAAAAAATCTTCAAACCATCTCTTTTTCTTTTTTATTGTTTTATCAAATTCTTTCAGAAGTTTTTTCTGTTTTTTGCTGAGTTTTTCAGGAGTATGGACAATAACTTTTACCATCTGATCTCCTGAGCCTGAGCCGTGAAGATGGGGTATTCCTTTTCCATTCATCTTAAATACAGTATTGGTCTGTGTTCCTGAAGGTATTTTCAGTTCTGCTTTTCCATCTAGTGTTGGAACTTCTATCTTTCCGCCTAATGCAGCCTGAGCAAAGCTAATAGGGGCTTTCAGATAAACATCACTCCCTTGTCTTTCAAATATATTGTGGGGCTTTACGTGGATTATAACATACAAATCTCCTGTTTCTGCTCCTCTTTCCCCTGCTTCTCCTGCTCCTTTTACTCTTAAATTAGTCCCTGTTTCTGCTCCTGCAGGTATTTTTATCTCTAGTTCAGATTTTTTGTTGATTTTTCCAGTTCCATTGCAGTTAGGACATTTGTTTTTTATGACTGTTCCCTGGCCTCTGCATCTGGGGCATGCTCCCTGGGTCTGGACAACTCCAAAAGGTGTTCTTGCTGTTTTTCTTACAAAACCGTTTCCATCACATTCAGGGCACTCAGTTATATCATCAGGAGATTCTGATCCTGTTCCCTTGCAATCAGGGCATTTTACAGAATGAGGTATCTTTATTGTCTTGGTAGTGCCTTTTGCTGCTTCCTCTAATGTTATCTCCATATCATATCTAAGATCAGAACCTCTTGTCCTTCTTTTTCTTCTGCCTCTTCCTCCTCCAAAAAAAGATTCAAAGATACTGTCAAAATCAAAGCCTTGATTGAAAATATCCCCCATTATATCTTCAAAATTAAATCCTCCTGCCCCTCCTGCAGTGCCTCCTTTTCCAAATGGTGACTCTGCAGAACCAAACTGATCGTATTGAGAACGCTTTTCATCATCTGCAAGTACAGCAGCTGCTTCATTGATTTTTTTGAACTCCTCTTCGTATTCTTTCTTTTTTTCTTCCGGAGCTCTGTCTGGATGATACTTCATAGCAAGCTTTTTGTAAGCTTTTTTGATCTCTTCTTTAGTTGAATCTTTGCTTACCCCTAATATTTTGTAATAGTCTTTGTCTGTCATTTTATCAATTCCATTAATTGTTCGGGTTTTATTTTTAGTTTTGAAAAGATCTCTTTTTCTATCTTATAAGCAATATCTTCATGAGCCTGTTCAAATGTGTCTTTGTATCTCTCTTTGATGTAATTAAAGCGTTTTTTAAGGCTTACGATTTTTATGTACTGGACTCTTTTGTCTGCGTAATGGACAACCTTGTCTTCCCATCCTGCATCTGGTTTTTCTATTATTACAGGGCCGTGTCTTTCTACTGCATTCCCAACCCTGAACAGTTCTTTTTCCTTGAGCCATTTTTTAGCTAAGGTTCCATGCTGCTTTACTTTTTTTAAAGTGGATATTTTATCTAAATCGTGAAGCAAAGAAGCTGCATTTACCAGATCAAGATCTATATCTGCCCCTGAATTTTTTAGTTTTTTTGCCAAAAACATTGCAACCTCATTTACAACCTTGGAATGTTTTCTGACTGGTTCATGAAGATCAAATTCATCCCATATCTCTCTACACTGTTTTGTGTTGGGTATCCATGTCATTTTATTATCTTAGGAAATTTTTTTAGGCTTGGAAGAAGAAAATCAGGATGAAATTTTTTAAGATAGGATCTTTTGTATACGCCTGTTGGGACTATGACAGATTTTATTCCTGCTTTGTGGGCTTCTTTTACATCATTTATATGGTCCCCAACATAGACTGCTTCTGATTTTTTTAGATCCAGTCTTTTTAAGGTTTTGATCATAGCATCATGTTTTTTTTGATATTTTTTCATGTCCTGGTCAGTTATCAGTTTGTCATATTTGATGTTGAAATATCTGCATACTGCTTTTACTGCTTTTTTGTAGTTGTTAGTTAAAATTATTATTTTTTTGTCTTTGATCATAGGAATAATTTTTTTTCCGTGATATTTCATCTTTGGTATCTTTGATCTGTATGCTTTTAAGTAGGTCTGGATAAGTTTCTTTTTTGAGATATCTGACTCTTTGTGAAGCCTTTCTATCATCTCTGAGAATCTTGAGCCCACATATTTTCGAAATCCTTTTTTGGTCGGTTTTTTATCAGTAAGTTTGGATAAAGCTTTGTAGGATGCTTTTACTCCCGGCTTTGTATCTACTAAAGTCAGATCAAAATCAAAGAATACTGCTTTAATTGTCATTTTTGTGTTTTTCAACCGCTTCTTTGAATATCTCTTTGTTGTATCTCAAGTTTTCATAGGCTTCTTTGTAGCTGCACCATCGATAGTCAGAATGCTCCCTGCTGAGGGTTATATTGTTCTCTTTTTTGTTAACCTTTACAAGATAGAATGTTAAAAACTTATGGATATTTTCTCCTTTTTCCTGAAACCAGTAATCATGTGTGTAAGGAAGTTTTTTTACTACCTCGATATCCTTTATTCCTGTCTCTTCCTCTATCTCTCTTTTTAGAGCCTGTTCTTCTGATTCTCCTTTGTCTATCTTTCCCTGCGGAAACTGCCATCCTGTCCAGGTTCCCTTTTTTTTGAACAGAAGGAATTTGTCCCCGTGAAAAAGGATTCCTGCTACTGCTTTTTGTATTGTTGTCATTTTGTATTAAATAAAAAATAAAAAGAAGAAAATTTATTTCTTCTTGTCTTTGTTTTTCTTTTTCTTGTCTTTTTCTTCGTACTCTGCATCCACTACTTCTTCATCTTCTTTGTTGTTTTTGTTGTCTTTCTTAGCTTTGTTGTCTTTCTTAGCTTTTTGTTTCTGCTGTTTTGCCTG
>WJKL01000062.1 GCA_014729145.1 Candidatus Woesearchaeota archaeon
CCATTTATTTTACATGATTTTCCTATCTCATTGATCCATTTTCCTGCTATTTCAACTTCAGCAGTAATATATCCGCTGTCATATTCATAACCATAACACCAATCAGTTCCAGAATATGAACAATCATAATTTCCCTGTGTACCATACATCCCAACTGGATCATCTATATTAGTGATTACTCCACTTTCACTATAAACTGGCTCTTCAAATTCAAACATCTCAAAGCTTGTTGTATTATACGCTTCGCATCCAGGGAAATCAATTCCATTTGCATCAATAAACATCCTTTCTCCTGAGAAGAATACAAGAGAGTCATTGGATTCATATCTTCCTGAAGTAAGGTTTGCAATATTTGAGACAATATCTATCTCAGTTATATCTCCTGCCTCAACATTAACTATGATATCTTCGCTTACATCTATCCCATCTATTGAATATATATCAGGAGTATTATTTACTACAATATTTGAATCATTGTAATATATGTAAAGATTATCCAATACAGCAGTTCCTTTAGAGCTTGAATCAAGAGTCAAAGGAATTGTACAGTATCCCTCTGCATCAGGAACACAGTCAGAAAGTGCATTAGTAAGTTCTGTCTCAAAATGCACAGTTTCAGTCCCTACAAAATATCCGTCATGGTTCCAGACAGGATACGCATCTATTGACATAGCCAGATCAGAAGTCTTCTTCAGTTCGCACATATTTCCTACACACATATAGTTTCCAGAGCAGTCTGAATCATCAACACATTCTCCTTCACAGCTTCCACCCGAGCATCCAAATGTACATTCCTGAACAATCTCTTCTTCAGGTTCTTCATAGTTAAAACATCCGCCGCTCAAACATCCTTTCCTGTTACATGTTCTGTTATGATAAACATCCCCATTTTTGCAGTAATTAGCTTCCCAATCTTCACATACATCTTCTCCGCATTCCATATCCATCCTTTCTTCAGTTCTTGTATTGGTATAACAGCTTGTTCCGCTGCATCCTTTATCATAACATGTTCTGCTTTGATATGTATCATCATTTTTGCAGTAAGGCAAACTCCATGAATCGCAGTAATCTCCTCCACACTCTTCTTTCTTATCTTCTCTTGCATTGCAGGAATCGTACCACCATACATCTCCTGCATAACACTGATATCTGTCATGAGGACTGCAGGCTATGCACACATTTCCAGAACATCCGTTTGGACAGTCTTCTTTTTTATCTTCACGATTATCACATTCATCATACCAGTATACATCTCCTCCATAGCATTTGTAATCTGTATGATATCCGCAGCTTGTACAGCTTGAATGCCCTTCTTCACAATATTCATCAGAAGTGCAGTCATCAGCGATGTTCCAGCTTCCCCATGCAGTGCCTCCATCACAGCCTGAACTACTTCCAGAGCAGTATCTGTCCTGTGTTCTTTTCCATACATCAGATGTTCCTCTGCAGCTGTAATCATTTGCTATATTACTTTGACATACAGTTGAAGATGACGCAAAATTTCCGCTGCTGGTACAGCATGGATCATCAATATTGCAGTCAGCCCAATAAAATTTAATTCTTGGATAATCATTGCTGTCTCCTTCTCCCCTTATATCTGCTTCAGCATAATCATCACTGTCTGTATTTGCAATATATTTAACATAAAACCATTTTAGATCAGAACTGCTAGTAATATCATTTGCAAGACCTATCACTTCATCACACCCATAAGAAAATTCATCTGATCTTACTTCACTGTCTGAAAGATAAGAACATCCGTTTTTTGTAAATGCCACCTTAAACCAAACATCATCATATTCTCTGTCATCAATATCATTTTGGTCCCAAAATTCTGTATCATAATCATCAATGCAGTTATCTGATCTTGCATCATCCCAGTCCATACAGCCATCACAGCCGCTTCTTCCGTTTTCTCTTGCAGCCTCAATCTCAAGATCTCCGTCATCTATACTGCTGGAATCCATAACATCTTCAAAATAAGCAGAATATTCTATCCGATAGATATATTTCCCTCTTAATGAGCCTATATTTGCAGCATGTATAACTATCTTGTCATCACTCACTCCATCATCATCTTCCATAACCTCATCTTGAGATGAGCTGCAGTCATTATCATATTCATCCCAGTCTTTTATTTCCATGCTGTCCATATCGATCTCTAAAACACCAGTAGCAGCATTTACTATATTTACAGCTAGCAAAATCATGCATATCACTGAAATAACCCTGCTAACCTTCATCCTTCCACCCCAGTAACATCAACTCTTGCTTCAATAATCTCAGCATCCTTTGGAACCCTGATATAAACAGTCTGGCTGCTTCCTCCGCTTGGATATACAATATCTTTTGTAGACATTCCATCTGCAAATTTAGTGATTGGATTTTCTTCTGTTATATTACAGGTTTGCTGCTCATCAGGCCTGCCGTCACTAATACCACAGCTGTTAACATCAAAACACGTTCTGGTGCTTACATTGTCAACACAAGCGTCCCAGGCAGTGCAGTTCCAGGATGGAGTGCAGTTATACTCATCAACAGTCAGATTAAATGTTTTGCTGACAACATCAGTTCCATCTGTAACAGAATAACCTATTGTATAGTTTCCTTTATCCCCTAGTTCAGTCTGCCATTCAAACCAGTTATAATCCACCTGCTTGAACCTTGGATCATTTATAGAGTAGGTAAGATTATACCCGTCAATATCTTCTGCATAGAATATAACAGAAGCAACATCTTTTTCTTGAATAGTTGGATTATCATGGTCAAATAGATCAGGTTCAAAATTTGCAGGCAAAACAGTAAGTGTTATTACCTTTTCTGAAGTCAGTAATCCATCAGAGGCTTCAACAGTTATATTCTGCTCTCCAATATCGCTTTCTAAAGCAGTCCTTGGAAACCCTCCTGGAATAATATTCAAACTTACACTGTCTCCATCCATATCATAAACCTCAATTCCCAAATCAATATTTTCTCCAACCCTGAAATAAACATCCTCTGCTTTGATTATAGGTTCATGGTTTGTTATTATTATATCTGAAAATACCCTTTGCTCGTCCATGTACTGAACATAAATTTTAAGGCCGTAACTGACATCAGCCTTGTCCAGGCTGTTTACAGAAAAGCTTACAATATTCTCTCCAGGGGACAGATCTATATTTTGATTATATACTTCAGTTAAACTGTCAGCAAGCTCAGCTTTTATCAATACAGGAAGATCTGCATCAAGATAATTGGAAAGTTTCAGATCAACATCAACAGAGCCTCCGTCAAATTCCCCTACAGCTACAGTTCCGTCAATAAGCTTTGTCTCGACATCAAAAAAAGCATTGGTCTTTACAGTTCCATTCTCTATATACTGAAGCTCATAACTGTTTATCTCTTCCTTGTCAGAGGAGATAAAGGAGACAGAATAATTGTTCATCCTTTCTTCTATGCTTCTTTCATAGATTGTTTCATTTTCTTTTGTTATCTTGATAGTTCCATTTACAGGATCGCTGCTTACATATTTAAGCTTAAAATCAAGGTCAATCTGTTCTCCCGGATAAACTGTTTCTTCATAATCCAGTTCATCAAAATAAAAAGGAGCAGAAGGGATATAATCTATACTGTACCCTACCTCTGTAAACAATGTAAAATCTCCAGATTCACAGTCATCAACCCTTAAAGGATTGATATATACAACAATCTCGTCATAGTTGTTTCTTTCATGAACTTCCCTGATTACCCTTTCATCTTGATAAGAATCATAACAGTTCCTGTCTATAAATTCCTCATCCATCATTGAAGGATAATCAGATATTTTTAGATTATCTGGGTTAAGGAAAGCAGATTCAATATTATCTACAAAGCTTCCTTTGGGCAGCCTGTGTGTTCTTATAACATAGACTCCAATTAAATTTTCATTGTCATAGTTATATTTAAGATCAGATGAATTTATTATTGAATAAGAGCCGTTATCTATAGGAATTATATTGTATGATATATCTAATGTATTTTCAAATTTATCCTCTGTTTCAAGGATTCCATATCCTTCATACAGGTATTCATGGGGAGGAACATAATAATTCTTGCATGGGTTTGTGAAATCCCACCAGCTTATATTTTCTGCATAATCTTCATATCCCTGGGGAACATCTATTCTTGTAAGCGGATTGCCGTAAAGTGCATATGATTTTAATACAAGCCCAGGCATGTTCTGATCTGAAGGGTCAGTAGCTGCATAATACTTTGTCCTGGATCTCCTGTAAATATCACCTATTCTCTGGTTGTCATGTATATTGCACAATACAGAAGTTGAAAATTCTGTGCTTCTCACATCTTTTGGAGCTATAATCGTTGAATATCTTGTAAGCTCTTCCATGTAATTTGGCTGGTTAGGCAGAGCAAGACCTGTCCCTTCTATATTGAACAAGAACAAAGGATTTGTCTCAGAAAACTTTTGTCTCCAGTCTTCAACATCCTTTGGAAATATCTTGTCTGACTTTGAAAGCTTTTTGGAATATATTCCAAAATCATCCATGTCTATATATGATTCTAATATAAACATCTCATTTGCTTCAAACTGATCTATATCTGAATCTATTGAGTCATAACCATCCCAAGTTGGCCCTGTTGCAGGATCTCTTACCCCATCCCCCTTTATATTTCTGTTAGCTTCATCAAATCCAGAATATATCATCCTATTATGTGTAACATCTTCAAATACATCAAGCCTATTTGAAAGATGTGTCGCATGATTTATATTCAGCTGTTTTGTATCAAGCTGGTTGATTATATCATAAGGGCTGTCTCCTACTAATCTTGAAACAGAGCTTGCCTCAGCAACAGTTCCAGCAGTTCTCACAGCAATTACCGGACTTAAAGCTAGCAAAAACATCATACAAAGTCCGGTCAACAGTTTTTTATTTCGCATTTTTTAGATGTTTAAATCCGCTTATTACAAATATCAATATTACAATCTGGATAAAAGGGATATTTACTATTCCGTATGATGCAGCTGCGACAAATACGCTTATTATGTTGATAAGGAACAACACAACAAGAG
>WJKL01000063.1 GCA_014729145.1 Candidatus Woesearchaeota archaeon
CTTCTACACATTGCCAAAAAGTCTTAATCGGTTTTGTTTCAATTAAGTTAAGATTCCATTTCTTAACTAACATTTCTTTATACTTAATGGTCTCAGGAAACTCAACACCAGTATTATTAAACATAACTTTAATATCTGGTTTATATTTCAAAGCCATATGAAGAACTACAATACTATCTTTTCCAAAGCTACAAGCTACTGCGATATTCTCTTTATATCTTTCTATTGCCTGTTTTGTTAGTTCTTCTGCGTCAAACATTTTCGTAGGTGGGGGATTTTTAAGTTTTTGCGTAGCAAAAATTACGCATAATGTATGCAGTTCAAACGAAGTAAATTTCCACAGAGGAAATTTATTTTGTTTAACTGCTATTATGTTCCTCTCTTTTAGAGAGTTAAAAACTTTCGGATTATTTTAATCTTCTTATTGTTTCCTTCTTTCCGTATTTTTTGATAGCTTGTTGCAACGCTTCTACTTTAGCATCATAAGCATCACTTCCATCATAATATTGGTCATCTACTCTTGAAAGATATGGTTTATATTTACCATCAATAATTTTATGTGCCAATTTCTTTGGTATTCCTACTTGTTTAGCGTATGCTTCAAAAAATCTCCTTGATGTTTTCATCTTCTTAACCTCCGAAAGTTTTTAAAGTTTTAATTGAACATAATGTTAAGCTAACCGACTTTCCCGTAAGGGAAAGCTCGGGTTGGAATCCGTAGGATTCCCCCGAGAGTTCAAATCCGAAGGATTTGAATTTGGATGGAGAGAGGCGTTAGCCTCTCGTAATCGGTTAGCGTGAATTATGTTCTTTTTGCTTGTCAAAAATTGAGAGGAGGCTTTCTTTTCTTTTGTGATATTATCTTTTAATGTTTGCCTTATCTTCTTAATCCTCTCAGGAGTATAATCAATAGGAGTACTTCTAACGTGACTATTTAATAAATCCTCATACCAATAGATTATTTCAGAAACATCTAATTTATTGAAACATTCTTCACATAAGGCAAACATACTTTCGTTTTTAGTATATTGAATATCTTTTGATTTCTTCCAATTCCAAGTATCTTTACATTTAGCACAACCTGAATATCCTTGAAATCTTCCAATAAAATTTTTAATCCATCTCATCTTTAAGCCTCCTCTCAAAGTTCGGCGAAGCCGAATTTAACGATAATTCCCAAGTGTTATGGAGAGGTCAAACCCTCCTGCGTTTCCTTTAACATCTTGCTTATATCATCAACTGTAACTTTTTCTAGTCCTTTGCATATTTTTCTTTCATCTTCCAATATTACTTTTATTTTATCTTTATTCCAATATTCAATATTCCAAAAAACATGGTCAGGATAAGTATTACAGAAGTTAGGTCTTTCCTTATCATAAACCTTACATCTGTATTTTCCATCTCTAAATTCTAGTTGTTTACATGGAAATTTAAATGTAATTTCTTTAGCATGAACATCATTAAACCATAAGAAAGGTGTATCTCTAGCTTTAATTTTTTTACTATCCATCCAAAGATATCTAAGAGCGTAATCACTATCAGTATGTATCATAAAAACCTTACAACATCTAGCACATTTTTGACATATCTCTGAGTTTACAAGTTTTGCTTTATTTCCTATACTCGTCATTTTGTTTGACCTCGTAATAATATATTGGGAATGTGAAGCAGAAAAGACAGGGCGAACCTATCTAAACTGCATTATTATTGTGAGTCTTTCTTTTTGCGTGAATTATATCCCTTTTTCTTTTTCTGAAAAAGTTAAGAGGTCAGGATTTTCGTGTATATTCCCTATAACCTCATAACATCTTCCATCTCTTATCTCATATTTCTGTTCATCATTATCTAGCTGTATTAACCTAAATGAACAAAATATATTATCATAAACAACCTGTGCTTTTAACTTGCAGTTTGAATATTTGAATGAAACAATATCTCCCTCAAATATCCATTTATCATTTCTATCTTCTAATCCTGTAAAAAGCATAGGTTCACTTCTTGATATTGAGTGTGCAACTCCACAAACACATTTTCCTAAGTTTGGTTCTGTATAAAAGTTAGCGTGAAAACTCTCGCTATATAACATTCTTTTGTTCCCTTTGTCCCATGCACGATATATTATTCTTTTCATAATTCCTGACCTCTTAAAGTTTTAATTGGATATAATGTTAAGTTAAATTTCGGATTTCGTTTTTTTCTCCGAAATCTGTGAATTTAATGTCAATTGTCCGCACTATCCCACTTTGCAGATACAAACTCTCTATTTTCTCCAAAATAAATATTATTCCATAAGAGATATAATTTATAGGTTTCCTCTGCACTTCCATCTCCGACAATATTAGCTTCAAAATCATCGCCCTTAACAATCTTTCCTGTTTTCGTATCTCTAAATACTCCCCTTATAAATTTTTTATCTTCACGAAATAATTTATTTTGACTTTGAACAAACTTTTTAAAAGGCATCATTTCTTTTCTATAGTCTGTATAATTTTTATTTGGAATCTCCATTTTTCTCCCGTAGTTTTGTGTCAGTTGCGGACAATTAGTTGTTAAAAGAACCATGTCTTTTAACATTCTTTTTTTTCTCTTCAATAACTGTTGAAGATATTGGAAATTCAATCTTTTTTTTACTATAAGTATCAAAAATAATGATGTGTGTATTTGTTC
>WJKL01000064.1 GCA_014729145.1 Candidatus Woesearchaeota archaeon
AAGATTTATTAATATTGATTTATTAAAATAATAAAAATGTCTGAAAAAAAACCTAAATGCTGTGAAAGATGCAAAATATGGAATCAGCATGGTGAGGACTGCTTCTATTACTGGGAGCTGAAAAAAGACTGTACTATGCATAGTGAGAAGCAATAATCTTTTTCTTAAGTAAAGTTTATAAAGAAAGTATTTATCTTTTCTTGTATGGCCCTGTAGCCTAGAGGATATTTTATCCGGGCAATCTGGATAAGGCGACAGCCTTCTAGGTTCTACAAAGAAAGCTGTAGATCGGGGGTTCGAATTGGAAAAAAGGTTTATTGAACTTTGTCCAACGAAAGTCCCCTCAGGGCCGTACGGGGACGTGGCCAAGCGGCTAAGGCAAGAGGCTGCAATTATCAACACAGCAGCGCCCTCTGATCCTGGGTTCGAGTTGGAGCATCTGAAACTCTGTTTCACGAAATTCCCAGCGTCCCCTTTTTTTACAATGAAAATTCTGATCTCAAAGCCAAAAAAGGAATTTGTAAAAGATCTGGGTAAAGAGATATCTATCGTGAAGATGAAGAAATTCTATGTGGATGACTCTACTAAAGATTATTCTACACATTACGGGACAATAAAGAATTCTGATCTCAATAAAAAGTCAGGAAGTGTTGTCAAGAGCGACCAGGGAAAGGAATTTATCTTATTGGATGCAGATTTTATAGATGAATACAAGAGGATAAAAAGAACCTCCCAGATAATGACATTAAAGGATATAGGTTATATTGCTGCACAAACTGGTATAGGGAAAAGAAGCAAAGTTGTGGATGCAGGAACCGGGTGCGGAGGGAATTCAATCTATCTTGCACATCTCTGCAAGGAAGTTATAAGTTACGATATAAATTCTGAGAATATAAAAGTTGCAAAGGACAATATCAAAAATTTGGGGTTGAAGAACATCAAAGTCAAGAACAAAGATTTTTTCAAAGGCATTGATGAAAAAGATATTGATCTAATTATTCTGGATCTGCCCTGCCCTAAGAAAGCAGTAAAATCTGCTGAAAAATCCCTGAGGGTCGGAGGTTATCTTGTCGTGTATAGTCCTCAGATAACACAGACAAATGATTTTGTTAATGCAGTCAAGAAAAATGATAATTTTTTATATGAGAAGACAGTGGAGCTGATGGAAAGAAACTGGAAAATCGACAAATTGATTTCAAGGCCAAGAAGTCAGGGGATAGGACATACTGGTTTTTTGAGTTTTGTGAGGAGAGTATAAGAGAGAGATGTCCAGACCTCCAGATAATGCTGGAGTAATTTAGAAAATGGGAAGAATAATAGATCCAAAAACAGAGAAAATACCTACTGAAGAAGATTATAAATTAGTTGAGAATCTTTTATTATATACAGCAGAAGAAATAGTAGACTCTGAAAATGAAGCTTTAGCTATCGTCAGGTCTAATAAAAATGATGACAAGAATGTCACAGATGATCTAGGTTTTTTATATGTTTTTAATGATGTCTCTAAATTAGATTCCTTAAATGAAATTATTAATCAGTCAATGCAAGAATATGGAGTTCCTTTGGAACCAATCTTATTTCATATATCACAAGTTGGAACTAGATTCATATATCTTACTTATCCTATGTATTCACATATTAGAACAAGGTTCAAAAAAAATAAAGATGGGGTTAAAGGAAACAAAAAAATTCTAAATTATCTTGTAAAAGAACATGAAGAACGATTTTTTGGAATAGGCGGATGGCATAGAAAAATAGAAGAAACATTAGGATTTTATCTTGCAAATATCACTAAGAATTACACTATTATATCAGAAAGAGATCTTTCAAATCCATTATATAAAAAGTTTTTAAGACAAGTTTTAGATGAACCTATTGATGTTGCAAAACATGTTCTTGCTTATAAGCATGAAAAAGTTGGTAAGATAAATAAAGCAGGAATTTTAGAAAGATTTGGAAAGATTATGAAAAAAAGACATGATCTTGTAGAAACATTACATATGGCCTATTATCTTATGGATGATCAAAGAGAAGCAATTGAAAAAGAAGCACATAAATCTTATATTAAAGATATAGAAAGTTTTATTCCTGAATCTCTTAATTTTCAGATTGAGGTTATTAAAGAATTGCGTTAATCACAATCTAATCTCATCTCTACCTCTCCTGTTTCATACAGGCCGCATTTTTCATAGAAAGGGATGTTCTTCTTTTCACAATCCAGGATTATCTTATAGCATCCGGCTTTTTTTGCTTTCTCTACGAGATAAAGAATTATCTTTTTTCCGATGCCTTTTTTTCTGTGGTTTTTATCAACAACTATATTTTCAATGTGTGCATAAGGTCTTCCGTTGTGGGAAATATTCATCTGTATAAGCAAAAGCCCTGTTCCTACCAGCTGGTTATTTTCTTCAGCAACACATAGGTGATAATTTTTATCCTGGTTTATCTTATCAAATGTTGACTGCAGCTTTTCTGTATCTTTTTCTTCAGATGAAGGGCTTAGCTGATTAAGTATATCCATAAGTTCTTTCAGGTCTCCTGATTTTGCTTTTCTTATATTAATCTCATCCATTTTCTTTTAATTTTATTCAACTGTAACTGATTTGGCAAGGTTTTTGGGCTTGTCAATGTCACATTCCCTTAGTTTAGCAATATGGTAGGCCAGCAGCTGCAATGGAATTACTGTAAGCATCGGATATAACAATCCAGATGTTTTGGGGACATAAAGAACATAGTCTGCAAGTTTTTTTATCTCTTTGTCGCCTTCTGTGGAAATAGCGATTATCTTTCCCCCTCTTGATTTTACTTCTTCCATATTGCTCTTTATTTTTGAATATGAGCTGTCTTGTACTGCGATAACAACCGTAGGCATATTGTGGTCTATCAATGCAATAGGTCCGTGTTTCATCTCTGCTGCAGGATAGCCTTCAGCATGAAGGTAAGAGACCTCTTTTAATTTTAATGCGCCTTCTAGTGCAATCGGGAAATTGGTGCCTCGTCCTAGATAAAGTGCATTTGTTTTTTTGTGATATTCTTTGGCGCAGTCAATTATCTCTTTGCTTTCATCTAGGACAAAACTTATCTGTTTTGGTATATTTTTTAGGTAATTCAGTCTTTCTTTCAGGTGAGAAGAAGGCCAAGCTCCTGTCAATTGAGCGATATAGACTCCAAAAAGATACAGGACTGTAAGCTGAGCTGTAAATGCTTTTGTTGAAGCAACACCAATTTCAATTCCAGCTCTTGTATAAATTGTTGTGTCAGATTCTCTAGGAATAGATGAACCAATAACATTACAGATTGAAAGAACTTTAGCTCCTTTTGATTTTGCTTCTTTTATTGCAGCTAATGTGTCTGCTGTCTCTCCTGATTGTGAAATTGGAATAACTAATGTTTTTCCATCTAAGATTGGCTTTCTATATCTGAATTCAGAAGCATAGTCAACATCAACAGGGATTTTAGTTAAAGATTCAATAATATACTTTCCGACCAATCCCGCATGCCAGGAAGTACCGCATGCAACGATAGTTATTTTGTTTATAGAGCCAAGATAATAATCAGAAATATAAAAGTCTTCAAAAGAAACTTTATTGTCCTTTATCCTTCCCTGAAATGTCTTTTTAATTGATTCCGGCTGCTCAAATATCTCCTTTAGCATGAAGTGCTCGAAGTCTCCTTTTTGCGCCTGCTCTGCATCCCAGTCTATCTTTTTAACAGGCCTGTTTACTTCTTTTCCAGTCTCTATGTTCGTTATCTTGTATGAATCATTCAGTTCAACCAGATCATTATCTTCAAGAAAGATAACCTCTTTTGTGTATTCAATAAAAGCAGGAATATCTGAAGCGACAAAATATTCATTTTTGTTTTTTCCTATCCCCAATATAAGAGGGGAGCCTTTTCTTGCTGCAAAAATATTTTCTGAATCATTTTTAAGTATAGTTACAGCAAAAGTTCCATCCAGC
>WJKL01000065.1 GCA_014729145.1 Candidatus Woesearchaeota archaeon
CATCAACTCTTTCCTGTTTATTCTCAAGATCATTAATAAGTCCTTTATACCTAGCAGCATTTCTCTCTCCAATTATATCTGAAAATTCTTCAGCTTCTTCTTCAAATCCATTCAACTTCTCTTCCAATTTATTAATCTCATCCAAAGAAACAATTTTACTAACATTAGGTAATTTAAATTTAGAATACTCTTTATTAAATTCTTTAAACTCAAAAACATTTTTAAGATTATCAAGAGTAGTTATATCATTTTCAAATTGTTTTTGGTCTTCAACTCCTGCAACCATTGACTTGACTTCATTATATCCTTCAATAGTAAATTCCCTCATAACTGAATCCATCTTTTCATGTATGTGTGAATAATCTCTTGCTTCAACAGCAGGTTGATTATCTACAATCGGTTTGTCATTTCCTTTATCTCCAAACATAGCATAAAATCCGCCAGCAGCTAACAAAACACCGGCAGCAGCAAAAGCCCCTATCTTTTGGCCTAAACTAAACCCTTTCTTGCTTGTTCTTCCTCTGCTTCTGATCTTAACTCTTCTTTTATGATCAGCATCTGCTCCAGCAATACTTTTCATATTAAGTGATTTAGAGTTTTCATATATTCCAATATAATCTCTTAAAACATCTGCAAATTCTTCCATGCTCTGGAATCTTTGCTCAGGATCTTTGGCCATCGCAGTATATATTATCTCTTTTAAGTCAGCATCAATAGAACTTTCAACTTTCTTAGGAAATTCTAATTCTTCTTCTTTGATCATCCTGGCAATCTCTAATATAGGCGCTCTTTTGAAAAAAGGATGAGACTCAGCAAAATAATAATATAAAGCCCCTCCTAAAGAATAAACATCTGTTCTTTCATCTATCAGCTCGCTTTTTCCTTCCCATTGTTCAGGAGGCATATAATGAGCAGTTCCCCTGATATTTCCTGTCTGAGATCTTTCATTTTCATCAAACAATACAAGTCCAAAATCAACAACTTTAACTGTTCCGTCTTCACAGACAGCAATATTATCTGGTTTGATATCCCTATGTATAATGCCATATCTATGGGCCTCAGCAAGGCCGTCAGCTGCTTTTATAACAGCTTCAACTTTATCTTTAAGTGTTAAATCATTGATAACCTCTTTTGAATCCATAACTCCTGGAAGAAATTCCATAACAGCAAACTTATCTCCTCCGCAAAGATATTTTATAAGATTAGGGTGATCTATATTAACCATAGTATTCCATTCCTGCCTTAATCTTTTCAAAAACTCTTCTTCATCTTCTGTTGCTATTTTCAAGGCATATGTAGAATCATATTTAGAAATATCTATGCCTTTTTTCTTAAACCAAGCTTCAAACTCTTCAACAGGCTGATTTTTCCATGCCTTAACTTTTGATCCTATGTATTTTCTTTGTTCATCTACAAATTCAGCCTGGATTTCATTAAAGCTTCTTTTTGCAAATCTTATTGATTCTCTTAATTTTCTTTTTTCAGTAAAATCAGCTTTCCTGTCTTCTGCATCTAACTCAGCATCAATCAAAGTATCTAATCTGCTTCTGGCCTGATTTCTTTTATTTTTTATATCGCTAAGAGCTTTAGCATTGTTAGAAAGCTGGCATGCGACCATATTTCCAAGAAAAGCAGTATAATTTTCACTCTGTTCATCAGCAATGACCTTAAGAACTTTACCCATTCCGCCTTCTCCCAGCTGTTTTTCTAAAGAAAATACTCCTTTAAGGTCTTCTCCAAGAGCATCCTCCCAGTAAGAACCATACTCTCTATTAACAAAAGTATCTATCTCGCTCATATTAATATAATGATATTACTCCTTTATAAATGTTTCGGTTTTTAACTACTATAAAGTAACGATTTATAAAGAAAAAAATATATATAATTAACATATATTCAAAAATTATGAAGGCTATCAAAGAAACACCACTATGGTATGCTCTTCTTTTTGAATTTAGGCTGCCTTTTAGATACAAACAAAGAATAAAAGAGAAGATTACACAGTATAAAATAGCATTTAATACAAAATATATATCTGGGAAAAAACACATAAAGTATAAAAAAGACGAAGCAGTAGTTTGCTCTCTGGTAAGAAACGGAGAGAACCATATAAAATCTTTCATTGAATATCACATAGACAAAGGATTTAAGCATATATTCTTTTTAGATAATGGATCAACTGATGATACTATAAAGATAGCAAAAAAATACGAAAAAGTCACGATTTTACAGAACAAACTTTCATTTAAAGAATACCAGTCCTCATTAAGGAGGTATTTAGTAAACAGATTCTGCAGGAACAGGTGGTGCCTTTATCTTGATATAGATGAATTTTTTGATTATCCCTTCTCAGATAGATTAAGTTTAAATAAATTTTTAGGATATTTGAACAAAAATGGGTATACTGCAGTAATAACTCAGATGCTTGATATGTTTTCAGATAAAAAAATGTCAGAGATCAAACCTGAAAAAGATAAAAACCTTAAGAACCTGTATATGTTTTATGATATTTCATATATAAAAAAGAAAAAATATTATAA
>WJKL01000066.1 GCA_014729145.1 Candidatus Woesearchaeota archaeon
ATCAAGATGGATGTTCACAAGCTTGAGATCACAGCACATTCAGACAGAAAACAATTGACTAATTTTGTATATAAATGCAGTCCAAAGCCTAAGAAAGTTGTCATCAACCACGGAGAAAACTCCAGATGTCTTGACTTAGCTTCTTCTCTGCATAAGATGAACAGGATAGAGACAACTGCTCCGAGAAATCTTGAATCTGTAAGGATAAGATAAGTTACAGGCTGTCAAAAGGACTTCTAACAGAAAGTATTTGAGGACTAGCCATATGAACATATATCATAGTTGTTTTCATGCTTGCATGCCCTAATAAAGACTGCACATCAGTAACATTATATCCGTCTTCTATTAGATGTGTTGCAAAACTATGCCTTAAAGTATGAGGATGAACATTCTTTTTGATTTTTGCTTTCTTTGCTGCTTTTTTATTATCTCTTGTATTGTTCTTGGATGCATCCTTCCATCCCATCCTATAAACAAATAGTCAGAATCCCTTAATTTCTCTTCTTCAATATAATCCTCAATTCTTTTCTTTAATTTATCTGCAACAATAAAAGGCCTGTCTTTATTTCCTTTGCCTTTCCTAACCCACCCATTTTTCTCATCAAAATCCCTTACTCTTAGATTAAGCAGCTCGCTCAGTCTTAATCCTGCAGAATACATCAATTCAACCATAAGCTTATGCTTTTTGTTTTTTACAGCCTGGAATAATCTTCTTGTTTCATCTTTAGTCAAAACAGTTGGAAGGCTTTTAGGCCTTTTAGAATATCTAAACTTAAGGTTGATATCTTTTCTTAAAGTTTCTTCAAGCATAAACCTTATTGCACTAAGATGGATATTTATCGTGCTTCCTGCTTTATTCCTTAAAGCCATATCTTCAAGATATTCCTTTACATCCTTCTTTGAAACTCTTTGAGGATCCTTATGGCATTGCTTGAAGAATTTATTTACACACCAGATATAGCTTTGAATAGTTCTGATGCTGTATCTTCTTCTTAACATTTCTCTTTTCATTGAGTAGATTATGTCTGTCTGCATTTTATTCTTCAAACAGCAAAATTTAAAATATATTGCTATATTATATTATAATCATGAAAGTTTTGTTTATCTGCAACCAAAATGAAAATAGGAGCAAGACAGCAGAAGAGTTGTTTAAAGATAGGTTTGATACAAAATCTGCCGGCCTTTTTAATGAAACGCCGGTTAATGCTTCTGAACTTGAATGGGCAGATAAAATTATTGTCATGGAAGACATTCAAAGATCTGAAATTGCTAAAAGATTTCCCAAGCAATACATACAAAAACAGATTCTTTGCCTGAATATTCCAGATATTTATCATTACAATCAGCCTAAATTAATTAAACTCTTAAAATCAGAAATAAGTAAATTACTCTAACCATGCCTCAAATTGTTTCTTTGCATCTTGTTTTGACCTAAACACTTTAGTCTCTGCAACAGACATCTCAGGTATCTTTTTTGTAACTTTGTACTTCTTTCCAATTGTATTTTCAATCTCAATAATTGAGACTTCCCATTTCTTTATTGGATGTTTTTTTGTTTCCATTATACTTAATAAGATAAACTTATTTATATATTTCACGCACATATGTCCAGTGACCAGTGGCAATATTAATTTGCTGTTACAGGCTCTAAAACGCAAGAATTCTTCATTTTCAGCACTAGACATTGATTATTTTTCTTAAAATTATTCAAAATCACCTTTGTAATTCACATTAGAGACTATTTTTCAAGTTAATTTGTTCTACTTCTTAGAAAAAAAATAATCTCAAAACTAACTCTTTAATCATTTAAAATTATCAAAGGTGATAAATATGAATAAAATTGAACAAATAATCAACTCCAGCAGCAATGAAAAACACAGATTTATCTTAGCTTTATTGTTTAGATTAAGATTAACAACAGGCATGATCATAAATCTGCAGGTCAGAGACATTAAAGATAACATCTTATACTGCAGAGGAAAAAGAATCTATATTCCTGATTCACTTATGCATGACTTCTACAAGTTTATGAAAGATAAAGAACCTTCTGACTATCTTGTAGAAAGCAGCTGGAATAAAGAAAAAAAGAAATACAGCACATCCTCAATAAGATGTATAAGAAAGAAAGCATTGAAGAAATGCAAAAAACTAATCAGTAACAACACATTTCCCTAGAGACAGCCTTTGAATTCACGCTTTAAACCTTTTCTAATCCTTAAATTTGGCTATTTGCGTCTAGAAAAGGTTGTATTCGATATTACTCGGTATTTTGTGATTAATTTGGCAACTTTGTAAACAACCCATTACAAGCTTTTCTTTTGTGTAAAGAAAACCCTGACAAAAGAAAATCCAGATAGACAAAATCCCTGCGTCATACCCTTCGGGATTTTTTTGCTTCGCAAAAAACCACTTGCAGTTATCCCTTGTCCTCACTTCGTTCGGAGAATACAACAGGTTTTAAGACTTCGCTCCATTGCATTACGCTCAGCCCTTTGGGTAAATTTTTGCTTCGCAAAAACTATATCTTAAAACCGATGTTATGTCCAATAATTTTCAGGGGCTAAAAGGTAAAAGGGGGCTTGAGACTTAAAGAAACATTAATAAACACAGCTCTTTTTTAAAATATATCATGAACGATTATAAAACTGGATTAAAATCAAATGTCTGGAAGTATTTTGTATTTGAAGGACTATGGTCTTTAGTATTTTTCTTTCCAATATTCCAGTTATTTTATTTAGCTAGGGGTATGACTATAACACAGATTGCTTTAATTGGAATTGTCTTTAGTATTGCTCGTTTAACAATGGAAGTTCCTTCCGGTGTATTGGCAGACAGATGGGGAAGGAAGAAAACATTATTCTTATGCCAGATTTTCTTAATTGTAGATATGACAATTTTGATTTTTTCCCAATCGTTTTGGTTATTTTTGATAGCTTCCCTTTTTAGTGGGTTATGGATAGCTTGTTATTCCGGGACAGGTGTCGCTTTCTTCTATGACACACTCAAAGAACTAAAAAGGGAAAAAGAATATGAAAAACTCTGGGGGAAAATGTATATGTTTACTGCTACCGTTAGTTTTATCGCAGCATTTTCTGCTGGTTTTCTGTTTGACATCAGTATAATCTTGCCATATATCTTTTCTGTTACTACAGCATTTTTATCTTTATTTGTGATTGCAAGTTTTACTGAACCTAAATTCCACAGACCAGCAGAAGAAGACAGCATATTCTTACATTTTAAAAATTCAATTAAGAAAATCGTAAAAAATCAATATATCGGTTTTATTGTTATTTTTGGAGCAATCCTAAGTTTCTCTTTGTATTATCTATTTGTCTATGGTCAAATTTATTTGAAAACAATTGGTGTTCCAATAGCATTTTTCGGAATTATTTTTGCTTTTAAGTATGTTATTGAAGGTATTGGTGGAGTTTCAGCAAACAAGATCAAAAATAAATTCTCGTATAGGTCTATTTTCACATTTTCATTATTGTTCACTATTGCTGTAATATTCAGTTTAAGCTATCTCAATAATTATATCGGCGTAATTGTTTTCTTACTTTCATTCTTTATAATGGGAATGTTTAGAATAATACAAAGAGGATATATTCATAAAAGAGTTGAATCTCACAATAGAGCAACTGTTGATTCTTTAAGTTCTTTTCTTATTGCGTTAGTTGCTGTTATCTTTGAACCAATTGCTGGTAAAATCGCAGATATTTATTCAATCCAAACTTCTTTCTTTGTTTTAGCTTGTGTTTTAGTCATTTACACATTATATTTTATAATCTTCAAATTTCATAAAAAAGAGCTGTTTAACAAGTCTCAAGCCCCTTAATTCTTGTTCTTGATAGTCGCTATTCGCTCCGTCGATAGAACGCCCCTGAAAATTACTTTTCGGACGAAATTTTCCCACACTCCGTATGGG
>WJKL01000067.1 GCA_014729145.1 Candidatus Woesearchaeota archaeon
GAAAGATTGATCCTTTCTCTAATTGGGAAGAAGGCTCTATCTGTCTTATCTGTAAAAACATAGAATTTGATGACAAATTAATGGAATATTATGAAGAATCTTTGAATAGTGAAGAAATAGCTAAAAAAAGAGGAAAAAATGCATTTATCTCCTCTCCTGTCCCTTATCTTATAAATCATAATTACAAAGGAGATCAAACCTATTTTGAATATATCTATGGCACTAAAGATCCAAAATTTTCTGAAAAACAATTAAATAATATTTCTAAGCAACTTTTACTTCCTGAATCAAAAATTATTGTCAAGATGTATAAATTCAAAGACAAGGATCTAGGAGCACAGATTATTTCATGGGGTGCAACAGGTTTAGGAATTGTTCTTATAGCAGCAGGCGCATTAATATCATTAACAGGATTGGGAGCTGTTGTTGGTGTCCCTTTATCTGGAATAGGAGCGGCGCTTCTTAAAATAGGATTGGTTGTTGGTGCCACTGGTTTAGTAATCTCTGCTATAGGTGGGGCTGGATTTATAGGAGTAGCAATTTTTGATCCGGTCAATTTGAATCCATTTTCAGAATGTGAAGAATGTAATGGACTGGGATCTATAAAATTAATTCCACCTAATTTTGATTTATATCAAGAGGTTAAAATAGATTATGGAGAAGTTGTAACAAAAAAAGGAACCCAAAGAATAATAGAGGAAGGCAACTATTGCGAAATACTTGTAAATTAAAATGAAAAAAGCCCAGATGGATTATATAAAAGCTATGATAATCACTTTGACTTTTTTGATAATTATGCTGGCTTTCATTTCTTTAAAGCTCTATCCAGCTATAAAAGAATCAGCAAGACTTACAACCTGCAAGACTAGTGTAGAAACACACGCAAAAGCCCACGCAATGAAATTTGACTTTTCAAAAAACATAGAATGCCCTACAAAGGAGTTAGTAATAAAAGAAAGCGACAAAACAGAGATTAAAACAAAACTTGCAAAAGAACTAGCAGAATGTTGGGAAATATTCGGAAAAGGAAAACTTGATTTATTCAAAAACGAAGCAATTTATTGTGCAGTTTGTTCAAGAATCGATTTCAAAAAAGATAATATAATCATCAATGATTTTTCAGAATTTCTGTTGACCACAGATATGCCTAGAAAAGACATAACCTATGCAGACTTTCTCGCTGGATATTCAACACCAAAAGCAGAAAAATATGCAGAAGATATCCTCTCCAAATCCGGAAATCTTCCTGAAATAGATACTTCTAAAACATACTCAACATTGTTTATCTATGCAAAAGGAAAGGATTCAATATCAAATCTTAAGGATTCTGTTGGAGGCACTGCAAATGCAGTGATAATTTCAGGATTGACAGGAGGCGCTGCTGCAGGTATTGGTACAGCTGCAGTTATATTTATCCTTGGCTCTAATCCTGTTGGTTGGATTACTGCAGGAGCAATCACCGTAGGTACAACAGTATCTGCTATATATACATATTTTGCAGGAGAACCTCCTGAATGGATGGCTTTGACTCTACTTACTGAATATACAGAAGAAAATTTAGATAAATTTAACTGTGAATATCTTCCTGTAGCACAGTCTGAATAAAAACAATTAAATAAAAGAAAATATAATATAAACAAAATGAAAAAACTATTATTATCGAAAAAAGCAGATATTGAAATAGACAAGATGATTAAATGGGTTATTGTTTTTGGGATTTTGTTGTTTGCCCTTTCTCTTATTATCATATTAGGAAGATGGATAATGCAACGCTAAAATGAAAAATAAAAAAGCAGCCATAGCCATAGCCATAAATAAATTAATCTTAATAGTTCTTGGGGTTTTTTTGTTATTTGGAATGATAATGATAATTTCTGGTCCATTAGGAGAATCTGTTGGAAAGGTTCGTATTCTTCTCGGATTAGAAGAAATATGCGATGAAACAGGAAAGACAGCAGGCGAATATAAGGAAGATATCAATGAAAAATTCAGCCAGGGAAACGACAAAGAAACAATAGAAATATTCAGGGAATTCCATTCATGTTTTCCCGGAGAAGAATTCGATGATCTGTTGGAGTCCAAGATAGAAACAAGAGCAGAACAAAAAAGATACACTGCAGCTCTGGGATATATAGAACTTGCCAGAGAACTAGATTCAGATTTTGAAGTTTCAGATAATATAAAAGACATTTTTCCTGAAAGATACAGTTCAGAATTGTCTTAATATTAATTCAAACCTATCACAACATTTATATATAAATAAACCAAAATATTCAATAAGTAATGATCAAAAATAAAAAATGAGGTGAATATCATGGATAAAAAAGCTCAGGGACTGCCTATCAATGTTATTATAGTTGCAGCAATTGCGCTGATTGTTCTTGTTGTGTTGGTTGCCATCTTTACAGGAAGATTAGGGTTATTTGGCCAGGAAGTCTCCAAAGTTGGACAGGAATGCACTGAATTTACAACCACTATCGACAATACAGAATATAATGCAGAATGGCAGGAATCACCATGTGGAGAAAATGAAAGAGAAATATTTACTGCCACAGATGCAAATGAATACCCAGGAGAACACTGCTGCATCAGAAAATAAATTTTTTTATTTTTTATTAAAATAAAATGAGGCAAATATTATGAATAAAAAAGCCCAGGGGCTATCTATCAGAACTATAATTTTAATGGTAATTGGATTGGTAGTACTATTTGGAATGCTTTATCTTTGGTGGCCTACTCAAGAAAAAGGCAAAGAAATATCTTCTTTAGCACCTTCTTCTACAATAATTTGCTCCCAAAAAATAGGTGTAGTTACTCCTGACATAGACAAAGACGGCCTGGATGATGACTGCGACAACTGTGTTTGTGAACAAGGATGTAAAAATGCAGAATACGATTTCACAAACCCTTTAAAACCAACAATCACAGACCCTAGAGATGATAAAGACAAAGATGGGCTTCCCGATACATGTGACGAAGATGATTCTAACCCCTCCATAGTCAGCTGGAGTGATGCATGCAAAGATAATATCGTAAAATCAGGTTCAGGCAAAGGTAGATGTATAATATCATAATCAATAGAAAATATTATAAACCAATTTATTACTTATTCTTTATATGAATAAAAGAGGTCAAAGAAAGGTACTTTGGACAGTTATAGAGATAACTTTTGCAGGTATGTTGATTCTTCTTTCTGCTTACATTTTAGCTACATTTACTGCAGTATTTCTGGGTCCCTCATCACAGCAGCAGGCAGCCAACAACAACTTTGATTTTTTAGCCAATCAAACTCAAAAACTTCTTGAAAAACCTGAATTTTTTGCCTCAGATACAATCCAGTTTAATATTCCTGATGGATATATATTGGTTGGTTTTGATCAAGATTGGCAGGGAGATACAGTAGAGGCAAATGCCTGCCGTAAAGAAAGCATCAAAAAACCCCAAAGATGCTCAGACAAAGCATGCTTATGTTTATATGAAGATACAGTAGCAGATGATTTTGAAGATGACAGCAACAAAGATAAACTGATAAAATGTACAAGACTGGAAAAAAACAACCAGGGAATCTTCATATCTGGTCCTGCAGACAATTACCATAACCTGAACAACTGCGAAAAAGAATCTAATACTATTGATTATGACAATGACTGCCCTAATGATGGAGCTCAAAAACTTCCGCCTCCCCCAGCAGTATATCTAAATCTTCCAGGTGCCTCTAGTTTCAAATATGAATTTCTGGTTATCTACGGAGATTGTGATGATGAATGGGGGATAAGACAGCTTTATATTGAAAAATTCAGAAATGAGGCCAATAACAACAAAACATACATCTTTATCTCAGAAAAATCAGACCAGATCAAAGAAAGAGAAAAAGAATTAAAAGAAAAAGCAAGCGAACAGATACTTGAAGACATATGTGTTTTGCCTTTGGAAAATAACAACTGCAACGGCGCATTTCACATTAATATATGCAAAAAACAGGAGCCTAACACAGACTATCAAAAATGCAACCAGGCATTATCCGGATGCAAAAGAATCCTGGCTGATTTCTCAAGAACACCTGCAGCAATTGAAGCAAAAAACTATCTTGAAAATATTACAATCTGTTATAGGTTTAAATCCAGTTATTATCTTTCCCAGAATAATCAGCAAAAAGCAGATGAACTTTTCCAGTATGAAATAGACCTTTACAAATCTTTAATCAATCTAATAAATATCTCAGTTGAAAACTATGAATATCTGCTTAGGATAGGAGATGTATATTCAAATAAAAACTTTACAGGTCATGACTATGCAGCTGCAGTAAACCATTACAAAAAGATAATTGACGACCCTAAGCTTAACAATGTTCTCGCCAAACAAAAGATAGGAAATATCTGTAGAATATCTCCTCAGCCTGTAATATGCCAGGGATTGGATGCAAAATATTTACCATGAAATTTATATCTAAAAAAGCCCAGACAAAATTAACATTTATCATAATCCAGTTAGTTCTCCTTTCAGTTATAGGCTCTGCTTTGTTTCTGCATGTAAATAATGTATCTTCCAATACTTATTATCTCAGGGATTTTCTTGCAAAAGACCTTTCATTTACTGCAGATACAGTATTATCTCCTCCTGGAAACCTGATGTACACATACGATCTTACATGGATAGATGAAGAATTTGATTTTTTATTTCAAGACCAGAAAACAGCAGTTCAGGAAGGTGAAGAAGACCAAAAAACAACCACGACATTTCCCTATGCAGACAACAATTTCTTCAAGACAGAGACAGAACTTATAGAAACTCCCTCTGTGATAAACTTTCTTAACTCTGGCTATTTTTTGACTATAAAAGAAAGCACAACACTAGAACTAAAAAAACAAAAATATCCATACATAAACACCAAAGCAGAAATTCAAGGCCAAAAAATACATCTAATATCAGGAATACTCAAAAATCCAGTAACAAATAAAGAATATGCAAGCGGAGAATCTTTTGCAGATTCTCTAAAAACACTGCTTAACACACCTATAACTACAGAAACAAAAAAATTATCCTCTGTAGATTTTCCCTCTGAAAATGCAGATATGATAATATTATTAAATAACAACTCAAAAGAAAACACCACATTTAATATTTATATCCCCTCATCCCTTCAGACAATAAAACAAAGCAGAAAACTTGCTTCTTTAATTGTAAACTCAATATATGATGAAGATATTTTACCAAACACCAACATTTTAATCATTCCTTTAGAACCAGAATTCAACCTTAAAACCCCTTCCCTATATATTGAGATAAGCAACAACATTCTTACACAACACTCCCTTGAAATCAAAAAACAAATATCCAACGCAATAAAAGAATATTACTCAACATGAAAAACAAAAAAGCACAGGCATTTAGTATGATATGGTGGATTCCAAGGATAATCTTCCTAGTTATTGTTATCTCTTCTGTAGTTTTTTTAACTACCATGTATCTGAATACTGAAAAAGAAACCTGGAAAACAGAATCAGAATTATTCATTCATCGTCTTATTCATTCTCCTAATGGGATATCTTATTATGATCCTTTAACTAATCGGGTTTATCCGGGAATAATTGACTTAAACAATATAAGGGATCTAAATACTATAAACAGATCAATCTTTTACGGAGAAAACAACAAACATATCGGAGCAAATATCTCTATCTATAATCAAAATAATATATTATTGGCCCAGGGAATCTACAATAACCAGGTTTATAGAAGGATCCAGGAAAAAGGGATACTAGGCATAGGCGGCATCGATTCAAAACAAAAAAAACTTTATATCCTTATCAAAGACCATAAAAATTACATTCCAGCATTTATGGAAATTACCATTGCAGTTCCAAGAAGCTAAAATGAAGCCAAAAAAAATATTCATAAAAAATAAAAAAGCCCAGGGAATAGCATTTACTCTTGTAGATTTTTGGGCTTATGTGGTTTTTGTAGTAATCATCTTGTTCTTCTTTTTGCTGTTTAGCATAAAGGGATGCGATGCAGAAAAAGAAAATAATCAGTTCATAAAAAGTGAATTGTCAAATCTGGATGCAAATCTGATCCTTCAGAATTATCTCAAAACCAGTATTGAAGTAAATGGAAAGAACATCACTATTGCAGATTTAATAATCTTATCCAAATCAAACCCTTCTTTTCAGGCTATTCTTAGGTCAAAAGGAAATAAGCTTAGAAATTTTCAGTCAACTTGTTTTTCTTTGTGTGTTGATAAAAAAATATACACTTTCAACGACTGTTCTGTTCATAATCCACAGTGTACAGGAGTAAGACAGCTTATTCCTTTCCCTAATGAACCAATAGAGGTATTTCTTAGCCTAAGCCCCGAAGGGATACTTGCTGGAGGTGGAGCTCCATGAAATACTTAAAATCCAAAAAAGCACAGCTGTTCAATCTCGGCCTTGTAGGTATAGCCACACTTGCTCTGATTATAGCATTGATCCTTTTTAAGCCGTATGAGGGAAAAGAACAGTTTCAGGTAGGCCCAAAACAGTTCCAGATGTTCAATAGTTTTCAGGAAAGCGAAAAACATCTTTTCTATATAGACCAGGCAGCAAAACTTTCAGCTCAACAGGCAATATATGATTTGACTTCAAACGCAGGATTCTATACTTCCAGATGCGGAACATATCAAAACTATGGTCTCTGGAATGAAAACTGCTATCCAGATTATGAACTAAATCTTAAGATCTACCTTACCCAAAACTTAAATCCTTATTTAACTGAACTGGACAACCTGCTTCCAGAAACAAGGGTATTCTCAAACAATTATGAAATCTCCTTAATCCAAAAAGACAGCTTAAATGTAATCGGAACTGCAGTTCAGCCGATAAAAAGTATAATTTCAAGAGCAGATCAACCCCAAAATCTTGCAGGAAGATATCATATATATCCTTCTTTTAGCGTCCAGACAGATTATGATTTAGAAAGATTTCCAATATTGATAAACCAAGCATTCGACTTAATAGACTTATGTCAGGATAAAACTGATAATGATTTAGAAGACTGTATATTAGATAATATCCCTGATGGCTGGGAGCCCGGACCATGCAGAAAACCGGTTGTCATACAAAACAGGAAATGCTCTTTTTGTTATTACACTGGCAAACAAATTTTAACATACAACAATACATCAGACAAGATAGAATTCAGACCAATAGCTTACAAATTCGCCCTGGATTTTTCCTAATACATATTCAATAATATAAAAATTTTTAAATAAATAAATTTACAATTATTTAGGGGGTTTTATTCATGCTAAAAATACCATTACAAGACATCATAAAAAAGATTGAACAAAATACAGATCTTTCTGAAGCAGACATCAATGCAAAGATAGATGACAAGCTTAAGCAGTTATCAGGTTTAATATCTAAAGAAGGAGCAGCCCATATCGTCGCTAATGAATTGGGTGTAAAGGTTTTTGAACAGACTTCTGGCAAACTCCAGATAAAAAATATTCTTACTGGTATGAGATCTGTAGAGACAGTCGGAAAAGTCACAAGAAAATTTGACTTAAATAAATTTCAGACAGATAACCGCTCAGGAAAAGTCTCTTCCATGTATATCGGTGATGAAACAGGGACCATCAGGATCACTATGTGGGGGGAGATGGCTGAAAACATCAACAATATAAAAGAAAATGATATTATAAAGATAGTTGGAGGTTATGTAAGGGAAAACAGAGGAAGAAAAGAGGTCCATATGAATGAACGTTCAAAGATAATCATCAATCCTGAAGGAGAAACTATAAAAGAAGTTAAAGACACCCAGTCACAGCCCCAGGCCCAGAGAAAACCTATAAAAGACCTTACTGAACAGGACCAAAACACCGAGATTCTCGGAACTATTGTCCAGGCTTTTGAGCCAAGATTTTATCCAACCTGTCCAAAGTGCAATAAAAAAGTAAATCCTCAGCAGGAAAACTACGTCTGCAAAGAGCACGGACAAGTAACACCTGAATTTGCTTATGTCATGAACGTAGTATTGGATGACGGCACTGAAACCATAAGAACAGTCTTCTTCAGAAATCAGGCTGAGCGTTTGCTGGAAAAGTCCAAGGAAGAGATGCTGAAATACAAAGAAAATCCTGAGCAGTTCAATTCTGTAAAGACAGAGCTTCTTGGAACCCAGATAAAGCTTGTCGGAAGGACCCAGAAAAACCAGATGTTTGACAGGCTTGAATTTATTTCTCAACTAGTATTCAAGAACCCTGACCCTGAAAAAGAGATAAAAAACCTGAAAGAACAGGATAATTAATCAAGATGCTTTGGTATACACATATAGCCTTTGGAGTGCTTTCTTCTTTAGTTTTGATGCCTTCTTTGTCTCTTACCAACAAATTAATTTTCTTCATCTTCGTTATATTTGGCTCTCTGCTTCCGGACATCGACCATCCTGACAGCAAGATAAACAGCTATGCTCCTTGGCTTTTAAAACCTATAACCATTTTCACAAAACACAGAGGGATATTCCATTCCTTAATCGCAGGGATACTTTTTCCAGGACTAATATATTACTTTATCAGCAAAACATTTGGCTTTGCATTGTTCCTGGGCTATACATCCCATCTTTTAATAGATGGATTTACCCAAAGCGGAATCAATTTCCTTCATCCGGTGTCAAAACTTCATCTGTCAGGTTTTATAGAAACAGGCAAGTTCTTGGAGCATATCTTGTTGATAATATTTGTTTTATTGATACTTTTTAGGATATTTTAGAAAAGATATTAGATTTAGCTCACTTTTTATCTTTTTTGTGAACTTCTAAAAGCTGCCTTTCAGGAACAGTATGCTCAAGATACTTTCTTACTGCAAACAGTCCTGCAATTGCAGCCACCCCGATGATCAAATCCCACATGTTGTCAGATTTGACCAACATCTTCCTTGCCACTACAAAAAACATAACTTCCACTAGACTTTCAGGGCTTCTTCTTATCAATAAGATAGCCAGCTCAACCCCAATCACTATCAACAATATATTTGACAACAATCCTTCAAAAGTATGATAGAACTCTGATCCACCAAGATGGGAAAAATCCATTCCAATCACATTCTGGACAATAGCGATCCCCCCTATAATCACAAAAGCAATGACTAGAACCGCGATTAATATCTCAAGCCAGTGCAAAAGGACACTAAGCCAGCTTAAGGTATTTTTCATAAAATGCATGCCTTTATGGTTGTAAAGTTTCCTGACCATCTATCCACCTCTTATTGAATATTAATCATAATAACTATATAAAAGTTTCTTTCCAATGTTAAGGCCACTGGACACCCTTTATTCCCTAAATTCTAACACTACAGCCCTTCTAACCATAAAATCTACTACCACTGGTCACTGGACATGGCCTCGCAGCGCTTATAAAGAATTTTTACTTTATCATCATTAACCTGAACAAAATCAGGCCAGCAAGAACTCTGTTTCTTGCACTCCCATCCTGGAGCAAACAAAATAAATTTTTGTTTGGCTCATAATTAAGGGATGTTGAAATAAAATGCGAAAGCAACGGAGGTGTCTAATATGACACAAGAAAAACAAATATCAGGCGAAAATCAGCCTGAAAAAAAATTTAGAGCAGGAGCTGTTTCTGCAACTGTTTGGCTAAACCAAGGCCAAAACAAAAAGACTGGAGAGATTAATAACTACAGAACAATCTCTATCCAAAGAGGATACAAAGACAAGAATGACCAATGGCAGAATACCAATTCTTTAAGGATAAATGATCTGCCAAGGGCAGCTTTAGTTTTAAAGCAGGCCTATGAATATACAGTCACCACCCCTGTACAAAGTGATTCATCAAGTGTTTCAGAAGAGCCTGTAATGTAGGCTCTTTTGATAAAATATATAAATCAAGGTGATATAGATGTTAGCAAAAACAAAAGGAGATGAAAAAACAATGCCTGATACAGAAAAAGAATCAAAGTCAAAAAAATCTCAGAAAACAAAAAAGTCGGAAGAAAAAACAAAAGAACAGGAAAATAAAACAACTCTGTCAGATCTTCCAGGTGTAGGTCCTGCTACAGTTGAAAAACTCAATACTGTGGGTTATGATGATCTTATGTCAGTTGCAGTTGCAACTGCAGGAGAGCTTATTGAAGTTACCGGCATGTCTGAGTCAGCAGCAAAAAAAGTGATTGCTGCAGCAAGAACTTCTCTAAATATGGGGTTTGAATCAGGTATGGATCTGTTAAATCAGAGAAAAAGTGTTATCAAGATTCCGACAGGAAGCGATGAATTTGACAAGCTAATCGGAGGGGGCTTTGAGACCGGAGCAATAACAGAATGCTTTGGTGAATTCGGTTCAGGAAAGACACAGTTAAGCCATATCTTGGCAGTCAATATAATTAAAAACAACCCCAAATCAACTGTTGTTTATATTGATACAGAAAACACCTTCAGACCTGAAAGGATTTCAGAGCTCGCTGAAGCCAAAGATCTAAAACCTGAAGATGTGCTAAAGAAGATAAAAGTGGCAAGGGCTTTTAATTCTGATCATCAGATGCTGCTCGCAGAAAAAGTAGAGGATCTGATAAAAAAACAAAACCTGAATATTAATCTGGTTATTGTAGATTCTCTCACCTCACATTTTAGAGCAGAATTTATCGGACGTGGAACTCTTGCAGAAAGACAGCAGAAGCTGAACAGGCATATGAGAGATCTTGCCAAGCTTTCTTCAATACACAATCTTTGTGTTTATGTGACCAACCAGGTCATGTCAAAACCAGACCAGTTCTTTGGAGACCCGACAAAAGCTATCGGAGGCCATATTGTTGCACACGCCTCTACTTTCCGTCTTTATCTTAGAAAAGGCAAGAAAGGTTCAAGAGTTGCAAAGCTTGTTGATTCTCCTAATCTCCCTGAAGGAGAGTGCGGCTTCTTTATAACTGGAAAAGGCCTAAAAGATTTGTAATCAATACTTTTTTATATTTTCTTTTTTTATCTATTTCTATGAGGTTATTTATAGCTTTAGACTTAAAAGAACTTGAAGATTATTTCAAAAAGATCCAGAAACAGATTCCTGCAGAACCTATTGCTCAGATAAAACCAGTTTCTTCATTCCACTTAACTTTGAAATTCTTAGGGGAAATTAACAATCCAGACGAGATAAAGAAATCCCTTGAAAAAATAAAGATGCAGGGATTAAAACTAAAACTTTCTCCAAAGCTGGGGGTATTTCCATCAGAATCTTACATTAAGGTTGTCTGGGTCGGTTTGGAAGAAAATGAGGATCTTATCCAGCTCCAAAAAGACATTCAGAAAGCAGTTCCTCACATCAGAGACGACTTCAAGTTCCTTCCCCATTTAACTCTTGCAAGAGTTAAGTTCATAAGAAACAAAGAAGCTTTCGTAAAAAAGATAAGATCTATCAAAGTAGATCCAAAAACAGTTGAGATAAAAAAATTCAAGCTTATAAAATCAGAACTAACAAGAAAAGGAGCAAAATATACTGATTTGACATCTTTTCCGCAATCTTTATAAACCACCTTCATCTCCTAACCTCTATTACCAAAGAGCGTGAGGTAATAAACAACGCAGTTTATTCTCATGTTCTTTAATCATACATCATAATTAAACAAGAGATCAAAATGGCAGAAAACAAAGAACAATTTTTAGTTCCCCAGGATCAGTATCTAAAATCGGGGATCCACATCGGAACCAAATTCAAGACAAGGTATATGGATCAGTTTATCTACAAGACAAGACCAGACGGTTTGTCAGTTCTAAATCTCCAGAAGATAGATGAAAGACTGAAGATAGTTGCAAATCTTCTTGCCCAATACGAGCCTGAAGATATCCTTATAGTATCCAGAAGAGAAAACGGATGGAAACCACTTAGAAAGCTGAAAAAGATGACAGGTATCAATATCTTTGCCGGAAGATACCCTCCTGGAATAACCACAAATGCAAACCTTGAAGATTTCATGGAAGTAAA
>WJKL01000068.1 GCA_014729145.1 Candidatus Woesearchaeota archaeon
AGAATGGTGGCTGATAAAAAAAGCTCATGAAAACAAAAGGCTGTATGAAGGAGAGAAAGTCATGCACTGGTGTTCAAGCTGCGGAACAGCACTTGCAAAGCATGAATTAGAATATAAAAATGTAAAAGATGATTCTATATTCTTGAAATTTAAGGTCAAGGGAAAAAAGAATGAATATCTGATAATCTGGACAACAACACCTTGGACAATTCCATATAATCTTGGAGTGATGGTCAATCCTGAAGAGGAATATGTAAAGGCAAAAGTTGGGGATGAGATCTGGATTGTTGCAGCCAAACTTGCAGGTGTTTTTATACAAGGTGTTGCTGATGCTGAATATAAAGTAACAGAAACAGTCAAGGGAGAAGACTTAGAAGGGTTAGAATATGAACATCCTCTTTATGATGAATTAAAGGGAGTCTATGATAAACTAAAGAAAGAATCATCTAAAGTGCATACTGTATTATTGTCAAAAGAATATGTTGATGTAAGCTCTGGATCAGGGCTTGTACATACTGCACCTGGCTGCGGTCCTGAAGACTACGAGGTAGGGCATGAATATGGAATTCCTCCTTTTAACAATCTTGATGAGAACGGCAAGTTTCCAAAAGAGATGGGAAAATACAAAGGAATGACCGCAAAGAAGGACGACAAGAAATTTATCGAAGATTTCAAGAAAAAGAAAGTATTGGTGGAATCAACACCAGTAGAGCATGAATATGCACACTGCTGGAGATGTCATTCTCCTGTTGTTTTCAGAACAACAAAGCAGTGGTTCTTTAAGATTGAAGATTTGAAAGAAAAGATGAGAGAACTTAACAAGAAAGTCAAATGGGAGCCTGACTGGGCTGGAAGCAGGCAGTTTGATGACTGGCTTAACAATCTGAGAGATAATTCAGTGACAAGGCAGAGATATTGGGGATGTCCTGTCCCGATATGGAGATGCGACAAATGTGATGATTATATCGTTGTTGGAAGCGTCAAAGAGCTTGAGAAGCTGGGAGGAAAAAAGCCAAAAGACCTGCATATCCCATGGATAGATGATGTTGAGATTAAATGCAGGAAATGTGACACGATGATGAAAAGAGTTCCAGATATACTTGATGTATGGGTCGATGCTGGTACAAATTCCTGGACATGCCTTGATTATCCTACTGACAAAGACAGGTTCAAGAAGCTTTTTCCAGCTGATTTTATCCTGGAAGGAAAGGACCAGATCAGAGGATGGTTTAACCTGCTTTTTGTAAATTCGATGGTGGCTATGAACAAGCCCTCATATAAAGCTGTTTATATGCACGGCTTTGTCAATGATGCAAAAGGAAGAAAGATGAGCAAGTCCCTTGGAAATTATATCCTTCCTGGAGAGGTTGTTGACAAATACGGAGCAGACACATTCAGATATTATTCAATAGGCGGGGCAAATCCAGGAGAAGACCTTAATTATAATTTTGAAGACATGAGATTAAAACACGGAAATATTATGGTGCTTTGGAATCTTCATAAATTTTTAGTCGATGTTGCAAAAGAGGCAGGAAACCCTGTAAAGTTTGACGAGATATTGATGAAAGATGTGCTTTCTGTGGAAGAAAGATATATCTTTTCAAAATTAAACAGCACAATAAATAAAGTTACCGGATTTTTTGAGAATTTTGAGCTGAACGAGGTTCCCGCTGCAATTGAAGAGCTATTTTTAGAGCTGTCAAGAACATATATCCAGCTGGTCAGAGAGAAATCTTCATTAGGAGACAAACAGGAGAAAGAGATTGTTGCATTTACATTATATAATGTTCTGATGGGCTGTTTAAAATTATTTTCTACTATCGCACCTTTTGCAACAGAAAAGATATATCTTAATCTTAAGGAAGAATTCAATCTAAAGAAAGAAAGTATCCATCTTTGCAGCTGGCCAGAAGCTGATGAGAAGATGATTGATGAGGAACTTGAGAATAATATAGATATTGTAAAAGATGTTATCCAGGGAATATTATATGCAAGAGAGAAGCTTCAGCAGGGGTTAAGATGGCCGTTAAAGGAGGCTATTGTAGTGAGCAAAGACAAAGAGATTGTAGAGGCAGTAGAAAAGCTGGATAATATCATAAAAACACAGACAAACACAAAAGAGCTTAATGTGCAGGAAAGCCTGCCAGGAGTAAAGGAAAAAGTAAAGGCAGATTACGGCAAGATAGGGCCTGAATTTGAGAAAAAATCGAGCAAAGTCATAGCACATATCTCCACACACAGCGCAGATACTATCTTAAACAAGATAAGGGAAGAGGGGAAATATGAATTTGAACTGGATGGAGAGAAAGCGGTTCTTACAAGAGACCATCTGATAATAGAAAGAGATGTTCCTGAGCCTTATGCAGAGGCAGAGATAAAAGGAGGACTTGTATATGCTGACTCTTCGATGGATGATGAGCTTGAGGCAGAAGGATATTCAAGAGAGGTTATGAGAAGAGTACAATCTTTGAGAAAGAAAGCAGGGCTGGAGAAGCAGGACAAGATTGTCTTGTTTGTTGGAGTGGATGAGGATCTTGTTGAAAGTCTTGGAATTTGGAAAGATCAGATAAAGCTTAAATGCGGTGCAGACAACATAAGGATCACAGATGAAAAAGCTGCAAGAAAGCATGAATTTACTGATAAAGCAAAGATAAAAGATTATGAATTTAGGATAGCTTTTGATAAAGCTTGAAATTTTTTATCAAAACTTTTAAATACTTATTATTTCTTATAAATTTTATGGGAAAGATATCAAAAGATGATCCTTTATCTGAAATAACATTTAGGCGTTATGAGAAACCCAATCTTAAAGACAGGGATCTTGTAAGAAAGCTGTGCTTGAGCATAGGGATATTGCAGCCAGGAGATTCAAGGGATGTTGTTGTAGATATTCTTTATACTTTATTGAAGAACAGGGGAGAGATGAGCAGTGAAGAGATAAGAGAAAAAGTGATAGATATAAGGAAGGCAAAAAAACTTCCTGTATTAGGAGTTGCATCCTCTAACATAAGAAGGCAGTTGAAAAGGTTGAGAGATATTTTCTTGGTTGAAAAGGTTGCTAATAATTACAGAGTAATGGAGAATCTTTCTTTGAATGAGATAATGGAAGAAAAGTTAGAGAAGTTCCTTATACCTTCTGTTTTAGGAAGGGTGAAGGATTATATGAAAGCAGTTGATGAGGAATTTAATTCTAAATAGATATTAGAGTAGGTAAATATTTTTATAAGATTATCTTTTACTTATTTTTTTAGGATGACAGAAAAAATTGAAAACAAAGTCCTAAAAGCCAATAACAGGATTTCTTTGGATATAATAAATAAAAAAAAGAACTTAAGCTCTAAGCTGGTGGATTCAATAAAAAAAGGGTTTGTTCTTGATCATATTCCTGCAGGAAAAGCGAGAGATATAGAGGATTCATTTAATTTTGTTGATGAAGGTTATCAGGTTGTTGCAGGTTATAATCTCAAAGGGACAAAGAAAAAAGATGTCATCAAGGTAATAGACGGAAAAATTGATGACAATCTTGTGAAGATGGTTGTTAAATTTTCCCCTGGTGTAACTTTCAATATAATAAGAGATCATTCTGTTCAAGAGAAATTCAAAGCAATAGTCTGTTTAAATGAGATGTGTGAATCAAGATATAATGGAACCCCAAGCAGATTCTACGTTGAAGATGATAAATTAAGGTGTGAGTTATGTGATGCTCCTTATACAAGAGATGTAGAGGGAATTGAAAGATATATAAGCAGGTTAAAAGGAGATGTATACCTAAGTCCTTTTGCAGAAGAGATAAAGAATAAAGCCGAAGAGCTTAAATCAATTCATTCTGTTCACGGAGCAGAATATGATGCTTTTGTTTCAGGAAAAGAATTGGGTGAAGATAAGAAAGAATATATACAGGAAGTCAAGAAATTAAATGCAGAGATGCAGAGGTTTGTTCTTGAATCTTTTTTCTTCATGAACTATGACAGAGAGGACAAATGCAGTGGAAATGATTTTAACAGTATGATAAAAAGAAGGCTTGCTGGATGCGGGTTTGAAGAAAATATCAACTGTTATCATGCAGTAAAATCTGCTGTTGAATTTGGAAAGGATAAATTTTTAATTCAAAATAGTGGTTTTTTTCATCTAAAACATGAAGCAGAGAAGACAAAGGAAGAAGTGATAGAAGAAAGGATGAAAGATTTTGACCCAAAAGATTATACAACATCAAATATGATAAGAGCTATTGATTATCTTGTTGATTCGTCCTGAGTTTGAGACGACAAAAATTAGCTAAATATATATAATATTTAGGTTAAATACTATTAAATAAACTATAGAGGGTGGTTAATTATGGAAGAAGATGTACGTATGCAAGAAGTAAATCTAGATGCTTTAGTAAGAAATAATGGTTTTCAGTTTACTGAAACATTTTTTCCTTATACTTCCGGGCAGATAGGTCCTTATTATATCCAAAGTGTTGTTGTTGAGAAAAATGGAGAAGATTATGTACAGGCAATACAAGATATGGCTGTTATGATAAGAAAGACTCTTGGAATAAAAGAAGGTGAACCAGATTATATAATATCTGGCGGAGAATCAAGAGACTGGGATTTTTCAAATCCTGTTGCTTATGATCTTGGGCTGCCTCATGCAAAGATATATAAAAACGGCAAATTGCTTGGAGTTGACATGAAAAAGAAGCATGTGATCCATGTTGCTGATCTGAATAATGAAGGAAGCTCTCCAAGAGATAAATGGGTGCCTGCGATAAATCAAGCAGGAGGAGAGATAAAGCATATATTCTTTTATGTTGACAGGATGGAGGATGGTGTGGAAGTGATGAAGGAATTAGGTTTAGAAAGCCATTCTGTTGTTCCTCTTGATGAGCATGCCTGGCAATATCTTCAAGACAAAGATGTTATAAGCAAAGAAGTCTATAATTCCTTGAATAAAAGGATGGAAGATAAGCAAACATGGGCTGAAGATATGCTGAGAAGCAAAGCAGGATTCGAAACATTGGCTAATCTTTACGGAGATGAAAAAACAATAGCAAAAGCTCAAAAGATTTTGAATGTAGGTTATCTTGACCTAAAAGAAGAATTAGCCCAGAGGCTTGAGAAAGAATATAACTTAAAGCCTGAATTAACAGTAGGTCTTCAGCCAGGGGACAGCGATAATAAATAAAGGTGATGAAAAATGGATTTTAATGATAAACTAAGACAAGCAACAGAAAAAACAGGAAGTATTGCGTGCATGGGATTGGATCCTGTGCTTGAGAATGTTCCTGCAAAATATCCTCAATTTAAATTTAGAGTTGAGGCATTTATGG
>WJKL01000069.1 GCA_014729145.1 Candidatus Woesearchaeota archaeon
AAAAGGATACTCTTCCAAGGGAAGCAGATTCTATCAGGAGCTATATGATAACCTTCCTCAATATGTAAAAGAGGATACAAGGCTAACCACTGTTATGGACAATATATCTGAAAAGATTAAAAGCCAAAACGGCAAAGGCGGATTAAAGACACTATACAGGGATTTAGGAGAAAAAGGAAGGATATTCAAAGATGTAGATGATTTAACTTCTTCAGATATTGCAGATTATGATGCAAAGATTGAGCAGACAAAAGGAGAAATAGATGAAATAAATCAAAGCAAAAACAAAGGAAGCAAGAAACTTATCAAGAAAAGAATGGATCTTAATGCAAAGTATTCTGATTACTTGAATGAAAGGGACAGGCTGTATAATTTTCAAGATAAAGTTGTAGATGATATGCTTGGAATCAAAGCTGAGTATGATCTAACCTCTCAGCAAATCCAATTAAGAGAAGCAACAATCAACGGAACCAAAGAAACATTAAGAGATTTGAATGCAGGTATTAAGACTTTAGAAAATTTCGTTAGAACCAAGAAAGATACAGTATTGATTGGAAACCATATGATGGATGTACAGTATGCCCAGAAAATTGCATATCAAGTTAATGTAGCAGGAATTCCTGCAGGACAAGCAGCAACGTACATCTTGAAGAAGATGACTGATAAAATGCAAGAAGGAGTCGGAGGAGCAGTAAGTGAGATGGGAAGGAAAACCGTCAAAAACGTCAATGACAAGATGAAGACTTACAAGAGAGAAAGAGTAGAGGATTTTAAGAAACAATTAGAAACCGCATTTTACGAATAAATTTTTTTCCTTTTTTGAATTTAATCTATCAGCTAAATAGAGGACTAAAATGGAATACACAATAGACAAGGATCAATGGGAATATGCACAAAGAATAAATTCTAATAAATACAGGTCTCTTTTTAGTGTAATAAAAAACACTGTACAGTCTGCAGGAAAAAAAGAAAATATCAAAGAATTATCAGATGTTGTTAATAACTACAGCCGCCTATTCAGTTCAGCGGTAGGATGTGTTGAAGGACAGTTCAAACATGATTCTTTATTAAACTTGACAGGCTCTAAGGATAATCTTTTGGCAGCCTACTCAGCTACTATAGCCTCAAAAACAGTATTAAATGACTTGGAATCAGCATTAGAGAACAATATTCAGACACATTCTCAAAATCTTGAGCCAATAAAAAATTTTGACAATGTTTCTTTCAAGTGGGGGGAAACAAGTTATGCAACTGTAAGACGGGCATTAGAAGGAGTGGCAGAATATTGTATTTCATCAAAAAAAAATCCTCTTGAATCAATGAAAGAATATTTTGTTGGATATTCAAACAATGTTAACAAAAAAATAAAATCAAAGATAAATAATGCTGTTTACCAAAAGATACAGGAGATAAAATGGAAAATAGGGCCATATCAGGTAGACGGGCTAAAGCCAATAATCCTTCCTAAGAATGGAAAAAGCAGCAAAAGAATTGAAGAAAGAGAGACAGAACAATTCTATACTCCTTTTCAAAATCTTGTTATAGAAGACATACTTTCAAAAGACAGAATAATAGGAAATCAAAAGATTATTACAGATCTTGAAAGAATGATAAGGTGCTTGTTCTTGTACAATAAAAAACAAGGAAAAAATCCTATGACAGCCAAGGAAAAATTCCAGCAAAAGATATTGATTGAGGGCAAGAAAGGTGAGGGAAAAGGAGAGGTCTGTAAATATCTAATAGACTATGCAACGAATATTAATAAAACATTAGGCAGCAATCTAAAGGTTACTTTTTTTGAATTTGAATCATCCTATGTAGATGGAAGCATACAGAAATTAAAAAGTCAATTTAAACAGATATCAAACAGCGACACGCTTTATCTGATATGGCAGGATGAAATAGACCAGATATTAGAAGAAAAAGGAACAGGGAGAGACAGCTCAAACACAGATATTATTAAAGAATTCCAAAAATTTCTTCAGGGACAATACATCAATAAAGGCAACTACATGATATTAGCCACAACAAACGAATATCTAAAGCTAAAGCCGGCAATAAGAGACAGGTTTTATCCTTATGTTTGGGAAGGGGCAAAAACACAAAACCAAAAAGCAGTATTGTTCAAGTATAAGCTGGAAGATGCTATTCAGGCAGATTATATAAAACTAAAAGAAAGCGAATTAAATACATTAGGAAAAATTGCTTTTGATTATCATGTTTCTGGAAGAGAAATTACCAACATATGCTCTAAAGTAAAAGCAGAAGCATTTAGATGGGATGATCTAAAGCAAGTATTTGATTTAAGAAACGATTACCAGGCTCAACTAGCAAAAATTGACGAGATAAATAACACAGTCGGATTCCAGGAAATCAAAAGAGAACTTGCTTTCCTAATCAAAAACAAGAAAACAGCAATCCAAGATTCAATAGATTATGATTCAATAGAAGGGGCTTTAGCAAATGGTATTGACTGAAGAAGCTCAAAAAGAAGCAAGAAGGATAAAAGAAAGACTAAAAAGAAAAGGAGTAAAGATAATAGATGATACAAGGTCTAGGATAAAAAAACCTGAAGTTAAAGTAAAAAAGCCAAAACCACATTACAATAATCAAAGCACATCAAAAGTTGATCCTTCAAAGTTCAAGGAATTTCACTACTATCTACAGGATTCAGGGTTTCTTATAGATTCTGATATAAGCTTAAAATTCAATATTGAAGAAGAAGAACCTATTGATGATGCAGGAGAGTGCACCATTAAACTAGCAAAAGAAGCTTATAATCCTAACTTAACATTTACAATAATCACTGCTCTGCTTCAGAATACATCTTTAATTTCTTTTGGACCTCCTGGAAGCGGAAAAACATCTGCTTCTGAATTTGTGATTTCAGGAATGTACAATATTCCCATGTCTGAGATCCAGGAAGCAACTATACAGGGGAATCCAGAGCTGACAGAAGAGAAGATGCTTGCATATATATCATTATCATCTTTTATAGATCATAAAGAGAAGATAGGAGTAAGAAAATTCATGACTTCTCCCGGAAGAATTATAGATGAGGTTAACAGAATGCCCCCTTCAAAGTCCTCATTATTGTTAAGAATCTTAGACAACGGATGGGCAACTTACAATGACAAGAAAATAAAAGCAACCCAGGGCCCGCTGTTTGCAACAGCAAATGGGATAGACCCAGGAACGTATGAGATGACTCCGCCGTTTCTTGACAGGTTTGATATAGGGATAATAAAAGCAGAGCTTGATCCTTATTTTATAGAGTTCTACACATCCTCAAGAAACAACAAAATAAGATCTCTTGAAGACAAGATAATCCAACCTCCTAGAAGCATAACCAGCGAGGATATCATGAATGCAAGAAAAGAGATATACTTTAACACATATATTGAATCAGAATTAATGAACAAAGTAGCTCATTTTTTGGCAGAATCATTATCATGCGATAAGGCAGGAAAAGATATACAGAGAAAAACAAAGGGGCATGCAATGAAAAAATCTCCTGGACCTCTGTGCAAAGACTGCAGATACTACAATAATGATATGAATATCTGCAAAGAAACTGGAAACGGCTTGGGAGCCAGAACAATCTCTTCATTATATGCGTATAGTAAAGCGCTAAGCTGGTGGAGAGGCAACCAAAAAGTAGAGGAAGACGACATTAAATACGCATTGATGTATACC
>WJKL01000070.1 GCA_014729145.1 Candidatus Woesearchaeota archaeon
AAATGGCTTGCCAGGATAATAACACAGGCAAGCGAGGGCTGCCTTCCATGGACAGGAACAGGAAAAAGCCTTGAGATAGGCGATACAATCAGAGCAGGAACAGATTCTATTTTTGGAGGTGTCCAGGAATCCACAAATGATCTACTGGCTGATTATAACAGCGCAGCTTTAAGAGATTATATAGGTATAGGAGAAGGAGCGATCGCTGAAAAGATTTGTTTAGCTTCAATCAACGCAGACTGGGGATGGGATCTCGAAGGTTTTATGGATGCAGCATACACTATTGCTTATCATACAAGTGCAGGAGCATTGCTGGCAGACAGGGAATATCTTGCCTGGGACCCGGATACAGAATTAGCAACCTATGAATACAGGATAGCATGGACCATAACACCAGGCTGTGATATTGACAGCTACTCTGTTCAGCTGTCTTGTATAACTGACCATGAACTTGCAAGTTACGATGGAGTAAAATGCATCGATACAGGATCAGATCTTGCTCCAGGAGGATGCGACTGTGCTTCATATGCATCAGCAGCAACATCTGACCTTTACAACCAGGAATCTCCAGGACCAACATACACTGTTTATACAGGAGGAAGACTTTCCCAGGGCATTCTTGAAGACAAAAGCGAGCATGTTGTTGTTACACAGCCTTACAGATTTGACAATGTAAAGATAACAATAAATGTAAATGACCCTGATGAGGCAGAGAAATGTATACCTGAAGAAAACAGGATAAACCAAAGACAGGGTGTTTTCTATTCACCGATAGAAGATGCAACTGTAAGAGATATATTTGCCTGCAGGTTTGACCAGTCAACTGGAAAGTTCATCTGTGATGCAGGAGGCTTGGTCTGGGAAAAAAGAGGCAGAGCCTACTTTGGAAATATCAAATGCCAGAAAGACGGCCAGCTTGTTGACTGCAGAGAAAAGACATTCTATAAAGATGAGCCTTTGACTATTGATTCCATTCCTGTCTATAACCAGGGAGAAAAACACTGTCTTTATGCTGAGCTTAAGAACGGCTATGGAACAACTATTAAAACAGTTTATGATGTTTATCCGCCTGACCCTACAAGCCCAAACAGATGGGTTAATTATTCAAGGCCGATAAAACTGCTTGATTCAATATCAGAATCCCATTTTTACAGGGATCTCCCTAGTATTGATATAAGGGAAAGAGCAAGTTCAGCAAATCTGATAAGAAGTGAAACTGAATTTATTCCAGGAGCAGATATAGAATATGATAATTATTACTCTGTATATTTCATAGATACAGATGAAGATGATATAGGGAACCAGTACAGGACAGCAGAAGATACGACTTGGAGTAATACAGATGCAGGAGTAGAATTAAATGGGCTCATACTTAGGTTTGACAATCCTCTTGCAAGTTCAACCTGCAGCATCAACGGGCAGACAGTCCAAAACTGCGCAGAATATGAGATAATATACAGAAGAACCTCCACAAGAACATCTGGAAGAGCATGGACACTCAAGCTTCAGTTAAGGCATTTCCCAGAGCAGGGCTTCAGCTGTGAAGACTCAGTTCCCCAAGATACAGTTACTTACCAAGGCCTTGCCCAGGAGATAGATCCGATTTATTTGAATGTAAGGCCAGAAGGGATAATCAGGATAGGAAACATTGTAAATATAGCAACACCTGGACCGAGTAGAGGGTTCATTTTAACAGAAAACGCAGAAATTACTCAAGTAAATCCAGACGGATCATTTGAATATATCAAAAGAAATGAACAAGGAGAGATAATAGCTGAAGGAACAGCTACACAAGAAGACATTGATAAATATTATGAATTAATTTCGCAAATTCAAACAGAATCATGATGACATATGAAACCCAGCCAAAACCCAATTCTATCATCATTAAAAGAATCATTTAAACTAATCAAAAAGAAAAAAAGATATTTTTCAATATTATTAATAACACATGTGATCTTCCTTCTTGTTATATCTTTGCTTCTGCTTAATTATTCTGCAAATATAGGTGAAGAGATAGAAAAGATGGTAGAGCCTTTGGAAAGCCTGTCAAACACAACAACAGTTGCGTCTGCAGAATCATATATGGCTTTGGAAGAGCTTGAATCTGTCGAAACAGCCTATAGCAATATAGTAAATTATCTTATAGTATTTGGCTTGCTTTTATTCTTGTCTTACATGATCATAAACGGGATAAACTGGAACATTGCAAATCTTATAGTAAATAAAAGTTCTTCATTTAAAATATACTGGCTGATGTTTGGAATTTCCTTTCTTTTCTTCAGTTTTTTAGGTGCTCTGTTAATTGGATTCTTCTTAAGGTTGTCAACATACACAGGAAATAATCAATTGACAGCATTCATTACAACAATCTTTTTTATAGTAATAACCTATCTTGCCTATATTTCATTTGGATTGATCCGTAAATACAAACCCAAAAAAATCAAAGAATTCCTAAAACACACTCTAAAGATTGCTTATAAAAAACCAGAGATATTGTTCTTCAGCTATATGATTATTTTTCTTGCAGTATTGCTGTCTGCAGCCATAGTCTATAGATTGTTATATGCACTGATGCCTTTTTTAATATTAAGTATAATATTTCTCATCCTGGCAATGAGCTGGGGAAAAGTATTTTTCTTGACAGCTGTAAAGAATTCAGAAAAAAAATAAAAAAAATAAGATAATTATCTTACATTATAGACAAGATTTATCTGTCCTGTAATATCTACTTTCTGAGGCATGACTTGAGCAGCTTCTTCTACAGCTTTTGCTCCAACTGTTGTCTCCATCATATATCCGTAAGGTCTGTAATAATGCTGAGCCTCTGACACAGTCTTCACTTCTCCTAATTTCACTCCTAAGCTCTCTGCAATAGTCACTGCTTTTGCTTTTGCATTTGAAGCAGCTTTTGCCAAAGCTTCTTTCTTGTATTCCTGCTCTTTCTCTTCGCTTAATCCAAAGTTGATCCTGTTTATCTGATTAGCTCCGTTCTCAACACAAACATCAACTATCTCTCCAACCTTATCCAAATCCTCTGTAGATATCTTCAATGTCTGTGAAGCTCTCCATCCAACAACCTTATATTCTCCATCCTCATATCTTTTCTCTTCGTAAAGATTCAGCCTTTCTGTCTCAATATCTTCCTCTGAAATTCCTTTGTATCTCAGGCCGTCTATTATATTATTAATCACTTCATTAGCTTCTGACTGCGCTTCTTCTGCTGTTAACTCCACTATAGAGATACCAGCCCATACCTCTGCTTCATCTGGATCAACTGTAAGTTCTGATTCTCCAGAAACATTGATAGTATT
>WJKL01000071.1 GCA_014729145.1 Candidatus Woesearchaeota archaeon
CTGTCTACTTTTTTTGTAAGTTTTTTGATTGGAGATGATATTTTTCTTGATAAAACATAACCTACACTACCTACAAACAAAGATATAAAAAATATTATCCCAAAAGATGTCTTTATCAATTCTTTTCTAAAATCACCCAGGGCTTCTGATTCATCTATCTCAGCTAAAAGAACCCATTCTGTGTTTTCTATAGAGGTGTGTGTTCCAAAGACATTAACACCCCTGTAATCTTCATAAACATCTATGATATATTCTTTATCAGGGTTTGATTCACCAATATATTCCAATGCTTCTTTGCCTACTTTTTGTTCCATAAAATTTTCATTTTCATTTATAAATCTTGCAGGGGTTATCATATAACCTTCACTGTCTGTAAGATAAACATCGCCTGTCTGCTTCAATCCTGTTTTTTCAGAGGCTATTTGAGTTAGTTCATCTATTGTTATCTCCATTATCACAGCACCAAGAATCTCTCCAGAAGAGCTGTAAGCAGGAAACCCCATTGAAAAACAAGGAACAATATTTTCTTTATCACAATATGTTTTAGTAAGATATTTTCCTTCTGTAATCACATCTCTGATCATATTTTCTTTTACAGAATCTATCTCGCTTTTTTCAGTGGAATATACTACAGTGCTGTCTTTATCAAGGATAAATATCTTTTTGACACCTTTATAGGCATCTATATTTGAATCAAGATCCTCCCCAACATCTTCCAGCCATAAATTATAATCTTCATCATCTTTTGTCTTGCTTAAAAGTATTTTAAGATCAGGGTCCTCAATAGTTATGGAAATAAGCTCTTTATATTTCTCAAGCAAAGTTGCTATATTGTTCGCCCTTGATACCGCAGTTGTCTCCAGATGGTTGGATACTTCTGACTTCAGCAGCTGGCTTGACTTTGAATAATAGATTGAGGTTCCTGCAACACTTCCAATTATCGCCACAATTACAAATGCAATAGTAATTATATATTTTAGATTCATTTTTTTATTTTGTTTTATTATTTTGTGTTATTATTTTATTTTTTTATCTTTTGATGAATTATTTTTACTCTGCTTTTTTTCCTGTTTTTCCTGTTTTTCAAGTACAGCAAGCTTCATAGTTTTCATCACTCTATTAAGAGCTTTAACAAGGACCTGTATCTCCTTTATACTGCTGTCTTCTATCTTTTCATCAAAATTCCCCTTGCTTACCTCCTCTACAGACTTTGCTATCTTTTTTATAGGATATGATATTGATTTTGAGATGAATATCGAGATGATTATTCCTGAAAAGACCATAAATATTGTCAAAAGAACTGCTTTGTTCCTTAAACTGTCCAGGTCACTAAAAGCCTCTTCTCTGTCTACCTTTGTGACAAGACCCCAGTCAACTTCTTCTATATAATTGGTTGCTGCAAGCACTTTTTCTCCTCTGTAATCAACAGTGTCTTCAAAAAACCCCTCTTTTTTATCCATCACCATCACTATAGGTATATCTTTTTTCTTTTTGGATATCTTATGTATTGCAGAATCTTCAACATCAAATCTTGTCTTTGTGAATATATCTATATCTCCATCTTCATCTTTTTTTCCAAGCAGAGATTCTCCTGTTTCCCCTAATCCTGATTTGTCAAGAACAATATCCTCAAGTTTTTCAGTGTCTATATCAAAACCGATTACCCCTATGTTTTTTCCTTCTTCATCCTTTATCTGCGTCAAAACACCAAGCCATATTGATTTTCTTTCTTTATCATAATAAGTGTCAAAGAAAAACCCTTCTTGTTTTTTGATGAAATAAGGATAGTCAGAATAGTCTGTTCCAGGAGGAGTATTTTCAGCCGCAAGTATAATCCCCTCTGTGCTGAATATACCTGTCCCTTTGTTTATTTTTTTTATCCTTTTAAGTACCTCTTCATAAAGCCCATCATAATCTTTGTCCTGTTTTGAGGCCTTTATAAATTCAATGATCAAAGGTTCCTGAGCAAGAAGTGTAAGCTTTTCCTTCTGCTCGTCAAGAAACAGCTCTATGTTTTTCTCTCTTGAGTTTGCAGTTGAGATAAGCATTGAATGTGTATCTTTTTCAATTATATCATATGATGAAGAATAGAATATAACTCCAAGTACAACAGAGAAAAATAATGAAAGAGATACCAGCACTATTATAAGCCTTGTCTGAAGTTTTTTGATCTATATCACCTTTTGTTTTTTTCTTTGTTTTTTTGTTCCTTTATTTCTTTTTTTAATTGTGATTGAACAGATGAATCATATAATCCCTTAATCTGCTTGCTTCAACAGCGTCTATTATCTTCTTTTTTTCAAGATAATTTATATCTCCAAGTATATTTTTAGAGTCTATCTTCTTGAATGAATCAATCCTTTTACCACCTAAAGGCCCCAGGATTTCAATATATTTCTTTTTTACCTCTTGGGTAATACTTGTTTTTCTTTTGATATTAAATATTGAAAGCAGAGCAGAATCTAATCTCTTTATCTTTTCCTCTGAAAGGATAGATTTTTTCTTTAGGTCTAAGATATAGGCATTTATATTTTCATAATTAAGGTTATTCCGGAGTTTTTCAAACTCATGTTCTCCCAAAGGTCCAAGATATTCAACAAAAAGTTTCTTTAACTCCTTTTCATGGTTCTGGCCTTCTGAAAAAAGAAGCTTGATAGATTTTATCTCTTTTACAGGCTTTAATGGAACTGTAAAAAAGAATGTTGTTCCTTTTCCTTTCTGGCTTTCGATCCATATCCTTCCGTTCTGCGCCTCAATTATACCCTTGCATATCGCCAGCCCAAGTCCTGTTCCTCCATGTTCTCTGTACATTGTTTGTTCTGCCTGGAAAAATGGCTCAAACAATTTTCTTTGGTCTTCTGGGGAGATCCCTATTCCCTGATCTTTTACAGAGAATTCAATCATATTATTTTTCTTTTCAGCTGTGATTACTATCTTGCTGTTCTCTGGAGAGAATTTTTTTGCATTATTTATCAGATTTCTCAACACCTGCATTGTCCTGTCAGGGTCAACATCAATAGTGGGAAGCTTCTTTATCTTTGCCTCTATTTTTATCTTCTTTTCAGGCATAAACCCTTTCATCTCCTCAACAAGCCTTTCTATATGTTCTTTAAGATTCGTTCTTTTAAATTTGAACTTTAACCTGGCTGCTTCTATCCTGGATATCTCCAGGAAATCCTGGATAATGTTGTCAAGCCTTGTTGTATTTCTCAAGACAATATCTATTGAATTTTTCTGTTTTTTGTTGAGTTTTCCATAATACTCTCCAAGAAGCATCTGGAGCTGTGCCCTCATAGGAGTCATCGGGCTTCTTAATTCGTGAGATGTTATTGACATAAATTCTGTCTTTGCCTTGTCTATCTGTTTTCTTTCTGCATCTGTCTTTCCCAATGTTTCTATTGCCTTGTTTAAGGTATTTCCCAGATCTTCCAACTCATCTCCTGTCTTGATGTCTGCTCTTGCATTAAAATTACCTTTTTCCAGCTGTTGCGTTGTTTTGTAAAGCTTTTTTATAGGGGAGGTTATTTTTGATAAAAATACAAAAGATCCAGCAACTACAACCACGAATATGACAAACTGTATGATAAGATAGTTCCTCAAAGATTTGCTTATTTTTTCATGCTGTTCAACAGATATCGTGTTCAGCTCCTTCTTTAGATAAGAAAACATCCCTTCTATAGATATTTCAATCCCATTAAAAAGAGAATATGCTTGTAAAAAAATCTCATTTTCATTAAGCTGTTTTTGTTTTTCTTCAGAAAACATTAATAGTTCAAGTTCTTCTGTATTTTTAATAAGTTCATCTATATATACTTTGTTTTCTACAAAAGACATGTTTTCAATAACTTTCGCATCATTTTTTATTCCATCTATTGTCTTCATTAAATTCTCTTCATATTGCGAAAATTTTGCTATATTGATCTTTTCAAGATTAGATTCTAGATTCTTTGATTTGACAGACAGATCATGAAGAACAATCATAAGCTCGCTAATTTCAGGCAATCTTTCAGAAGAAGACCTTATCTCACTAAGTTGATAATAAGAGAAAAAAGAAGCAAGAAAAAACATAAAAAACAAGACTGTCAAACTTACAAGAATCTTGTTCTTTATTGGATGTATTCTGTGTTTTTTCCCATCATTCATGTTTTATAGATTGTCTCAGCGTTCTTAAGAAGTTCAGGAGAAAAAGTTATCCCAAGTTTTTCTGCCATTTTTAGGTTCAAGGCTATTTTTCCTTTTTTATTCTGCACAACAGGAATATCTCCTGCATTTTCTCCATCAAGTATCCTCAATGCAGTTTCAGCAGACCACTCTCCTTGTTCTTTTGCTATTTTACTATATGAGAGAAGAGCATATTGGATAAGCCAATCATGCTCTATTACAATAGGTATTTTTACGTTTTCTAAAATAAAGTCTTCTGCTTCTTGTTCATTAAAATTTTCAATTCCTGCTGGAACACCCATTATAATTATATCAACTTTTTCTTGTAAATCTAAGAATGCATTTTTCCACTCTTCAAAGTTTTTTACAAAAGAAGTTTCTTGTAAATTGATATCTAGATATTTTACAAAATATTCTGCATTTTTATGCTCACTTAAAAGATCACCTGTAAGAAATCCCACTCTATTCCCGTTTGCGTGTTTAGATACTTCTTCAATTGCTTTGTCTATCAAAACAACTTCCACCATTCCTGCAGTATTTGAATAAGGTGCATCATATCCAGAAGCATCCCAATTTACTCCGCAGAAAACAACAGGAAGTTCTGCATCTTTATAATATTCTTGAACAATGTATTTCATAGCATTATCATCAGAAACTATAAGCACATCTGGTTGAAATTCTTCAATTATATTTTTTGCTTCTAGTGCTGCTTGTTGTTTGAATTCTTCAGAAGGATTGTTTTTTGTATCCAATGAATGTATTTTTAATTCAATTCCTTTTCCTTCTAAAGTTGTTTTTATTCCATTGGTTATTTCTTTGCTCCATTCATAACTTTGATGGTAAGAATCTATATACAATATTTTTTTACCTTGATAGGGGCTTACAGCAGAACCAGTTATATCTGAAGAATCTGCCTCTTTTTCAGAAGAACACCCTGCAGCAAATAATGCTGTAAATATCATAATTAAAATAACATATCTTTTCATCTTATTTTCCCTCCTTCTCTTTTTCTTTTATCTCAACAACCTTATCAACAAACATCTCTGTTTCTTTTATCAGCTCATCCTGTGCTTTTACACTTAACACATAAAAAACAGCTTTTGTATCTGTATCCCTTATCTTGTTTGCAAGATTTGAAAGAAACTGTGCAACTGGATCTTTATCCTGATATATAAGAAGGTTTGTCAATGAATCAAATACCAGATATTCAAAATCATGGTTAAGAAGCTTTGATACTGCTACTGATATCTCTGTCAGTGCTCCTGGAGAAGATATAAAATAACATCCTTTTGTCTGGTCAGGAACATCCTTTATTGTCTTTGATATTGTATCGATAAAGACCGTATTGCTTGTATCTATGCCCTTCTTCTTAAAAAGCTCTGTTAAAGAACTGTATGTCTTGTTCAGAGTTACATAACATACACTTTTACCTGAAAGCTCTTTCAGTGTATCAACTATTGTATCATTATAATTGACACTAGGCATTATCAGAAGCAAAGTCTTATTCTCTTCAAGCTCAGTCTTTATGTCCATTTTATTTTGTCTGTTCTATCGTAGATTATTTTTCAACAAGTTTGTTCACTTTTTCCAGAAGTTCATCAACGTCAAAAGGCTTCTGGATAAATCCTACTATATTTTTGGATTTCATCAGATCCTCTTTCTCTGCTTCAGAGGTTCTTACAACACTAAGATATGCGACCTTTACATCCCCCAGTTTAGGAATTATCTTTGATACTGGAGTCCCAGGCATCATGATGTCCATAAGCACAAGATCTGGCTTTTCTCCTGATTTTATCTTTTCCAGGCATTCGTCTCCGTTTGATGCACTTATCACCTTGTATTTATTTGCCTCAAGAACCGCCTGCACTGTTGTTATGTTGTCAGGCTCGTCATCAACTACCATTATACATTTGTTCATTTTAATCCTCCATAGCTTTTTTAACTGCTTTCAGCAAAGATTCAGGTGAGAAAGGCTTTTGGATAAAACCATCAGCATCAGTCATATCTATCTCTTTTTCCGGAACAATAGAAACATACAGCATCTTTGCATGATGATTTATCTTTTCTCTTAACATCCTTAGTAATTCATATCCAGAAAGTTCAGGCATCCTTATATCCATCAGGATAATGTCAAAGCCGTTTCCTGTGAGCTTGTCAAGAGCGTCAGTTCCATCAGAAACAGCAGTAACTTCATATCCTTCTTTTTCAAGGATTGTTTTCATAGTATCAAGATCTTCAGATTCATCATCTACCACAAGAATATGTTTTTTGTTTTTAGTCATTTTCCCACCTTATCAAAAACTATCTGTAATGTATTACATTCAAATTGATTATATTGCTTTTTTATTCAACAGAATGTAATAAAACGATTATCTTCTTATGGAGAAAACATGAACACCCACATCTCATCCAGTATCCAGACAGCTACATAAATCTAGAATTTCACTTCTCTTGCTTTTTTGAAATTGGCCAAGAAAAAGCTGTCCAAAAATCTTGTGAAAGAAGGACTTAATGCAAATATTCCCAGATCTCTGCCGTAGATTATATTGTCATCATCAGGATTTGCATCAATGATCATACACTCTTTTCCATCAACTGAAATAAAATTATTTTTTGAGGAATTTATCTTTTTTATGCTGCAAAAATCAAGAGACCTTATTTCATTTAAATTTTCCTTGTTTGTTACCCCTGCTATTGATACATATATGCCTTTTTCTACTGCTTCTTTAAGCACATCCTTATGAAGCACCAGCCTGGAAAGAGAGTTTGCAGAACACTGAATATTTATGCTTTTCTTTGCCTTTGCTATAAGCTCCTCTGTCTTGTTTACGACATTAGATCTTCCATTTATTATTGAAAAATAACTTTTAGATTTTGATTTGTATTTATTTTCTTTGAATTTTGACTCAAGCTGATTTATAACTCTGCTTTCAATTCTTTCTATTTTTTCTTTTTCTTTGTTTTTGGCTTTTTTAATGGATTCTACAGGGGATGCTGCTTTATATTTCATTGGTTTTGATGGAAGAACCATTGAAAATCCTTTATTAGAAAGGGAATTTATTATCTCATATACTTTTCCATAAGGTATTCCAGTTATGTTTGAGATGTCTTTTGCTGTTGATATTCCTTCGCTGATCAAAGTGAGATATACTTTTGATTCATACTTGCTCAAGCCAAGCTCATTAAGAGGCTTTAGAATATTCTTTGTCTTAGTCATCAGTATACAAAAAAACTGAAAAATATAACTATGTTATTTATATTATAAAATAAAAATACCCTATTCACTTCTGAGAAGAGGGAAAGATTTTTCTCGCTTTAGTGAATTTCTTTTTAAAAAAATCATCCATGAACTTTGTAAAGGATTCTGAGGACACCCATATTCCCAAATCTCTGCCGTATTTAAAATTATCATCATCAGGTATTGGCTCTATAACTATGCTTTTTTTGTTGTCTATAGAAATATAATTGTTTTCTGATTTTTTTGTTTTTCTTATATCACAGAAATCAAGTGATTTTATTTCTTCTTTTATCTCTTTATTGATGACTCCTGTTATGTTAATGTTAACTCCCTTTTGTTTAGCTTCTTTGAGGAGCTCTTTGTGCCAGATTAGTCTTGATAAAGAATTTGCAGAACAGTGGATATTTATATTTTTCTCGGCTTTTTGTATTAATTCTTCTATTTTCTTTACTACATTTGATCTTCCATTGATGATCCAGAATGCTCCTTTTGGCTCTTTAAATTTTTTTGATTCTGTAAACATGGGTTCAAGTTTTTCCAGAACATGCTTTTCTAAATTTTCATATTTCTCTTCCATATTATCTTTAGCTTTTTTTATTGCTTTTTTTGGAGAGACTGCCTTGCATTTCATTGGTTTTGTAGGAAGAGTGGTGGAAAATCCTTTAGATGATAAAGAATTAATTATCTCATATACTTTGCCGTATGGTATTCCAGTAATATCTGAAATATTTTTTGCTGTTGATGTTCCTTCTCCTACTAATGTTAAGTAGACTTTTGCTTCATATTTGTTTAACCCTAACTCCAACAAAGGAGTTATCATTTTCTTAGTTGATAACATAATTTTACACCCCCAAAGTATAAACTATTTTCTTGGGAATTAAGTGAATCATATATTCTTTTTTTATTCATGTTAAAGTATAATCATTATTTTACTCTGTTAGTAGATAATTGAAATATTTAAAATTATTTATTTGCTAAAAAATTAACTAAAAGTTATCTTTTTGACAAAAATTCTTTTGCTCTTGATAATAATTTTAACATTTTGTTCATTTTGATTGTCAAAATGTGAAAAAATTTATATATCATGGATACATTGGATATGGGTAGGTGGGAGGGATTTGGCATTACTTGGAATTTTTCCAGGACTTTTTTCTTTGGACCAAACAGTATCTTGGATATAAATGAAAGACAAAATCAAGAATATTTTTGATGATGTAAAGAATTCTTTAGATGTTGGTGGCAAGAAAAATTTTGAAGAAGAGTTAAAAGAGGATGAAGAAAGATTTAGTGTTTTGTTTGACAACTGCCATGATATAATCTCTATTGTTGATGAAAAAGCAAAAACTCTTTGGGCTAACAAAGCATGGAAACAAATGTTTGGAGAAAATCTAGATATTAAAAACCCCTTTGATAAACTTCATCCTGAAGATATAGAAAAAGTACAGAATGCCTGGATGAAACTGATAAAAAATAATGAAGAAATAATTGATTTAGGGTATAGACTTAAGGGGCCTGGTGGAGATTATTTGGTTTTTGAAACAAGCGCAAATAAATTCAAGATTGGGGATAAAGAATCAGTGTTGGTTATTGCGCACAATATAACAGAAAAAAATAAAACAGAAGAAAAGCTAAAAAAAGAAAAAAAATTCTGTGAGAGCATAGTCAATACAGCTCAAACAATTATTCTTGTATTAGACAAAGAAGGAACAATTGTTAATTTCAATCCTTATATGGAAAAATTAACAGGGTATAAACTGGAAGAAGTAAAAGGAAAAGATTGGTTTGATACATTTCTTCCTGGAAGATATCATGATAAGATTAGAAATGTGTTTAAAAAAGCAATTGGAGATATCCAAACAAAAGGCAATATTAATCCAATATTAACAAAAGACGGAAAAGAGATTCTTATTGAATGGTATGATAATACTTTAAAAGATGATGAAGGAAAGATTATCGGATTGCTTTGTGTAGGACATGATGTTACTAAGGAGAAGAAAGCAGAAAAGGCTTTGAAAAAAAGCAAAAAGAAATACAAAAAGATATATGAAAAAACTCCTTTGCTTAATTTTATTGTTGATAAAGAAGGAAAATTTGTGGGTGTGAATGAAACTGTATTAAAAGTTCTTGGCTATGAAAAAAAAGAAATTATTGGTAAATCAGCTAGGGATTATATAATAGATAAAGAGCTTGGAAATATAGCTATGGAAAAAATAGAAGCAAGCTTTGGCATGGATGAGAAGGAGAGCCCTGATTTTGAATGTGATGTCTATAAAAAAGACGGATCGATAATGACTCTGCTGCTGTCAAAAGGGCATACTATTGTCAAAAATGGAAAGGAAGATTTGCTGCTGATGTCAGGGATAGATATCACAGAAAGGAAAAAAGCTGAAAAAGAAAAAGAAAAGCTGCAGGAGAGGCTAAGAAAATATGCAAAAAGGCTTGAGATTAAAATAAAGAAATTAGAAAAAGACAGGGTTAGGCTTACAAATAATGAAAAAAAGGTATTATGGGGCATAACAAGATATCCATACAGCAGTGATCTGGCATTGGCAAAGAAACTGAAATTAAAAAGAAGCACTGTCACTGCGATAAGAAACAGACTGAGTGATAAAGGAATATATACAATAAAGAATATTCCTAATTTTAAGGCAATTGGGGCAGGGTTATTTACTGTTGCTTTTGGTAAATTCAACAAATCATTTGATAAATTTAAAACTATTTTAGAAGAAAAAATATATAATGTCAAAAATATTCATACATTTTCGACAAAAAATGAATTTATGGTCATGGTTGTTTCAAAAAATATGGCTGATTTTGAAAAACAGATATTGCCGTTCAAGGATATGCTCAACTCAAAAAAAGTCTTAAAGGATGTAAATATCATACACTTGTTTCCTGAATTAAGCAGGATATACAGATGTATTGATTATTCTAGGTTATTCAGGAAGGTGTTTGACATAAAGATAAAACAAGAGCCTAAGAAAAATATCAAAACCCCTGACAGGAAATTGAACAAAAACGAGAAAAGAGTGTTATTGGCAATGATTGAATATCCTGGATTGTCTGCTTATGATATTAGTTTTAAAGTAAACCTGACAAGAGTAACTGTATCTAAAATAAAAAAGAAGCTGATAAAGGAAGGATTTGTAAGGACAAAGATTATTCCTGATTTTGCAAAGCTTGGACTAAACTTTCTGACACTGATGCATACAAAACATTCTCCTTCATTTAAGGGAGAGATGATAGATTCTATGCTTAAGAAGAATCCTCATTCTATATTTTTTGCAGGAGGAAGCAGAGAAGCTATTGCAATGAGTGTATTTAGGAATTATGATGAATGCAAACAGCTGGAGAAGAAAGCTACTCATGAAGAAAAAGGAATGTTTTTAGAATCCCCATCTGTATTTTATTCAACTGCAAAAGAGGTTAAAGTAAACAGGCTTAATTTTTTAAAACCAACAAAGGAATTATTAGAATAGATTAATTCTTGCCAGCGATTTCCATCAAATCATCTACAATTTTATTTAAACAAGATAAGCAAATATGATGTTCCTCATCTTTTATTTTTCTTCTGCAGTTAATACACTTTGCCATTTTAGAGTCACTATAAATACTTCTTATAATTTTAAACTTATAAATTTTTTCTTAAAAATTTATCTTAATCATAGATTTATGGATAAAATTGATTATTGTTTTATCCCATATTTTTATTTTAGGATAAATTTAATCGAAAGATTAATATATGATGTATGCAGTATAGATAACAAAAAGGGGTGTGGTAGATATGTCTAAAGCAGTGTTAGTTAATTATTCAGGGAAACCAATTGCACCTGGCAGTTTAATTTTTGACAATGGGATGGGAAATCTTGCTGGTTCTTTAGTGAGGAAAAATCATGATGTATTAGTTCTCGATTATGGAACTGTTGATACTATTAAAAAATTTAAAATGCCTGAAAAAAATATAATGGAACTAAAGGAATTAATATCTTCAACAATGGATGGTTTGGAGAGAGGAAAAAATATAGAAGATGAATTAAAGGAACTATATTCCAAAAGAAACGAAATAGAAGAAATTGAAAGAAAGAAAATAACAGTCATTGCAGAGGAGATTTCTGATAAAGTGCATGAATTAAATGCTGATTTTGTAGGATTTAAATTATGGAATGGGGACGGATTTATTGGATCTGTCCAAATAGCTGAAAAATTAAGAAAAGAATATCCTGAACTTCTTCTTTTTGCAGGAGGCCCTCATGTTGATTGGTTTAGGGAAAAGATATACAAAAGAACTGATGCTTTTGATGCAATTGCTTACGGTGAAGGAGAAGAAACGATTGTAGATCTCGCAGAATATGCCAAGAATAGAAAAGGATTAGAAGATATACCCAATCTTATTTTTAAGCAGGATGGTAAAATCAAGATCAATCCAATCAAAAGAATTGAAAATCTTGATGATATTGCAATGCCTGTTTATGATGAAGAGATATACCCTTCTATGAAAGGAGATCAAAAAATAAAATTTATCGTTCTAGATGAAAGCAGAGGCTGTCCAAATAACTGTAATTTCTGTATACAGCCAATAAAAAGCGGAAGATGGAGGGTGAAGAGTGCTGAAAGAGTAGTTAATGAAATGGAAGAAGCGATAGAAAATTATGGGATTCATACTTTTAGATATGGGGGGTCAAACACACCTATTAAAACTGCTGTTGAAATAGCCAAAAAAATAATAGAAAAAGATATTGATGTAGATTATAATTCTTTTGGCCATGCAAGAACAGCGGATTATGAATCCTACAAGATTTTAAAAGAATCTGGATGTTTTGCTCTTTTCTTTGGGATAGAATCAGGAAGCCAATATATCCTTGATGAATCTATAAATAAAAGAGCAACTATAGAACAACAAAAAAATGCTATTCTGGCTGCAAAAAAAGCAGGCATATTTTCGGTTGCCAGCATAATATTTCCTGCTCCTCTTGAAACAGAACAGACAAAACAGGAAACATTGGATTTTTTGTTTGAAACAAGACCAGACAGCACAGTGATACAATTTCCAGGGGTTTATATTGGAACAGAATGGGCACGGAATCCTGAAAAATATAATATTGAATTAACTGACCCTGAAACATTTGGAGAAAGCCTTATGAATTACAAGATTAGGCTGCTCTTTCCTACATTCTTATGGGATCCACTTCCTTATAAAGTCAATGGTAAAACGTCTTCTGAGTTTACAAAGGATACTACAGAATTTACAAAATTAGTTGAAAAAAAAGGGATTCCAACGGCTGTTGCTGATGATATTGCTCTGATGGCTTATTATCTTAAAAAACCTACTTTGGACCTAAGGGATGATTTTGTAAACATGTTTTCTTCGAATAAATATAATCAGATACAAACCACTGTAAAAGAAATCAATAAAAGCGTCCTAAGAAAGGATGGCAGATAGAATATTCAAGCTGGCTAAGGATGCAGAAGAAAAAGACCTTGCATATAGATTAAGATATGAGGTATATTGTATTGAAGAAAAATTCATTGAAATTAATGAAGAAAAAACTGAAAAAGATGAGTTTGATGAATTTGCCCAGCATTTTCTGGCGTACAAAGGGGAAGAGGTAGTAGGAACTGTAAGATTAATAGAAGAAAATTCTTATTTTAAAAATCTTTCTTATGGATTACATGTAGAAAAGCTGTTTTCTTTTTCTGATTTTGAAAGAAAAAATAAATATAAATTTGCTGAATCATCCAGATCGTCTGTTAAAAAGAAATATAGAAAAGGTCTTTATATCTGGGGACTTTGGAAAGCAATGATACAATATTCATTAAAAAAAAATATAACCCACCTTATATTTTCTGCTAACCCCGAAACAAACGATATTAATTATGCTCAAAAAATGTATTGTCTTGCTAAAAAAAAGGGAATGATTCATGAAGATATTTCAGTTAAGCTGAAAGACGACTCCATCGGATCTGATATTGAAGATATAATTGATAGAGAAACTGTCTGTTTTCCTGAACTTATCCAAGTTTATCTTAAACTGGGATGCAAATTCATTGGGCCTGCTTCTTATTATCCTAAGGTAGGGATGTGCGCTTTACCTATGGTCCTTGATCTTCATAATATTGATGAACCATTTAGGACAAGATTTCTGAAAAAAGATAAAAGCATCCATATTTAATTTAAGGTATGAATATAAGGAGATATTTTAGCTCCTAGCTTTTCAATAGAAGGTGTATTTTCTACAAATTGACGTTTAAAATGCGGATCTTCCTTATCCCAATCATCCAAGGGTTTTATAATTATTTCACAATATGGGTTTCCTGAAGCAAAACATTTTTTTTCTACTGCAAATGTTTTTATCTTGAAAAGCACATCAAAAAGAGCAGTACATTGTCCTCTCATAAAG
>WJKL01000010.1 GCA_014729145.1 Candidatus Woesearchaeota archaeon
CAAAAAATTCCCTGAATATCTTCATCAGATAATTAAACTCTCTTTTTGGCCTGTTAAAGTTCTGCATAGAAAAAGCATACAGTGTAAGTTCCTTTACATCCAGCTCTTTGCACCATTCAAGCAGCTTTCCTACTTTCTTTGCACCATGTTCATGCCCTTTCCATGGCTTTTTCATCAGCTTTTTTGCAAATCTTCTGTTTCCATCTAGGATTATCCCTATATGCTCTGGATTTTTAGTCATATTAAACCACACCTGTAAAATTATTTATAAACTTTACGAAATTTTATATTCAACAAAATAACATTCATTTCAATGCCTTCTTAAAAATTCCAACAAACACTTCTTTAGGTACATTTATCCCGGCTTCAATAAACATTTTTGCAAAATCATAACCCTCTTCTTCACTGTCAGCACTGAAATTATACAGCTTTCTTAAAGCATATGTTGTTAAAAAGCCATCATTAAACCCCAGCGCAATATTATTCTCTTTTTCATTATAAACCTTTTTTTTATCCAAATCAAGAAAACAGTTGTTTTTTATCCATTTTCCTTGTTTTTCTTTAAATCCATGGTTGTCTAACTCCCATCTAATCAGATCATCGATAATATCTTCTTTCTCTTTTTCATCTATATAACTTTTAATATCCTGTATATCAAAAAATTCATAGAAATCAGTTTCTTCAGCTTTGCTGTGCCTGTATACTCTTCCAAGATATTTCTTTGTTTTCTGCTTTACCCTTTTCCCTCTTTTCTTCCACTTATTTTCAACAATATAAGCATATTCTTTTCCTTTTATCTTTTTGGTCCGAATAAATGACATTTTATTTTTTATTTATATTACATTTAAGAGATGCCAAAATATTTTTCGTAAAATTGCCGTCAGCATCATCATTTTGACTTATATATTTCATCTCATCATAAAGCCTTCCAAACATCCCAATATATTTTTGTGCAAAATCATCACTTACTTTTCTTTCTCCTTTTTTGATTCTAAAAATTTGATGATCAAAACTTAAAAGTTCTGCAGCCATCCTGTTTGTTTTATCACTAATTTCTCCTTTAAATGAATATATCATTTTTACTGGAAATTTTCCAATTTCACCAAGATATGCATTATAAGCCTCATTGTCTAATAAAGATTTTATCTCATCTTCAGAATATTTCTTATCAAAAGAAGCATCATCAAAATAACAGACAGCATTTTTTCCTTTTAGATGTGTTACAGCCAATGGAACAAAGACCATCCCATCAACATCTTCAGATATCTTTCCATAATTTTGATTTTTCTTCATATTACCTATAACATTATTTCCAGTATCTATCTCATACGCTCTAAATCCTGGATCATACACTATCTTATCAAGACATTTCCATATTTCATTTTCTTTAGATTCTTCAGCAACCAACTTTTCAAGATAAGGAGCCCTCATAGATCCAAAATCTCTAGCTTCTTCAAAACTGATAGCAGGCATGTTCATAACAGCATCCATATATTCCTCAGCATCATTCATATAAATCTCTATAGCTTCTGAAATACTGTTCTGCCTTACCCATCTTACAGAATCTACAACAAAATCATATTGTTCAACATCAGAAAGATTTGCAAGAGCTGATTCTACCATCTCTTTTCCATTAGGAATCTTCATCTTTTCAACAAATTCCAAAGCAAGATTATGACTTATACCTTCACTTACTGTCTCTGCAGCCTGTAAAGCCTTTTTGCTTCCAAATCTATCTTCATATCTGATAGTAGCAGCATCCATCTTCAAGGGTATCATCTCTGAAAAAGGGGCAACCATCAAAACACTTGGATCTGCAGCAGACATCAAAATATACCATTGATCAATTCTCTTCTCTTCATCTCTTACTATTCCTGCAAATGCTCCAGATGTAAACAAAGCATCTTCAATAGAAATTTTCTGTTTCAGATCATTCTTATTTGTAGCAGTTAAAGTAGCAACTTTGTAATAACCATTGACAGCAAAAAACTTAGCATCAAAATTTTCTCTAAAATCACATCCTTTTCCAATAGTAACTCCTTCTGCATCCTTCCATCTAAAAGCTTTTAATTCAGGATGTGAATGCATAAATTTGATAGCTTCCTGGCAAAATTCACTTAAGGGTATTGTAGCTGTTTTTTCAACAGGAACCCCATATCTTCGCATCTTCGCATCTATCTTATAATCTCCACCCATATCATATCCATTTTTCTTAATCTCATCAATAATTTTTGCTTCAAGTATCTTTTTCTGTTTATCTCCAACATCACTTTCAGGACCGATCGGACTGCAGATTTCTTTTACTCTATCAACATCCCACCCCTTGAAATGTTCAACTTTGTTTACTACAAAATCCCATTTATCATCTTTTTTCTTAATATTGCTTGATTGAACTTTTGCAGGAATAACCTTTTCAGGCTCAGAAAAATAGTCATATAATGTAGAAACAACCCCTCCAGCCAACAAGGTAGTACCTAAAATCCAAGGCCAAATTCTTCTTTTCTTCTTAGAAACAATGCCTTCTCTTTCTTCTTTTCTTCGCTGTTTATTGGCTAATTTTTCAGCTTTTCTCTTATATTTTCCCTGGCCCATAGCAAAGAGTTAGGCACTAGTAATATATAAAGCTAATGCTTTATAAGAACCTCTCAAACATAAGAATTCGCTAATTTAAGCTTTTAATTTCTTTTCAACTATTCGCCCTTTTTCCTCACTAAACACTTGCGCAGTAAACTTATACACATTCCTCCTCATATTGTTCCAGCAGTCAGGAGATAATCCTGCTTTTTTGCATGCATTATCCAGAAATTCCTTTGGTTTCCAGCCCCATTCTACAGCCACCTGTGGTAGCAGCAACCCAGCGCCAAACTTATCTCTTATCATAAGCCCGTCTTTCCCTATCTTAACCTTTTTAGGGTAGTCAGAAGCCTTCTCTACCTCAATTTCCTTTGGCTCAGTCAATATTGATAATTCTATCCTTAAATCTTTCATCTGTTCTTTCTTAAGGGGCGGAAACCTTGGATCTTCAAAAGCAGCACCCTTTGCAGCATCAATAACTGCATCTGCAAGAGGCCTGTCAGGCTCAGGAAACCCTATACAGCCGATAAGATCCTCATCAACATATAAGCTTACAAATACCCCTCTTTCTTCCTTAAACTCCTTCTTATATTCTTCAGGTATATCAAATTCCTCTTTGCCTTTAAAAACAGCAGAAATAGCATCTCTGGCAAGTTTGATCAGTTTCTCTGCCTGTTTTATGGTTATTTTCATCTAAACCTCTTTGAAAATCAAACCTTATTTTATATTTTTGAGAAAAACAGTCTTAAGATCCCCGGAAACCTTTTTTAGATTTTTTGCTGCATTCTTAAGAGCTTTTTTAGGGCTTTCTTTGCCGTCAGTCTCTAATATAAATTTAGGAACACCTATCAAAGGATGCGCAATATTATAGCTTGCTGCCTTGACATGGCTGTCATTCCAAAGCTCGTTCTTCAATGCATTGCAGAAAGTGTGAGTTTCCCCTTTAAGCTCAAATATCATCTTGTTCTTTTTGTCTTCTAATATTTTTAGTTCCATTTCAATATCAGGATTTCTTAGTCATTTATATACCTTATGGTTTTTTAGACTCTTTGATTCTTGCCTCAAGATTATCTCCATCTTTAACAGCGTCTAAAAAAGCATCAAGCTCTTTTTGCCGTTTTTTCAGAGGACCAAATCCAGCTATCTTCGCAACTTCAGCAGCACCATGATAAGCAAGACCAAGAGGGATCAGCATACTCATAGCACAGTTAGGTAAAAGATTAACAGGTTTCATCCACCACTTCAGATTTCCTGCTTTGGATGCTTTATTCAATATATATTCTTTACTCCCAGAATTGGTCAAAGCCCCTTTGTACATCCTCAATACGGCTTTCTTCCAGTTTTTTTCAAGACCTGCCATCGCCTCATCTAAAGCATTGCTTTCTCTTCTGGGATTTACATATACATTCCTTTTAACTTTCTTCACAAAATCAAACATTTCCATCTCCAGTATAGATTGTAATATAATCTCATAGTTGTTCCCCTTGCCTTTTCTGTCTTCAGCATGATAAAGATTGTCAACTTTATTAAGAAGGTTCTTGTCTAACCTCTTGTCAGTAAAATAGCTTAATCCTATAAGGGCATAGGTCATCTGTTTCAGTGTAAATTCTTTTTTTTCGTCGGTAACAATATCTATAGCCATCTCAGCTCCGTCAACCATAGAATTGTAAAATACATTCATAAGGCTTATTCTGACATGTCGATTTACTTCATCCATGATTTTCATAGGTTTCATAAATCTACCTGTAAGGCTGTAATCTCCAATTTCAACAGCCCTTTCAATTTCTTCAAGCTCTATAGGGCAGTATTTGAAATGCACATCTTTTCCTTCTTCATTATATGAAAAATGATAATAATTTGGAGAGCATATTCCCTCTAAAAAGCTGTGATATCCTGCTGATTTTCCTATACCTCGGAATTCCCTCTTGTACATTGATCTGCACGCTTTGTGAAATTTATTTTTATTTCTAGTTATCACAAAAGCATCATACCAGCTTTCTTTTTTATCAGTGCTTATTTTATCGGGGTTGCTCATAGAACCATATGGAATAATAGCCAAAACAGTACTTTCATAAAAATTATCAAATTCTTTTTTTAATCTAAAATAAGGCTCTGGAATCTTCTGGTCCCCAACCATACAGAACTCCATAACATCCAAAACATCAGCTTTTGTTGTCCTAATCTCTTCTATTTTATCGTCGACAAAACCTTCATTCCTGCTTTGTCCCAGACTGGGACTGATGGGACTGTCTATTTCTTGACTAATTTCCAGCACCCCACAGGAATATATTCTATCTTCTTTTTATGATACTTCATTGTCTGCTTTAAAGGCCATTCAAATTCCCAATATTCTTCAACCTTAAATCCATTGTCTTCAGCCACAGCATTGATAAATTTTTTGCTCTCTGTTTTGTGAAAAGAATAAACAACATCTGCAATCTTAAATGCTTTCTCTAAAAACACCTTGTCTGTATGTCTGTCTCCTTGTATACCAAAAGGCGGGTTTTGCATGACCAGATCAACATTCTCGTCGAAAAAATCAACATCAGCAACCACAAACTCAGCTTTGTTCTTCAGTTTAATGTCAAGCTTTTTCTCCAAAAGATCAAGATTTTCTTTGGCAACTTCAACAGCTTTCTCGTCGATATCAACAAAAAATACCTTTTCTGCACCCATTAACAGCACTGCAAACCCCAATGTTCCGGTTCCGCACCCAAGATCAGCAACAACCTTGTCTTCTATCTCTCGTCTATAAAAAGCGTTCCAGACAGCTTCTGAAGCTATCTCAGAGTCGATTTCATACTGCTCAAGCCTTGATTTTGGGTCTTTGAACCCCTTCAGCTGGCTTAGTATTACAGCCAATCGCTTTTTTGTATTAATTTCCACACCAACCCCTCACATTTCCGATTTTAACCGAATATCTCATTTTTCAAAACATCACTTTTTCATAATTTTTTGGTTTATATCTCACAATACATGTTTTATATAATTCTTGCTCTTTTTCCAGCTGACCTTATTTTTGGTATACTCACTTTTCCATTTCTTTTTATTATTTATCATTCCAAAGCCCTTATTTCGGCATTAAAACCTCACTTTTCCTTTGTTTTTGGATCTTCCTGCACTTTTCTTGTCTTTTCCTTACTTTTTCTTATTTGTTCTTATTTTTCATTATCCAACTAACTCTCACTTTTCATTTTCGCGAAAACCCTCAAACCATCGAATTCAGCCTTCTCAGGTTCTCTAAAGCCATTTTAGCGTTTTTCATGCCTTTCTTAGGGTCTTCAAAAACCCAAAAATACATTCTAAGGCCCTCAAAACCCATAATTCAGCCATCTGAGCGCTTTTAACATTGTTTAAACAACCTAAAATAACCCTAAATACCTCCTTAGGCTCTTAAAACCCTAAATTCAGCATTCTCAGGCCTTCTATCCCTATTTTAATTCTCACTTTCCCTAAACCCAGCTTATTTAATCAAAATCAGGCCTTCTTTTTCAGCTATTTTGGGCTCTTTTCAAACATCTTACTTTCCTTTAAGCCAGCAAAAAAACTCACATTTTCCAGCCAGCATTGGATCAATTTTTTCAAAAAATCAACCCGCACAACATCAAAATTTTTCTTTATTTTTTCCAAAAAATTTTCTTTAATTTTTTTTATCTCTTTTTTTTATTTTTCAATATTTTCCAAAATTTTTATTGTCATATATTTGTCCCACTTAGTCTCATTCCCATCTGGGACAATCCCAAGCCCTTAAACCATCGAATTCTGCCTTCTCAGCCCATTCCCAGTCTCATTTTGTCCTGGGACATTCCCAAGACAATCCTATAATATTCCCAATAAAATATTTTAAAAGCCTCCTTTTATTTAAATTTAACTATTTGGGACTTTTTATATTCCCAATTATTGTCCCAGTTTTGTCCCAAAATAGTCCTGGGACAAACGAAAGATTTATATTTGGGAATGCTTTTTTTAATCTATATGGCTGGATTATTTACAAAACAAAAGCATGATGTGAGCAAACTTCACTATATCTTGAAACTTGCTTTTGAAAGAGTCAAAAGTGACATGCACAATATTTTCAGCTGGATAGATTATTTTCACAAAAAACACCAGCAGCACGACGAGAAATTGACGAGAATAGAGGAGAGATTAAATCAGATATCTTACCAGGGAAACAATCTTTCAAGAGAAGAGATAAGACAGATGATAGATTATCATTCTCCTGAAGAAAAGATATCCAGGATATACAAGAAGATAGAAGAGCTTCATTCAAGGATGGACGATCTTGAAACGCACAAGCCGCAGAAAAAAGCAGCATTAAAGGAAAGGCTGATGAAAAAGATATCCAGAAACTCGAAAGAATACATAAAATCAGTTGTATTGGGCACAGTAAAAAAATATGGGCGCATCTCAGGCCCGCAGTTAAAGGAAATTATCGTCGAGGAACAAGGTCTCTGCTCCAAAAGTTCTTTTTACAGGATATTGAATGAATTAGAGGAAGAAAACAGCGTTTCCAGTTTTCAGGATGGAAAAGAAAAGACTTTTTTCTTTAAGACACAAATAACAAATTAAATCTGCATCTGAAAATAGATTTTACAGAACAGAAATATATTTAAAGGACCTCTCTAGTTATTAGATTCGGGGGTGTTCAGATGACAGAGCTTATTGTTAAAAGAGAGGGCTCTAATTCTGACAAAGTGTCAGAAGTAGGGCAAAAGATAAAGCTTGCTGTTGATGAGATTCATGGGGAGTTTGAAGATCATCTTCTTGCAATAAATGAAAACACATCAGAAATACAGTCTAATTATGAATTTTCTTGTGAATTAGACAACAAGATAACCAAATTAAATGAAAGGATAGATGAGATATACTCAATTCTTGGAAAATTAACAGGAAAAAAAATAAAGAAAATTTCCAGATATGAAGATATAGATCCTTTAACAACAATGGAAAAAAATGTTTTCCTTAACCTGTACACAGAAGAAAAGCCTGTTAATTATGCAGAGCTTGCAAAAAAGATTAATATGTCTATTTCTTTGACAAGACAGTACATCACAAATCTGCTTGAAAAAGGCATACCTGTTCAAAAGAAATATATCAAGCAAAGACCTTATATTTATCTTGATCCAAAATTCAGGAATCTGCAGGCAAAGAAAAATATCTTAAAGATAGAGCAAAAAATTCTATCTTAAATCCAACTAAAATTTTTAATTTTTTATTAAATCTTTTATTCTATATAATATTTAGTCTTTGATTAAAACTTTTAGGCTTTTTTTATTTTTTCAAAAAATTAAAATTATCATTTTTTTTGAAAAAAAACAAAGTATATTTGAAACAAAAATCTACTTTTCTGATTAAAATCAAAGAATTGATAGAATTACTAAAATTATAACCATCCAAATGTGGCCTAAAAAGCACAAATATAACCATTTAATGCCTTTTTTACGTTTTATATAGGAAAAATTACGTTTAATGTATATTAGACGTCATTTTTGAATGTTATTTAGAAAATTCCAAAATTTCTTAAAAATCAACAAAAAATCAACAAAAATAATGCCTACCTTTTTGATCAAAATTTATGCACTAAAACATTTAAGCAAAAACTAAAAGTTTTATAAGTACATTTTGATTAAAACTTTTAAGCACAATTCAAAATTTTAAAAAAAATTCAAAAAATCAAAAATAAAGATTATAATTTCATATGGACAAAAGATTAGTTTCAGTTTTGATTTAGGTATGATTTTTAGGTAATAGCAGGTTTTTCTGTTTATGAAAAACTTGCAGCAATATTTTTTTCATGCCATGCTGTAATCTTTGGAATTTCTATAGTGGCTTTGAAAAAACTTTTAAAAAATAAATTTACATATTATCAAAAAGTTTTTATAGAAAGTACGCTTAATAATAAAAAAAGAGGCAATAAAAATTCTAAAAAAACTAGAGGCCGAATTAAAATTAAGAGGATTTTCAGAAAAAACAGTTTCTGCCTATTTATATCATAACCAAAAATTTTTAGATTTCATAAAAAAACAACCAGATGAAATTCAAGAAGACGATATAAAATCTTTTATAGCATATTTAATGTCTGATAAAAATCTAAAGCCTTCTTCAGTTAATTTAGCACTATGTAGCTTAAGATTTTTTTATCAAGAAGTTCTTGAAAAAGAGATTTTCAACAAAATAAAATCTCCAAAATTAGAAAAAAAGCTGCCAACTGTTTTAACAAAAGATGAAGTCAGAGCATTATTAGCTGCAACAAAAAACAAAAAACACCATTTATTGATTGAGATGCTTTACTCAGCTGGATTGAGAGCATCTGAAGCAGTCAGTTTAAAAGTAAATGATCTAGATTTAACAGAAAGAATTGGAAGGGTCATCTCAGGAAAAGGAAAAAAAGACAGATTGATCATTTTATCAAACAATTTAGTTGAGCATATTGAAAAATATCTAAAGAAAAGAGAGAAAAAAGGCTATAAAAGTGAGTTTTTATTCCATGTTAAAGATCCAAACAAACATTTAAGCGTAAGACAAGCTCAAAAGATTATCCAAAAAACAGCTAAAAAAGCCGGAATCAACAAAAGAGTGTTCTGCCATGCATTAAGAAGCTCCTTTGCAACACATCTACTGGAATCTGGTGTAGATATAAGGATCATCCAAGAACTTCTAGGCCATGCTAATCTTCAGACTACACAGCGTTATACACAAGTTTCAACAGAAGAGATAAAGAAAGTAAAATCACCTTTGGATAATCTCTAGTCACCTAAACCAAAATTATCCTGAAATAATTCTTTCATGGCATCAAGGGATTTTTCGGCATCATTTCCATTACTTACCATCATAACCCTTTTTTTATAACTTAAACCAGAGCTCATAACATCTATAACTCGTTTTACATTAAATTCAACATCCTCAAAACTTGAAATTTCTGCATATTTTCCCATAAACATTGAACTTTCATATTTGTTAGCTTTCTCAGCAATGACACTTGCAGGACTTAGATGAATCCCCCTTTTATGAGTCACAGGAAGAACAACCGCATATCTGTCTTTGCCAATTTCTTTAATAACATAATCTGTCAGATCTTTAGGTTTACATTCAGAAATATCTTTTTCATAGCTTTCATCAACTTCATTGTTAAAATACTTGTCCCTGTTTGTCTCCTGCTCTGCTGTGCCTATAAGCATTTCATGGTCTATAGATGTATCTACAGTTGCCTCTTCATCAGGACATTCAACTTTTTGAGGATCTTTATCAGAATCCTCAACCTCTGGGCAGTCCATTATTTTGGAATAAAGGCTTCCTTCCTCCGCATGTCTAGCTAATTCTTCTGGATTCATTTTCAATGTTAAAATTTCAGAAACTGCCTGGAAATTAAAAAAATTTACAAGGCAAGTTTACTATATGTTATATATGTTTTATTTAAAATACCTTATTTATAAATCTTATGCTTTTTAAAATTATCTCGACGAGAACATACTACATATAGTATACAAAAACCTGATTTCAGCCTACATAGCTGAGTTTTTTCTTTTTCTGCTCTTTGGAAAGGCCTTTGCTTTTCTTCATCAGTTCTTTTAATTTGTCTTCAAACTTCTCAGCCTGCTTAAGTAGGGGCTTTGGGTCAACTTTCAATCCCAGATAGCTGTCTACAACCTTGATAACTTCAGCAGATGCTTTTGAATCAGGCAGTTTGCTGTGGGTTTCAGCAAAAATACTTGTTATCGGCCTGTTTTTTTCTGATTTAAGCAGCATAATTCCTGTTGTTCCCATTATGATCCCTTCTTTCAGCTGCTCGCATCCTGCATCTTCAAGTTTCTTAGCTTTTTTCTTGTCTGAGCTGTAAAAATAAGTTTTTGCTTCAGCTGCCTGTTCAGGGCTTCCAATGCCTTCCAGGCTTATTATTTCCTTGGCATTAAGCTGTTCAGCGATCTTAACAACAGCATTGGTTATCTTCCATTCCAATCCAGATATCCCTGTAACTCCATGAACTATTACAATATTATGTTTTTTGTTATAAAATATCCCGATAGGGTCAACAACTTTTCCTTCATGCACTGCGACCATAGGAGGAAGCTCTTCAAGCCACAAGCTCCCAATCTGTTCTGTATCAAGATGATCAATCAAAAATTCAGAAGCGATTGTTCCAACCAGACCAAACCCAGGAAAACCTTCAATCAATATGGGGTTTTTTGGTTTCTTTTTTAATTTTATTTCCATATATTAACACCTCTTTGATTAATCTAATTATTATTCTCCTTTATTTAAATTTTTTTATTATATTTTTTAAAACAAATTAAAGCCATACAATTCCATGGCAAAGTTTATATACTAGTTTTTTCAATTCTCATAAAAGATGACTAAGTTAATCAAACATTCAAGAAAAGACAGATTTTTTGCTTTATTGTCTTATCTCTTTGTTTTATTCTTGATCCCTTTGTTTGCAAAAAAAGACAACAAATGGATTCATCAGCACGCAAAACAGGGCTTTGTTTTATTTTTGGCAGGATTATTGATCTGGATCCCTCTTCTTGGATGGATATGGGGTTTGTATCTTTTTGTATGCTGGATAATTATCATCATCAAAGTGATTAAAGGAGCTCCTTTTTGGAAAATTCCGATTATAGGGGCTGTTTCAGAAAAAATACATATCTAAGGAGGAATATTAAAATGACAAAACAAACAGAAGATTTTGGAGAATCCCTTAAACAAGGGTTAAAGTATCCATGGAACAAAGCATCAAGACTTTGGAATATATTATGGTTGATAGTGCCGATATTTGGTTGGTTTGCGTTGATTGGTTACGGAAAAAAGATAATCAGAGAGCTTATCTCTGGGAAAAGAAAAAAGATACCTATGTTTGGAAACCCATGGGTCAATTTCAAACAAGGAGTAATAGTAATAGTGATGTTTATCCCTACTATGATAGCTCTTGGAATCATCAACATGATACCTGTTGTAGGAGGAACACTCTATATGCTTATAAGCATATTCATACTTCCTTGGTTGACTATGAACTTCTTTATAGAAGAAACATTTTCTTCATTATGGGATGTAAGAAAGGCATTTGATATTGTATTTGGAAATGCCATGGAATATATCATAGCATATCTTAAAACACTGATCTACAGTGTGATATATGGCTTGTTGAGCATAGTTCTGATAGGAATACCATGCTATACTTTTGGTTATTTCTATTTCCTTACAGAATTCTACAGCACATATAAAAAATAAATAGTTTTATTTTTTATTTTATTTCTATTTTTTCTCCGTCATAGACGCCTTTATGCAGTTTTACAGGCCTCCAGTTGTCTATGATCAGGTTTGCATCCAGCCACTCACTTAATTCTTTTGGATTACCGATTGTCGCTGACAACCCAATTAATTGTATTTTGTTTTCCAACAGCTCCCTTAATATTGTTATCAATATCTCCAGAGTAGGCCCCCTTCCTGGAGAATCCATTAGGTGAATTTCGTCTATGATCACTGTTCCCACTTTTCCCAGCCAAGGAGCATGGTGTCTTATCAAAGAATCCAGTTTTTCTGCAGTACACACTATCAAATCATACTGCTCTAGATAAGGATCAGCAGAATCCAAATCTCCAATTGACAAAGCTACCTTAATATAAAGCCCGTATTTTTTCTTGAATTCCTTGAATTTTTCATTAGCTAATGCTTTCAAAGGAACAATATAGATGGCTTTCTTTTTTTCATCTAAGATATTTTTAATCATGGCCATCTCTGCAACCAGGGTTTTACCAGAAGCAGTTGGCGTGCAAACCAACAGATTCTTTCTATCTAACAATCCTTTTTTGATAGCTTTCTCCTGACACGGCCTGAATTTATCTATATCCGGAACTAAAGAATTATATAATGGCCCAGGAATCTTATCTTTTACATCATCTAGTTTCATTAATATTAAAAATTAAAGATTGTTTATAAATTTATTTCTGTTATTTGCCCTTAATCAAGCTTTTTCCAGTCATCTCTTTTGGCTTATCAATACCCATAATATCAAGGACAGTTGGAGCAACATCTTTCTGACCCCCTCTTTTCAGCTTTGCTTTCTTAAGTTTTTCATCATCAGAGATGACAAAGAAATTAACAGGGTTGCATGAATGAGAGGGCTTTGGCTTGCCGTCTAGATATAATTTTTCTTCTGCGCTTCCGTGGTCTGCTGTCAACAAAACAACATAATCATTGTTCAGAGCAGAATCTATCACTTTTCCCTGACATTCATCAACAACCTCAACACATTTTATTATTGCTTTTTTTACTGCAGAATGGCCTACAAGGTCACAGTTTGCAAAATTAAGCAGTATAAAATCAAATTTCTTTTTCTTTATCTGCTTCTCAGCCTCTTCTGCAATCTCATAAGCGCTCATCTCAGGCTTTTGATCATAAGAAGGCACTTTTGGAGATTGTATCATCTTTCTTTCCTCTCCTTTGTTTGGTTTTTCATCCTGACCATTAAAAAAATAAGTTACATGTGCATATTTTTCAGTCTCTGCTAATCTTAACTGCTTTAGTCCTTTCTTTCCCAGCACCTCTCCCAGATCTTTCTTAATATCTTCTTCCTCAAAAACAGAAATACTTTCAAATCTATCATCATAAGGAGCAAAAGGAACAAATTTTATCTTTGGAATTTTCTTTCTTTTAAACTTGTTAAATTTTTTGTTATACAAAGCATGGCTCAGCTGTCTTGGCCTGTCTGTCCTGAAATTAAAGAATATAACTCCATCACCATCTTCAATAAGCCCTTCTTTATCTACAACAGTCGGCTTGATATAATAATCAGTCTTTTCTCCTCTTTTATATGCATTATCCACAGCTTTTTCAGCATTCTCAGCATCAAAACCTTTGCCGTCAACAAGCAGATCATAAGCCTTTTTTGTTCTCTTCCAGTTATTGTCTCTGTCCATTGAATAATATCTTCCAACTACAGTTGCAATCTTCCCGCCTTTATTTTTTATCTGCTTGATATATTTCTTTGCTGATTTTTCAGGAACATCTCTTCCGTCTGCAAAAAAGTGAATATAAACATTTTCTATTTTTTTTTTCTTTGCCATCTCCAGCAGAGCAAACAGATGTTTTACATGAGCATGAACTCCTTCGTCAGAACAAAGCCCTATCAGATGTAGTTTGCTGTCTTTTTTCTTTACAAAGTCAATTACCTTTTCTAATCTCTTGTTCTTAAAAAAACTCTTGTCTTTTATCGCTTTGTTTATCTTTGAATACAGCTGCCATACAATCCTTCCAGCACCCATATGCAGATGCCCAACTTCAGAATTCCCCTGGCTTCCTTCTGGCAGCCCGACTGCCTCTCCAGAAGCTTTGTTCAATGTATGAGGGTATTTTTTCTTAAGGTTTTCAAAAACAGGAGTTTTAGCTTGTTTAATATAATTCCCTTTTCTTTTCTTGGAAAAACCCCATCCATCTGCAATTAAAAGAATAACCTTATTCTTGGTTTTAACCATCTTAAGGCCCCCTAAATCTGGTTCCTGCATATCTTGATTTAGTGCCTAACTCTTCCTCTATCCTCAACAGCTGGTTATACTTTGCAAGCCTCTCACTTCTGCACGGAGCTCCTGATTTTATCTGTCCCGCATTCAACCCCACCGCAAGGTCAGCAATAAAATCATCACACGTCTCTCCGCTCCTATGGCTGACCATAACTCCCCACTCTTTTTCCTGCGCTAATCTTGCTGCATCAATCGCTTCTGTTATATTTCCAATCTGGTTAACCTTTAACAGCAAGGCATTGCAGCATTTTTTGTTTATCGCTTTTTGGATTCTTTTAACATTTGTACAAAGCAGATCATCTCCAACTATCTGCACCTCTTTTCCTGCGCTTTCTGTTAACTTAGTAAAATTATCAAAATCCTCCTGGTCAAAAGGATCTTCGATGCTTGCAATAGGATATTTTTCAATAAGGCCCTTATATACTACATTTAGATTCTTTCCTTTCAGTTTTTTGCCTTCAATATGATATTTTCCATTCCTGTAGAACTCAGAAGCAGCTGCATCCATAGCAATCCTTACTTTTCTAACATATCCTGCATCTCTTATCGCCTTTTGCAGCAGCAAAATTGGATCATCAATCTTATTTAATGGAGGAGCAAATCCCCCTTCATCACCCACATTCACCGCATTTAATCCATATTTTTCTTTTATTATCTTTTTCAGTATATGATATATCTCTGCTCCTATCCTTAATGCTTCTTTAAAATTCCTTGCTCCGACAGGCATGATCATATACTCCTGTATATCCAGCTTATTGCCTGCGTGCTTTCCGCCGTTTATCACATTAAAACTAGGAACAGGCATTGTTATCTTTTTAACCTTGGCTAATTCTGATATGTATGAATATAATGGAATGCCTCTTTCCAAAGCTCCTGCCTTACATACAGCCATACTCACTCCTAATATAGCATTGGCTCCCAGCTTTTTTTTATTTTCTGTTCCATCTAATTTAATCATAAGATCATCTATTTCTTTTTGCTTTTTGGCATCCATCCCTATCAATCTTTTGGCAATCCTCTTATTAACATTATTAACTGCTTTTGAAACCCCTTTTCCATTGAATCTTTTTCCTTTATCTCTTAACTCCAAAGCTTCATGCACCCCTGTAGATGCTCCTGAAGGCACTTTTGCTCTTGCAAATGTTTTATTAGTCCATACGTCAACTTCTACTGTTGGATTTCCTCTTGAATCCAAAATCTCTCTTGCAATTATCTTTTTTATTGCCATCATATCACCTTAAATACTCTCCCGACCATCTCTTTAGACCATCCTTCTTCTAAAAGTCTTTTTTTGATCTGCTCTTTTGTAAATCCTTCATCCATGCATTTTTTTGTATAGTTTCTTAACTGGATCAGTGATTCACTGCTTGGCCTTTTTCTTTTCTTTTCATTTTCTAAATTTGATTTTGATTTTTTAATCTCATAAAATGCAAACCAAATCCCCCCTCCTAATATGATAATAGATAAAAATATCATTATCCAAAATAAAGCATTTCCTCCTTCACCTTCTTCATCAGCAACAAATTTATCTCCAGTTTCTCTTTCTTCTCCTTGTCTGTAGATTTCATCAGAAGAAGTGATCACTTCAGGAACATAAGTGCAGGGTCTTGTTTCAGTACTGTCCTCTTCTCCACAGCCCATATCCCTGCATGTTCTTGTCTGTTTATTGTTTTGCTGGCATTTACCCCAGTTTCCACAGACATAGTTAGGTTCACATTCACATTGCCTTAATGTAAGAAGTTTGTCTTCTGTAGTTCCACAGCTGTTCTCATCAGTGCAGGTTCTTGTCTGCTGCCCATTTATACATGAACTCCAGTTTCCGCAAACCCAATTTTCCAGACATTTGCATTCCCCGTCAATACAGGTTTCAATATCTGAATCACATCCCTCTATTAATTCCCATTCAAGACAAGGATCATCATCAATATCTTTGCATTCTCCAACTGAATTATTAAAGCATCCTGTTTCATTCTCTTCATCACATTCATCTTCACATTCCAGAACACAATCTCCATCATCACATTCATACCATTCTTCACAGTCAGTTATATTTCCCCATTCATAACAGGAGTCAAAATCAATATCATAGAAATTCCCGCAGACCTGATAAGCAGTGTCATTATAGCAGGATCTTTTTCCTAATTTGCTGCATTCATCTTCACAGCTTAAACACATTCCTCTAACACAATTATTTGAAAAGCCGCTGCATGTTTGTGTTATTTCCCATCTTAAATAACCATATTCATCTCTCTGGCATTTTTGCACTGCTGTTTGATTATAACATTCTTTTATGTTCTCTTCCTCACAGTCATAACTGCAGCCAGTGTCCGTATCCTTTAAAAAAAGCGTATCATTGTCTTGGTCATATAATAATTCATATATCATTCCTGTGTGGTTCAATATCATAGCTCTATTTTTATATTGAATATTGTAAAATCTGTCATTTTCTATCTCTTTTATCTTAATATTAGTTCCGTCAAAATCAAGGAACAAAAACAATCTTTCACATTCTTCATCATAATTAGTTGCAAAATATCTTTCTTTTTCATCAGTGTTGAGGGCCAGATAATCTCCTTCTTTGTGCAGACAATCTTCTTCACAGCTTGCATAGTCTTCAGAACCTTCACAAACACTGTCTCCGCAGTAAACAGGGCAGTCTTTTGAAGTATCTTCCAGATATAGGGTCTTATTTACACTTTCAAATCTCATCTCATAATCAACAGGTTCTTCTGGATATATATTATATGTAAAAACTAGACTGCATCCATTTTCATCACATTCTGATTCATTTACTTCAACAGGAGAATTTCCAGCAGCAGTTCCCGAGGTGTCTGTTATCCAAACCCCCTCACCATCTGCAAATTCAAATTTCAGCACTTTTTCACATACAGAATCATAATTTAGTGTAAATTCCTGCCCTTCTGCAATAACATCTCCTTCATCACATATATCTCCAGTGCAGTTCAATACCACAAAACCTGTTATTCCTGTTTTGTAATCTTTGGTATATTCAATCACAAAAACACTTGAAAAAATAAACAAAATCCACAATAAAAATACAATCTTGCTTTCTGCTTTTCTTTTTTTGTCTTTGATGCTCATCTTTTCTTTACAAACCTTTTTGCTCTTCTGGTTATGCTAACAATAAATGCAATAACTAGTACTATAAACAAAGCCAGAATCCACAATCCTTTATCAACTTTCATAGGTTTTGGCTGCTCAATATCTGGAGCCTCTACACAGCTTCTTTTCTCTGCAGGCTTTTTTTCTTCCCTGCCGCATCCATTCAGATCAGTACATACTCTTGTCTGTTCCCCATCAACACATTCACTCCAGTCACTGCAATTCCAATTAGGTGTGCAGGATCTGTTTATCGCAGCCTTTGCTGCTGCAGTTGAAATATCTTTTCTTTTGCTTGCAGGTATATTTATGTCTTTTTTGTTGGTTATTGAATTAAAATAAGAAAACTCTACAGTTTTTATCCCTGCCAGATATACATCAACAGTATCACCAGGAGAATATCCTTCTACAGGAATGGTTGTTGGATCATCCATCTTAAAGGAAACAACAGGATATTTATCATCTTGGAGAGCAGCAGAGGCTATTTCAACTCTCCCCACCCTAAAACTGATGTCTGTTCCGTCTGGAAGTGAAGGATAAACATTTCCATAGGCCTTTATCTTGTTATAAGAAGCCCTTCCCGCAATATTTTCATTAGCTACATTTATCATGCTTACTGTCAGTATTAAAACCCCAACAGCAAACAGCATAACTGAAAAAAGACTTTTTATTTCTTTTAATTTTTCTTTCATGATGACCACCTTTTAATTAAATCTAACTCCTTTATTTGTTTTGTTTGTTGATATTTGATTATTCTCATTTATTGGATTTTCATCTGTCTCATTATACTGCCTAAACATACATGCAGCGCAGCCGATCGGTTTTTCTTCGTCATATACCTCAAATGCAAGTATCGCTCCAGCCAGTAAAAGATATATCACTGATAATATGATTGCCAGTTCTGCTTTTTTGTTTTTCATCTTTTTGAACTTTTGATATTACTTTTAACTTTTTTTTCAGAGGGAGATTCTATCTTCTCTAAAAATATTCCATCTTTAGTTTTATACATCCAGAATGCAGCACCCTCTTCTATATTAAGTTCGTCCCTTATAGATTTAGGGATGACTATCTGTCCTCTTTTATCACACTGCACTACTTTTGGTTTCATTCTGAAAATAAGAATATCAGTTAATCTGTTTTTTATACTTTATATTTTATCTAAATTTCTGATATTCAGAATAAAAATAGAATTAAACTATATAAATATTTTGGTTTATATGTTTATAAAGATAAAAATAATAAGAAATAGGATTATTTTAGAAGCCTATCCTATATAGCTCATCTCTCCTTCTCCAATCTTCCCTTTAAGCTTCTTCATCGCTGTCTTTCTGCTTACTTCCTGCAGTTCTTCGGTCTTTTTCATCATCTCTTTTTCTAGATCTTTTATCTCTTTGTCCAGATCTTCAAGCCTGACATTAAGCCCTGTCTTCTTGTTGAGTATCTTTAATATCTCTCTTGCACCTTTTACACCGAGATACATGGGATGTCCATATGTTTCTGCCAGTAAAGATATAGCAGAGATATTTTTTTTGTCTGCCAGCCCCAATAACAAACCTGAAACACCCACTATAGGACCTACTACACCATAGATATTTTCATCAATTTTTGTTCCTTTCTTGTATTTTTTGATTATCTTCTTGTTGTTTCCTGTACAGTAAACCTTTGGTTTTTTAGGCACCTCCTGTAATCCGATGCCCCCCAATGTTATTATCTCTGCTCCTTTATATTTTTCTAAGATATCTAATATCTCTTCGCTGAACTCATAACAGCTTACCTCATCTATCGGCTGTACATCCCCTGCTAGAAATACAAGGTCACTGCCTTTTTTCATCTTTTTGTAATATATCTCTATCTTCGGCAGCTCAACCAGGTTATTTTCATTAACAAAAACAGAATGCGGGAAAGTATATGAAAATAATTCATAAAGTTTTTTAGCTTTTAGTTCGTCTATCAAAAAATCTACAGTTACCTTTCCTACATTTCCTATACCAGGCAGACCTTCGATCAATATCGGTTTTTTTAATTTTGGTTTTTTTCCAAATTGTTTTATTTTCCAGCTCATATTAAACCCCTTTCCCTTAAATCTTTTTCTTTTGCTTTTCTTCGATATTTTCCAACTTTGTCAGTAGGATCATATTTTGCAGGTTTTGGATTCTTTGTCGCAGAACCGCATTTTGAACATTTTTCCTGCATTGTATATTCATCACATTTTTCACATTTCAGAATATGCTTCATTATTCTGCTAATATCTCCTTCATATAAAAAGCTTTTGAACGATTATTCAACAATAAAACTTCAACTCAATTCAAAGCCTACAATAGGTTTTTAAATATATAATTATTATCTTCTATAATAAAATGACAAACAAAGAAAAATTCCTGCTGATCTCCTTAAGCGAAAACAAGGCAAAACAGCTTTCGCAGACCATAGCCAACAAGACCTGCAGAAAGATACTTGATTATCTTGCTGACAAGGAAGCGACAGAATCAGAACTGGCTGAAAAACTGGATATTCCTATTTCTACAGTGCATTACAACATCAAGCAGCTGCAGAAAGCAGGCCTGGTAGCTGCAGAAGAATATCATTATTCTGAAAAAGGAAAAGAAGTCAACCATTACAAGCTTGCAAACAAATATATCATCATAGCTCCAAAATCAACTTACGGGATAAAAGAAAAACTAAAATCAGTCCTTCCAGTTGTTTTGATCATAGCAGCAGGAACAGCTTTTATCCAGTTCTTTAACAAAAATACAGTTAGATTCGCTTCAGTCCAGGAGAAAGCTTTAAAGATTGAAGAACAGGCTGCTGCAGATACAATAAGGGCAGCAGCAGATTATACTCCATCAATAGCTGACAAATTTTCTTGGTTCTCAAACATAGCTCTGTGGTTCTTTATAGGAGCATCTGCAGCCTTGATATTCTATCTTTTGATTGACTGGTTCAGAAACAGGAAATAATCTTTATTCTTTTCTCTCAAACTCTCCTTCTCCGTCGTGCTTCTCTATATATTTGATTGCAGATTCAGTGTTGTTTTCAAGAATCTTCTCAGCAGTCTTATAGTCAGGTGCTGTTACAATAACATTATATTTTCCTGCCCCTGCATAATTTATATTTGTATGCCCTTTTCCTAATTTGACTGCTCTTTTTAGGGTCTTTTTTATTATATCTAGTCCGTTTGAAGCGTCTGATTTAAGGCTTAAGATGCCTTTTATCTGAACTTCAGAAGGTTTTATCTTTTCTTTTACAATTTCTGTTAATTCATCAGCAATCTTATCCTCTATACCCAGTTTCTTCAGGTCCAGCTCCTTGTCCACAACATCATTAAAGCACTGATGGATGTATTCATATTTTTCAAAAACTTTGCTGCTTATCTTTTCATATACTTCACTCAAATTTTTCCCCAGCTTTTTTGCAACCCCTTCTATTATCTTTTCAGCTTTCTGTTCTTGTTTAATTTCACTGCTTTTCTTCCTTCTCTGGCCTTCATTTACTCTTCTTAGGCTCAGATCAATATGGCCTTTTTTTTCATCTATTCTAAGAACCTTGCAGATTACTTTCTTGCCTTCCTGAACATAATCTCTTATATTCCTTATCCTTCCGGGGCTGACTTCAGAAATATGTATCATCCCTGATCTTCTGTCATATTCATCAAGAGTCGCAAAGACAGAATGATGTTTTACGCTTGTTACTGTGCAAAGAACTAGTTCATCTTCCTCGGGCATGCCTTCCTTTTTATACAGCATTTACTCAAGAACCTCCAGAATTCTGGATTTGATCTTGCTTTTTCCTCCGCTGGGCTCTGCCAATTCTTTTCCGCATACTAAACATTTCACTTTGGTGCTTGAGTTACCAAATATGATCTGTTCATTCTTGCATTTTGGGCACCTTACTTTTACGAATTTACTTTTAGTTTCTTTTATATCTGACATATGATCACCAGTTAAGATTATTTAAACTCGATTCTTTTTGCTCTTATCCCTTTTTTTTGAGTATGGGTTTTCTTGCATTCCTTGCATGTATATCTCAAATCAGTCTTCTTGCTTACTTTCTTTCCTGTCATCTTAAACTTTGTGATAGCAGGTCTTGAATATCTTCCTAAATTACCATGGCCTCTGGCAGCCCCTCTTTTCTTTGCTCTTTTCTTGCTTCCATAGCTCATAGTATGAACACTTCCAAATGTTTTCTTCTTGGCATTAGACACCTTGTGCTCTGTATGTTTCTTGCAATATTTACAATATCTTCTCATAGTCTTTGGAATTTTCATATGAATATGAGAATTTATAGGGCATTTATAAAGGTTTCTGAATTAGAATAATTTAGAGTACATATTAAGCTTTAATCTTGTTTGAAAGTTTGTTGAGCTTGCTCAACTTTACTTTGCTTATGTTGGTTTCTAAACTCTGAATTTTAGAACTTTATGGAAAATTTCCAATTCTAATCTTTCCTGTAATCTCTTCAAAAGCAATTTCTTCGATATTCTTAACTCTAGAAGTTTTAATCTTGTTTGCAAACATAATCTCTGGAAGCGAGTAATTTCCATTATATTCTTCTAAAGGAACTACAGACTTCTTGAATTTTTTATTTCTTCTCAGGCTCATAAGGATTTGTACAGGAAGTGTAGCCGTAAACATCAAAAAATATGGAAAATCATTTTCCATCTTATTACTTATATCATTGTCTATCTCAAGATATTTCCAGTCTCTTACATAAACCTCATCATTTTTTTCAATGGGTATTTCAAGACATAAAAGCGGACTATTGCCTGATTCATATTTTAACAGATCTGAAAAAGCATTTTTGAATTTTTCATTTTCAACCCATTCTTTAGGCCTTCTAGAATCAGGAAAACAAAAAATATAGCCTTCTTCTGTTTTATCTGGGTCTAAATATTTAGAAGATTTAACCTTTTTCCAATCCATTGAATCTATATAGTGATATGCTGTTTTAAACATAATTATAAAGAAAGATATATGGTTTAAAAACCTTCGCGATCATTCAGCCCTCCCTTTATTTATAAGAACATCTGCAACCTCTAAAGGAACCTCTGCATCTTCTCCCTCTTCAAATGGCCCGTATTCTATCAGATCAGGCCCTACAAACCTTGGAATAGAATGGGTTATCTTTACTGATCTTGTATTGTCTTCTTTGTTGTTTTGCTCTTCTTCTTTCTTCTCGTCTGGCTTTTCTCTTTCTTCCTCTTTCTTAAGTTCAATATTTTCCTTTATTTCAGGAATCTTTGCCTGCTGTATATTCAGCAGCACCCCATTCCTAAAACCATTCAAGACATTCAATATATTGTCATAGAGCAGCCTTTCTTCTTTGAGCATCACTGAGGTGTCAATATTGATAGAAGGAGTTCTTGATACATCTATAGCAGCATCAATAATCTTCTTTTCCCTTTTTTCATAAAGGTCTTTTAATATTTTTCTTATATTTTCAATTTGCTTATCTACTTTCTTTTTTTCTTCATCTGAAAATAAATCCTGCTTTTTTCTTGACTGCTCAAGAAATTCCCCTTTTTCTTTCAGATATTTTGCTACATCTGAGAAAAATCCTTCATTGATTTTCTGCAGCTCATCCCTGGTTTTTTCTCTTCTAAGAATCTCATACAAGGTTTCATATGTGATGTTTATTTCTTTTTCAGCCATCTTCCCCCATCTACAATTATTTCCTTTCTTTATTTAAATTTTTATATTTTCAGCTAGAGCAGGGCTTGATCTTGCACAACTTAACAAAGTTGACTTAGCCTTTTTTCATTAGTTTTTTAAACTATATCCAGATTCTTATCCTATGGCAGCATTAACCTTTGATAGTCTGTCTTTCAAAGACAAAAAAAACAGCATAGGGATAGATTTTCTTAAAATATTCTCTGCTGAGATCCCAAAAAAAGACCTGTCTTCTATAGGAAAATTCAGTATCACAAAAAATTCAATAATATTTGATACAACCCAAAAAAAAGCAGAGAAAAAATTCAATTTTTTACTTGCAGAGGCCTTCAAAAATCTTGAAAACAAATTAACCCATAAAAAAACAATCTATGTCCATAAAAATTCAGGAATACCCTTGATTGGCCACAACTCTTTCGGCCTTATAGACAGGAACACATCTATAATAGAAGTAAGATGCATCACTGGCTGCAATCTTGACTGCATCTACTGCTCTGTAAATCAAAACAAAAGACCAATTGATTTTGTTGTTGAAAAGGATTATCTTATTGAAGAATTCAGAAAATTGATAGAACATAAACAGATAAACAATATAGAGGCCCATATAGGGACACAGGGAGAGCCTTTGTTGTATGAACCTCTTCCAGAACTGATAGAAGATCTGGCTTCTTTTTCAGAGGTTTCTGACATTGCTATAGATACAAACGGCACTTTTTTAACCAAGAAAAAAGTAGATCAGTTAATTGATGCAGGATTAACCAGATTCTGCTTCTCAATCAATGCTTTAGATAAAAAAATAGCAGAAAAAATATCAGGTGCATGTCAGAAATCTAGTGAAAGTAACTTTTCGCATATGTCTTATAACTCAGAACACATATTAGAAATTGCTGAATATATATCTAAACAGGATGTTGAACTGATAATAACCCCTGTCTGGATACCAGGGGTAAATGACAAAGAGATCCCAAAACTGATAGACCTCTCAAAAAGACTGAACTGTAATATCGGAATCCAAAACTTTCTAAACTATAAGTTTGGAAAAAACCCTGTTAAACAGATATCCTGGAAGGAATTTATCAAAAAGATGAAAAAGTTTGAAAAAGAAAAACATACAAAACTTTTGTTTGATTTTAAAAAAGACTTTAACATAAGAAAAACAAAACCACTGCCAAAACCATTCAGAAAAAAAGACATAATCAAAGCAAAAATCATTGCTCCTGGAAGATTAAAGAACGAAATGCTTGCAGTGGCAAAAAAAAGGATTATCTCTGTCCATAACTGCAGTTTGCCTGTAAACTCAAAAGTAAAGCTAAAAATAGTAAGAGAAAAACATAATATCTTTTCAGCAATAGCAGTATGATTATTTAGGGTTGATTTCTAGGTCGCTTATGCTTAATCCAGTGACAATCATCTCATTGCCGTCCAAAGCATAATCCTGGTAATTTGCAAGTACACTAGTTACCCTTCTTGTATCTAATGCAAGGGTTCCTGCAGCCAACAATGCATAATTTCCATCTTTAAACCTGTAAAGCTTTATTATCCCTTTTCCAAGCTCAAACCCCTCTAAACAGTTTTTAGGGTACCCCATAAGCTTTGCAGCCATAGAATTGATGCACGGCCCCCCTACAACTATGGTGTTCATATCTTCAAGATTATCTACTTCAGTGTCCAATACAGCTCTTTCAAGCCTCTTATCTTCTCCCATTCTTTGCTGTAAGCTGACTGCGATATCCACTGCTCCTAATACATCTTCTGTAGATGCTCCTTTCCCAATAACAATCCTTGTGCTCTTTCTTGTAAACATCGCTGGATAACTGCCCAGATCATACCCAAAAACAGGCATAGCCATCAATAATACTGCTGTTAAAACAAATAACAATCTCTTTATCATTTTATAGTCAAAAAACTAGCTGAATATAAATATTTTTTGTTTAGATAAAAGTTGTAAAGAAAAAGAAAAAAAAAGAAAGAAAAAAGGAAAAATTCCTTTTTAGGTTTATTCGCTTGTAGCAGCGCTTACAGAGATGTCACTTCGAGTTGTACCAACAACTTCAACTTCATCTCCTGACAGGTCATAGTCTTCGTAGTCATACAAGACGTCTGTAGCTTTCCTAGTGTCTAATGCACTGTATCCAGCTACCAGCATAGCTACATTACCAGTTGTGTCATCTTCGAACAACTTGATCATAGCTTTGCCTTCTTCAAAACCTGTTGTGCAATCTTCTGGATTGCCCATCAAATCGTCTGCAACAGTGTTAACACAAGGTCCACCTACAACAATTAGGTTTTGTCCGCTAACGTCTGTAATTTCACTGTCCATCTTAGCTTTTGGAACAGTAACTTTACATACAGCAGTTCCAGCACTTTCTGAAACACCAAATCCAGTTTCAGATTCAGCTAGGTACAAGTTTCCGTAAGTCTCTCCACCAGGATAAACAATTTCAGCTGTTTTCTGGTCTGAATCACTTTCATCAATTGTTATCTTTGTTGTTACTTCTCCGGATGTATAATATACAACCTTGTCTTCGTCGTCTATGTCTCCAACTTGAGTCAGATTAATGTCTTTTACAGACATTTCTTGATCTGTTCCTGTTGTTAGATTGCTTTCTACTGTTATGTTGAAGGAAGTACCTTCTACACCTGTGTCATCTGCTTCTTCACTAAATGCAACCCATGTTTCACCTAGAGCATTTCCAGTTATTGTTGTTGTCTCTGGAATTGTTATCTTAAGACCTTCAGGAGTATAGATTACATTTCCTGAACAATCTCCGCCAATCTTAGACAGATTAACCAATTTGGATACTTTATTAATTCCAGTTACATTAAGCTCTACATCACCAGCGTCTAATGCATCTCCTACCTCTAAGTTTTCCTGCTTTTCGTTTGTTACTTCATTTTCAAAGCTAACCTTCAGAGTTCCAGAGTCGTCATCAAAGTCACTAGCTGTGAACAGATATGTTTCATAGTTATCATTATCTGATACTATGAAAAACTCATCACTTTCATTGAAATCCAATTCATATGCACAATTAGCAACAGTTTGTAGTTGATGTGTTTCATCAGAGCCCATATAATTTATTCCAGTTCCATTGTCATAGAATAAATCAATTGCCTTTCCTTCTTCAGCGTCCTCAATAGGAACATCTAAGACAAGGGTATCATCTGAATCAACATCTAGCTCTGTAATCTCTTCTGCAGGCATAGTCAAACCTTCGTAGTTTAGTTTTACACTTCCAAGTCCAGGCATCATCATTTCTGTGTCTTTTACAACAAACTCTTCGTCATCAGTATTCCAATCAATACTTATATCCTTTAGAGTATAGTCTGTGCCTGTTTGGGCTGAATCAATAGTTACTTCCATTCCATCGACATCTTCATCATTCATTTCCATTTCTTCGCCATTCTCTAAAACCAATTTCTCAGCACCAATATAGAATTCAACCTGGTCAGCTGTTACTTCTCCTGCTTCTTCTTCTAGAATCTCTCTTACACCAATTTGTGTTCCGTCATCTAATTTGAATGTAGTTGAACCCTCATCACTATCTTCATATAATGCATCAGTAACTTGGCCATTTACCTTAAATTTAACTTTAGAAGGGCTTCCACCAATGTATGTTACTTCAATTTCGAATTCTTTGTCATCTATAGTTACTGTTTTTACTTCCCCTTGCTCCATGACGTCTTTTACAGCTCCGCCCATCAATTCAAGATATCCACCTGATTCGTTGGTTGCTTCAACAATGTCATATACATTTCCTAGAATTTCGATAGTTGTGTCTTCAAAATCAGGAAGATCTCCATCATCTACATCACTTTCAGCGTCTGTACTAAAGTCTAATTCATAGCTTAATACATTATCACCATCAGCATATTTTAATCCTACAGTAGGATTATCATCGTTGATGTCTGAGTCTTCAAACGCTTCAAATATATTTGAAGTCATAGAAATCTCTTGTGCATATTCATAATCACTTCCTTCACTATTTGTATATGTACCATCTGCAAGAACAGTTGGTAGTTCACTGTCTGTTACAGTAGAAGAAACATTTGCAATATCTTCTCCTATATTTAGTTTGTCACTAGTTTTTTCTAGTTTATATGCCTCTCCTTCAACTGTAACTTCTGTTCCAGTTCCAGTTGTTGTGGTTGTACCACTTACAGCTAAGCTTGATGCAATATCTACTGCACCTGCTACGTCAGATGTAGCTGCGTCTTCTCCAATTACTAGAGCACCTGAGAAAGAA
>WJKL01000072.1 GCA_014729145.1 Candidatus Woesearchaeota archaeon
CTTATTTCGTATTTTCTGATACTTTCAGCAGATGTATTTAGCAGAGCCAGAAGGATGGATATAGGTGTGCTTGCAGTAGCAGCTATATTCTTTACACATATTGTCTACGGAGCTGCATTTATCCAAGGTGGATTATCAAGAAGATTTAGGAGCGTGCTAAGATGAACAGACCAGAAAGAAATTCTCTGAAAAAGGATTTTAGCGTCTTTATAAGCTATCCCTCTATAAAATCTGAAAAAGGGACAGCACAGATAGGGCAGAACAGGCAGTTCCAATGGTTCAAACAGCACTCTGTTATCTATCCGATTGTTCCTGCTTATGCTGCAACCCTTCTGGGTAGAGAAGGCTATGATGTGTTTTGGGATGATGCGATTGCAAAGGAAGAAGATTATGAAACATGGCTGTCAAGGATAGAAGAATCTAAACCAGACCTTATAGCGATTGAGACGAAGACTCCTGTTGTGAAAAGGCACTGGGAAATAATCAATCAAATCAAGGAAAAATCTCCGCACACAAAAACAGTCCTGATGGGAGACCATGTAACTAAGCTTCCTGAAGAAAGTATGGAGAAATCTAAAACTGATTTTGTAATCACTGGAGGAGATTATGATTTCATCTTGCTGAATATCTGCAACCATCTGACAAAAGGGGACAATCTTGAATCAGGGATATGGTATAGAGATGAAGAACACATCATCAATACAGGAAAGTTTAATCTTAATCATGATTTGAATAAGCTTCCACTTATAGACAGAGAGTTGACAATGTGGAAACTTTATTCAGAAAATGGCAACTATAAATATCTGCCTGGAACATATACTATGGTGGGAAGAGATTGCTGGTGGGGCAGATGTAAATTCTGTTCATGGCCATCTCTTTACCCAAAATACAGGACAAGATCTCCTGAATCTTTGTTTGAAGAGATAAAACAGCTGGTTGAGAAGTACAAAGTAAAGGAAGTGATGGATGATACAGGTACGTTTCCTGTAGGAGACTGGCTTAAGGAATTCTGCGGTCTTATGATAGATTCTGGACTGAACAAAAAAGTAAGGATATCATGCAACATGCGTTTCGGGATATTGAAATATGAAGATTACTTGCTGATGAGAAAAGCAGGATTCAGATTTTTGCTTTTTGGGCTGGAATCAGCCAACCAAGAAACCCTTGATATGATAGACAAGGGAATAAAAGTTGAAGATATAAGGCATGGCTGTATGATCGCAAAAAAAGCAGGGCTTAACCCCCACTTGACTGTGATGATAGGATATCCTTGGGAGACATATAAGATGGCACAGAACACTATAAATCTTGCCAAAGACATATTTGAAGAAGGATATGCAGATACCTTGCAAGCAACAATAGTTATGCCTTATCCTAATACCTCTCTTTACAAAGAATGCAAAAAAAATAATCTTCTTGAAATTAAACACAGAGATTGGGAAAAATTTGACATGCGCTCAAAAATTCTTAAATCTCCTTTAAAAGAAGAACAAATCAAAGAATTGACTTCTTCTTTGTATAAACTCTTTTTTACCCCCAAATATGCATGGAATCAATTCATTAGTATCAGAAATCCAGATGATGTCAAATATCTGTTCAGAGGATTTTCAAAGATTGTAGGAAAACATTTGAGGGATTTTGCAAGATGATGCCATTATCTCATCTAATGTGGGCCTTACCAGCAGCTTTACTTTATTTTTTAATAACTCAGGAAGTTTATTCAAGTTTTGCTTTTCTTTTAACTGCAGTTTTTATAGATATAGATCATGTACTAGATTATATTCTAGCCTATGGGAAATTTGATATTAAATACTTTTTAAGAGGAAGATGGTTCAAAAAAAAACTGTATGTTATATTCCATTCTTATGAATTGGTTTTAATTCTTTTATTTGTATATTTTCAAACAAACAATAGTTTAGTTCTAGCAATAGCCCTTGGAATTACTTATCATTTTATTACAGATATGGTGTATTATAAATCAGAACTTAAGAAAAAGATCCTGTTCTATTCATTGATATACAGGATGTCACAAAAATTTGAAAAAAAGGTGTTCTGCAGTGGATAAAGTATCTGTTATAATTACAACAAAGAATGAAGAAAATCACATAAAGGATTGTCTGAAAAGCGTGATAAAGCAGACTTACCCCAATATAGAAATTATAGTGGTTGACAACAATTCTACAGATGATACAGCATCAATCGCAAAAAGATTTGGAATAAAGGTATACAACAAAGGTCCTGAAAGAAGTGCGCAAAGAAATTACGGAGCAAATATCAGCTCTGGAAAATATATACTTTATCTTGATGCAGATATGATTCTTTCTCCAGACTTAGTTAAGAATTGTGTTGAAATAATCTCAAAAGACCCTTCAATAACTGGACTCCATATTCCTGAAAAGATAATAGGTAATGGATTCTGGATAAAAGTTAGAGATTTTGAAAGAAGTTTTTACAATGGAACTGCTGTTGATTGTGTAAGATTTGTATCAAGAAAGGCTTTTGATGAAGTAAACGGTTTTGATCTTAATATGACTGGTCCAGAAGACTGGGATTTTGACAAAAAAATAAGGTCTATTGGAAAAGTAAAAATTACAAAATCAAAACTTTATCATAATGAAGGAATCTTTAACATCAGGAATTACCTTGTAAAGAAACAGTATTATTCAAATTCTTTTGGAACTTATGTAACCAGGTGGGGAAAAAACGATCCCGATATAAAAAAACAGTTAGGAGTATTCTATCGTCTTTTTTGGGTCTTTATAGAAAAAGGAAAGTGCTTCAAATTATTTGCTCATCCAATCCTGACAACAGGGATGTATTATCTAAGGCTAAGAGTGGCTTTAAATTATTTAAGGGTGAAAAAATGACAAAAAAAGCCATTATAACTGGAATTACTGGACAGGATGGGAGCTATCTAGCTGAATTTCTTATTGAAAAAGGATATACTGTTTACGGAATAATAAGAAGAGCCTCAACTTTCAATACAAGCAGGATCAATCATATCTTTCAGGATCCCCATGAAGTAGACAAGAAATTAATCTTGATCTATGGGGACTTGGCTGATTCTAGCTGTTTGAGCAAGATCATAAATGATGTGGTGCCTGATGAAATCTATAATTTAGGAGCTCAAAGCCATGTAAGAGTCAGTTTTGATATCCCAGAATATACTTCTAATATTACTGGACTAGGAACACTAAGGATCCTTGAGATAATCCAAAATATAAAAGAAAGGACCGGAAAAAACATCAAATTTTACCAAGCTTCTTCTTCAGAAATGTTTGGAAAAGTACAAGAGGTTCCTCAAAAAGAAACAACCCCTTTCTATCCAAGAAGCCCATACGGCTGCGCAAAATTATTTGCTTATTGGATCACAAAGAATTATAGAGAAAGCTATGATATGTTTGCATGCAACGGAATTCTGTTCAATCATGAATCTCCTAGGAGAGGAAAGACATTTGTCACAAGAAAGATAACAAGAGCAGTAGTTAGGATAAAAGAAAATGTTCAGAACTGCTTATATCTTGGAAATCTTGATGCAAAAAGAGATTGGGGTCATGCAAAGGATTATGTTGAAGCTATGTGGCTGATGCTTCAACAGGATAATCCAGATGATTATGTTATCGCAACAGGAGATCATTATTCTGTAAGACAGTTTTTAGAGGAAGCTTTCAGACAGGCAGGAATAGAGATAAGATCAAACGGAAAAAAAGGAACAGAAGAAGAATATGTCAGGACAGATACAGGAAAAGCAGTTGTTAAGATCGATCTAAGATATTTTAGGCCTGCTGAAGTTGAAATGCTTCTCGGAAATTCTTCAAAAGCAAGGCAAAAATTAGGCTGGATACCTAAAAAAGGTTTCAAAGAATTGATCAGTGAGATGCTTTTGCATGATCAAAAAGAGCTGGAAAAAGAACTTTATGGTTCAAGAGGTAAAAATAATGAATATTAATCTAATTAAATCTTCATTTTATAATGAAGCTGAAATAAAGAATAAGCTTTGTAATTTTATACTGAATTCAAGAAGATTCAGTATGTGGAAGCTCTGCAGCAAATTTGAAAGGTCTTTTTCTGATTATCAAAATAGAAAATATTCTGTTTTGTTCAATAGTGGAAGCTCTGCAAATCTTGCTTTGATCCAAGCTTTGTTAAACCTTAAAATATTGAAAAAAGGAGATAATGTGGGTTTTTCGGCATTGACTTGGGCTACAAATCCAATGCCTTTGATGCAGCTGGGATTAAATCCAATTCCTATTGATGTTTCATTAGATAATCTGAATATAACTTCCAAAAATCTAATAGATATATTAGAAAAAACAGATATCAAAGCGCTGTTCTTGACTAATCTTCTTGGTTTTGCAGGAGATATAAACAACATTGCAGATATCTGCAGGGAAAAAAACATTTTACTTCTTGAAGATAATTGCGAATCTTTGGGAAGTCAAATAAAACTTAAAAAACTCGGAAATTTTGGGATGGCTGGCAGTTTTTCTTTTTTTGTAGGTCATCATATGTCCACTATAGAAGGTGGCATGGTATGTACAGATGACAGAAATCTCTATGATATGCTTGTGATGGTAAGGGCTCATGGATGGGCCAGAAATCTAAGTCCAGAAAGAAGAAAGGAATTGATTGAGATGAATCAGATACCAGAATTCTATAATCTGTATACATTCTATACATTGGGATATAATCTAAGACCCACAGAGATTACAGGATTTCTTGGAGTTGAAGCTTTGAAACATATAGACGAGATAAACCGAAAAAGACAAGACAATTTCAAGAAGTTCAAAAAAGCTGCTGAAAAGAACAAAAACAAAGATTTTCAGAAACTTATCTTGCACCATATGGACTTTATCTCTAATTTTGCTTATCCTTTGGTATGCAATAATAAAGAATCTTTTGAAAGATATAAGAAAAAATTTTTGCAGAAAAGAATAGAGATCCGTCCTATAGTTGGAGGTTCTATAGTAGAACAGCCATTCTTTAAACAGTATCTGAAAGAAAGACAGAAGAAATATTCTTGTCCAAATGCAAAAAAGATCCACGAATTTGGATTTTATTTTCCTAACAATCCTGAATTGACTGATGTTGAAATAAACATTATCTGCAAAATATTAGAAGAGGGCTGTAAAGATGAAAATTGATTCAAATATATTGATAACTGGAAGCGATGGAATGGTAGGAAAAGCCGTTGTCTCAAAGTTAAAGTCAGATAATTACAGCAATCTTTTACTGCCTAATTTTGAAGAGCTGGACATCAGGGATCAAAAAAAATTAGACGATTATTTTGTTAAGAACAAGCCGGAATATGTTATACACTTAGCAGCAAGAGTTGGGGGCATTGCTGCTAATATTGCGGCTCCAGCAGAATTTCTTTATGATAATCTGATGATTGAGTGCAATGTGATCCATGCTGCTCATAAATATGGTGTAAAAAAGCTTCTTTTCTTAGGAAGCTCCTGTATCTATCCAAGGGGATCCAAGCAGCCGATGAAAGAGGAATATCTTCTTTCAGGAAAGCTTGAGCCAACTAATGAAGGTTATGCTTTGGCAAAGATATGTGGACTAAAGCTTTGTGAATATTATAATAGACAGTATGGGTCTAATTTCATCAGTATAATGCCGTGCAATATCTACGGCATTAACGACCATTTTGATCCAAAGAATTCTCATGTTATATCTGCACTAATCTTAAAATTTCATGAAGCAAAGAAAAAAGATAAGCCGTTTGTAGAAGTTTGGGGAACAGGCAGTGCAAGAAGAGAATTTCTCTATGTTGACGATGCTGCTGAAGCTATTCTTTACTTTATCAATCACCACGATTCAAAGGATATGCCTCCTTTTGTCAATACTGGGTATGGAGCAGATGTTTCTATAAGAGAGCTTGCGGAGATGGTCAAAAAAATAACAGAGTATAATGGAGAAATAAGGTTCAATACAGATTATCCAGATGGTATGTCTAAGAAATTATTAGATTCTTCTAGAGCAAGAGTCTTAGGATGGTCAGCCAAAATATCTCTTCAAGAAGGAGTAAAGAAAACTTATGAATGGTTTTTGAAAAACAAATCTGGAGGATCAGTATGAAGGCAGCGATATCTACTCATGTCTGGACAACAGGTCCAAGCCAGGAATTAAAGAAATATTTCATTAAAAATAAAATAGATAAGCTTCTTTGGATAAGCCATCCCCTTACATATCATGAGAGATTAGACAGCAGCGGACATGAAACTTATTCAAAAGGAAAGCAAACAAAAAGACATTATAAAAAGATCAAAAAAATTCCAAGTCTATTATCATATCTAAAAGATGTTTATCTGAATATATTTTATGTTTTGAAAAGCAAAGAAAAGTATAATATCTATGTTGGATTTGACAATCTGAATGCGTTTGCCGGTTGGATTCTGAAAAAATTAGGCAGAACAAAGAAAAGCGTATACTATGTTGTTGATTATGTTCCTATACGTTTTGAAAATAAAATTCTAAATTCTATCTATCATAAGGTTGAGAGCTTTTGTGCAGTTCATTGCGACGAAACATGGAACCTTTCAAAAAGAATGGTAAAAGCAAGGGATGAATTTAAGGGATTAAATCCAAACAAATGCGGATTACAAAAAGAGCTTCAGATGGGGGTCTGGTTTGATGAAATCAAAAGATATTCTTTCAACAAAATAAATCATAATCAGCTTGTTTTTATGGGCCATATTATGGAAAAACAAGGAGTCCAATATGTTTTAGATGCAGTCCCGTCAATAATCAAAAAAATACATCAGTTTAAGTTCTTGATCATTGGAGATGGAGAATATATTTCTACATTAAAAGAAAAAGTAAAAGAGCTTGAAATTGAAAAATACATAACTTTTACTGGTTATATAAAAGATGACAAAAAAATTGAAGAATTGATTTCAAGATCTGCATTGGCCGTTGCCTTATACGACACAAAAGAAAGAAAACGTAACTGGACTTATTATACTGATCCTGGAAAAATAAAAGCCTATTTAGGAGCAGGGACTCCTGTTTTAACAACAAATGTTCCGCACAATTCTCATGATATAGCTGATAAAAAATGCGGAATGATTGTAGATCTCAATCCTGAAAGTATTTCTAAAGCAGTAATTGCTATGCTGAATGACAAGAAGCTGCTGAGAAAATATAGAGAAAATGCAGCAGCATATGCAAAAAATTTTGATTGGAATGTGTTATTTGGAGGTGTTTTAGCTGATCCAACATAAAGATATTTTTTCTGATAAGATTCTGCTTGTAAGACCTACTTTTGGATCTACTTTTCAGATTACTCCACCTCTTTCATTAGGGTATATAGCATCTAATCTTAAGAAAAACAGATTTAATAATGTAAAAATTCTAGATGGAACTCTTCATCAATTATCCATATCTGATATGCTTGAAAAGATTATAGAAGAAAACCCTCTTCTTGTAGGATTTCAGATCTATACTGGATCTCAAAATTGGACAAAGAAGTTAATCGATCTATTAAAGAAGAAAAAACCATCTATAAAGATTTTAGTTGGAGGCCCGCACATATCTGCTTTAAAAGAAGCAGCAATTAAACATTTAGGGGCTGATTTTGGAATTGTTGGGGAGGGGGAGGAAGCTATTGTAGATCTTGTTGATGCGTTGCTCACTCAAGAGCATTCATTGCTTCAAAATATTCCAGGTTTGATATATCTTAGTGAAGGAAAATATAAAACTAGCAACATAAATTTTGCCAGAATCCAAGATTTGGACGATCTTCCTCTTCCAGATTATGAGCTTTTGAATATTACAGCATATTTTAAGCACATGCAGGGAGCTACAGTCCCGCTTAGAGGAAAAAGACCGGTTCCGATACTTACAAGCAGAGGCTGTCCTTTCCAATGCACTTTCTGCTCTTCCAGACTTGTATTTCTCAAAAAGATCAGATATCGTTCAGTAGAAAATGTTGTAAAAGAATTAGAATATCTGAAACAGAATTACGATATAGATGAATTTTTTGTTACTGATGACAATCTCACTTTAGATATGAACAGAGCAGAGAATTTGTTTGATATTCTTATAGAAAAAGATCTGAATCTTCACTGGCGGGCTCCAAATGGACTGAGAGCAGACCGGCTTAATGAAGACTTAGTAAAAAAGATGAAAGAATCCGGATGTTATTTTGTAGGAATTGGAGTTGAGACAGGTAGTACAAAAATAATGAGCTGCATCAAAAAAAGCTTGGATCTTAAACAAGTAAGCAAAATAGTGCCAATCCTAAAAAGAAATAATGTTCTTGTAAGCGGATTTTTTATGGTGGGGCTGCCTTACGAAACAGAAGGAGATATTAAAAAGACGATAGAATTCATAAAACACTCCAGATTTGACAGGATCCAAGTAAGCATCTATACTCCTTATCCTGGATCTGAGGATTTTGATAATCTGTTTGATATAAATGATCCAGAGAAATATCCTGAGAACATCAGAAATTACCTCTATAATGGTCATATTCCTAAGATAAACAAAGAAATTACCTACAAACAGATTCATAGATACCAGAAAAAGATGCTTAGGTCATTCTATTTTAGGCCGTCAATTGCTTTGAATATTATTTCTCGTCTAAAATTCAGCCAGGTCAAGGCAATATTAAATCATCCTTTTATTCGGCGGTGGTTTGACAGAGATCATGCAAGCTATCTGATGGACGTAGGAGGCAAAGATGAATAAGCTCAAAAAATTATTTTATGTGCTTGTAAAATATGCTGGATTTTATGTTTATTTTGGTCCTGCAAGGATCAGAGCCTTATTCTATTCTCTGCTTTTCAAGAAAGTAGGGAAAAAGGTCTTTATATTTGGTCCTTTTAGATGCGGAGCTCCTGAAAACATCTCTGTCGGAAATGAGGTTGTATTTTCTAATAATTGCGTTGTGGGGGGAGATTATGGTGTTAGTATTGGAAATTTTGTGATGATAGGCCAAAATACAACAATCGTATCTTCAAACCATGGTCATCAACTAAAAGGAGTCCCTATGCTTCGCCAGGAGATGTATGGCAGCAAAGTTTTGATAAATGATGATGTTTGGATCGGAGCAAATGCTGTAATTCTTCCAGGAGTTAAGATAGGCCAGGGAGCGATAATTGCAGCAGGCTCTGTTGTGACTAAAGATATTGAACCATATACAATTGCAGCAGGTAATCCTGCAAAGCCGATAAAGAAAAGATTCTCAGATTCAGATATCAACATCCTGCTTGATAGAGTAAAGTCTCCTCTTTATAGATATTATAAGACAGATTATGCAAAAAAGTTTGTTCCTAGATTTTACGAGGCGGATAAATAAAATGTGCGGAATTGTTGGATTTAATGCAAGAAAGGATTCAAAAAAAATAGTTCAATCTATGCTTCGAACTCTAAAATCAAGAGGCCCTAATCAAAAAGGAACGTATTCAGATAAAAAAATTACTCTCGGACATACAAGATTAAGCATAATAGATTTAAAATCAGGAAAACAGCCGATTCATAATGAAGACAATACAATCTGGATAGTGTATAACGGAGAATGCTATAATTTCAATGAATTAAAAAAAGAATTGTCAGATAAAGGACACAAATTTTATACTGCAACTGACACAGAGGTTCTTCTTCATCTGTATGAAGAATATGGAGAAGATTTTTTGAAAAAAGTAGACGGCATGTTTTCTTTATGCATCTATGACAAGAAAAAGAAAAGTATTTTGCTTGCAAGAGACAGGTTTGGCAAAAAACCTTTATATTATTCAAATATTGGCGGATCTTTTGTATTTGCATCAGAGTTGAAAACACTGCTTATTCATCCTGATATTAAAAAACAACTGAATAAAGGAGCACTTAAAGAACTTTTCTTTTACGGTTTTATCCCTTCTCCAAAGACAATCTTCAAAAATATAGAAAAACTTGAAGCAGGTTGCTATCTGAAATTAAAAGGAAGCAAGATAGATAAAAAAAGATACTGGAATCCTGAGTTAGGATATAAGAACATCAAGAATTTCAAGAAAAATGTAGATGATACTGAATCTTTGTTAAAGAAAGCAGTCGAGAAAAGATTAATAAGCGATGTTCCTCTTGGAGTTTTTCTTAGTGGAGGGATAGACTCCAGTCTTGTTGTATCTTATATGAAAGATCTTCTTGGAGCAAAGAGAGTCAAGGCATTTTCCATAGGATTTTCTGAAGAAAAATTTGATGAATCAAAATATGCAGAAAAAGTTGCAAAACATCTTGGTGTAAATCATGAGGTTAAGATCTTTTCAGAAAAAGACAGCTTAGAGGCAGTTAAAAAAGCATATTCCTATCTTTCTGAACCTATGTCGGATCCTTCGATAATTCCAACATATCTGCTTTCAAAATTTACTAAAAACAAGGTTACTGTTGCATTATCTGGGGATGGAGGGGATGAACTATTTTTAGGCTATCCTAAATATCTTGCCAGCAGATTTTTGGATAAAGGAATTTTTAAAAGCAGACTGTCAAAATGTTTCATAAATTTTGCCGTAAAATCATTGTTTGCTAAAAACAACTCTAAGAAATTGAAAGATTTTGCTAAAGGGTTGAAATTTCCTTCTTCAATAAGAAATCAAGTGTGGATATCTCCTTTCAGTCCTGAAGAACTTGGAATTTTGTTTGACAGCAAATGTTCTGTATTTAACCCTATCCAATATCATCATTCTAGATTCAAAGGAGGTAATGCAGTAGATGAATCTTCATATCTAGATATAAAACTTACTCTTCAGGATCTATATTTACTTAAAGTAGACAGGGCAAGCATGGCAAATTCTTTGGAAGTAAGATCTCCTTTTTTAGACAAGGATCTGGCTGAATTTGTATTTACTATCCCTTATAATCAGAAACTCAAGCGCAATAAACTTAAGGCGATCTTAAAAAAGATTGCAGAAAAAAGAATTCCGAAAGAAGTGATATATAGAAAGAAGATGGGATTTGGAATTCCTGTCTCAAAATGGATTAAAGGAAAGCTAAAAAAAGATATTATTATGCAGCTTAGTCCTGCTAAGCTTAGAAAGCAAAAGATCTTCAATTCAAAACAAGTCAGTAGGATAATAATGGATCATCTAAATGGTAAAGAGGACAATTCTATGAAGATTTGGGCTTTATATACTTTTCAATTGTGGTATTCGAGGTGGATGAATGATGAAAAATCCAAAAAATAAAAAAAAGAAATTGAGATTAAGAAAACCAGTAAAATATGCTTTGATAATAATGCTGTTTATTTTAGTATTTTTTTCAGGAAAATTGCTTCCAGACAAGATTGAGTTGGGAGGATTTAGCAAATTGATGTCTTTCTCTTCCAATGGAGCAGATATTGGAGATATATTTGAAATCTATAATGACAGTGAAAGAGGCATTCCGTCATTGATCAAGCAGGATGCTTATGGAAATCTCTATTTTTCAGATACTTCAAATTCTTGGTTAGGAGTTAAAGCTAATAGTTATCTTCATGGAATGTATGGTTGGCGTCCTTTTTTATCATCCGAATATAGGGACATAGATGAAAACTCTATAGATTATTTTTTCGGAGCACAATCAACAGAAGATAATGAATATTCAGTTAAAGGAACTTTTCCTATTTACGTAAAAAGAAATAGTCCAACTACATCCTTAAGCGAAAAAGGATATTGGTTTGAATACCATAATAATATCCATCCTGACAGCCCAGTGCCTTTATTAGGTTGTGAAGGACTAGGTTATGACATAAATGTTGATGCTCAATATCTCACAATAATATCAGCAGCAGACCACCTTCTTTTTGAAAGAGATTTGGATAAGATAGCAGAATGGTACCCTAAAATCCTGCTTGCTCTTGAAGGTTTAGATAGATATGCTTCCTCCAATCTTGGATGTTTTAAAGGAGTAAGACAAAAATATAAAGGAATTCCAATAAGTTCTGTGCAAGGTTCTGTTGTGGAATATGGGCAAAACAACAATCAATTTAGAAGCTCCACTTTAATATATACAATCGCAACTTATGATCGGTTAATAGAGTTGACAAAATTAAATGGAGATGAAGATAATAATGTTTATTTTTCAAAGAGAAAAGCAGAATTAGAATCATCTTTAGATGAGTTCAATCCAAAAGGGTGGTTTATAGGGGGTAAAGCCTATACTTTTAAAGAATACTTGGATAATTATGAAAATACAGAAAAATTCGTTGCAGATAGCGAAAATAATGGTGGGTGTAGATGGGTTGAAGGTGCTTCTGGCTCACTAACTTGCGAGAATGCAGAAGTCATTTACACCTTTAATTTTGAAAATCCAGTAGATGCAGTGAGTTTTGAAAGCGCTTCTGAAGAACTTGGAGAAAATCTGTTCTATGCAGATGGCCAAAATCAAACACTAACTGTACAATATTCAAATGATAAGACCAATTGGCAAAGCGCATATACTTATGTGTGGACAGAGCCAAAAGGAATACGCCCAGTAATAACAATGCCTGCTGAATTAAAAGGCTCAACAACACTTTATCTTAAAATAATAGCTCAGTCTATTCCAGGCAGCGGTATTCAATGGTATTCTACAAAAGTGAAGAGTAATTCCCAAAATATGAAGATTTTTGGAAATGGGGAATTAAATGATTATAATGGCTCTTATTTTGAATCTTATCCTAATGTTGATTCAATAATGTTAGATGTAGTTCGAGAAAATAAAGCAAATTCAATTTTAGAAAAAATAGAGGAGATCCCTGAGCTGACAGAAAATTCACCTCTATTGATTAATTTTCCAGTAAGACCTTATGAAGAAATGACAAATAAGATCATTCCAGGATCCGATATCAATGCAGGATGGTGGTGGACAACAGCTTCAGGTGCCTTGTATTCTTATTTTAAACAGGAGCATAAACAAGCTATAAAATATTTAGATCAACTTTTGAATGAAAGAAAAAAACACCATTCAAAAAACAATTACGACGAATTTGGGGCAGATAAAGAACCATTTGATTTTGCCACATTAGGAGAAATAGGGGCTTTTGGAGCAGCATTAAGAGCTATGTTAGATATTCAACCCAAAGCAGACACCCTATTGATATCTCCTCATATCTTGGATGAAATTAAGGAGTTTGATCTGCCAATTCTATGGGGAGATAAAAAAATATTCTTAGAACTTAATGGTATGGGAGACATCGAATCTGTGCAACTAAATGGTGCTGAAAAAGAATATGATTCTGATACTCAAAAAATAGAGATTGCATTTTCTGATCTGGCAGAAACCAACAATCTAGTGATTAATCTGAATTAAGGAAGTAATAAAATGAAACCCAAAGTATCGATACTGATAGCAACATACAACAGAAAAGAAGCTTTTTTAGGAGCTTTGCAAAGCATGATGGATCTGGATTACCCTAATTTTGAAGTTGTTATTGCAGACAATGCTTCGACAGACGGCCTTCCTGAAGATGTTGAGAAAAAATTTATGAGCAAGTATGATAATATAATTCTGATAAGGAACAAAGAAAATCTTGGCATAAATGGCGGTAGAAGCGCAGTTCAGAAAAAGGCGACAGGTAAATATTATCTTTTCATGGATTCAGATGTTTATGTCAAGAAAGATATGCTTAGCCAAGCAGTTGATTATTTTGAATCTAATCCAGATGTAGGAGTAATAATCCCTAAACTATATTTTTGGGAGGATAAAAACAGGATTTGGTGTGCAGGTACAAGGCTTAATCTGCTGACTAGTATACCCTTAAATGTAGGGACTGAGGAAATAGACAGAGGCCAGCATGACAAGATAACAAAATCCACACACGGACCAGGTGCTTTTTTTTCAAGAGCAGACGTTACAGATAAAGTTGGAGGCCATGACAAGAAGTTTTTTCTGTGCTATGCAGATACGGACTTAGCTTTTAAGATAAAGGAACAGGGCTATAAGGTGATATATCTGCCAAAAACTGCTGCTTATCACGATATAAAACAGAATGAGATCAGAAGCAAGCTTTCTTATTATGGATTTGATAATCCTGCAAGAACCTATTATTATGCAAGAAACAGATTTATCTTTATGAAGCTTCACGCTCCGCCTCTAAATCTTCTTATCTTCTCAATATTTATCTCTCCAATATTTCTAACCTATTTTTCGTTTCATATCATTAGGTTAAAAGGGTATTCTCTCCTGCCAGTGTATTGGAAAGGCTTTTTTGACGGTTTTAAGTATTTACTAACAGACAAATGGGAGAATTATAGTTAAAATGTTAAAAATAAAAAGAAAAGAATTAATTATTGGAGCAGTGACATTGCTTTTTATAATCTTACTTATAAATTTATTCTTACCAGAACAGTATATTACTGTAAAGACAATAAGAGGAGAATTATCTGAAAATGTTTCATTAAATTTATCAGATAAATACAATTATCTATCCTTGATTCTACAAAATTTCAATTGTCAACAAGAAGAAAATATTACTAAACTTTTGTTCAACAAAACACAGATTTCTGAACACGAATCTTTATTCTACGATGAATTATATGGTACAGGAATATATTCTTACAAAAATTTATTTTCTGAAGAAACATCATTGAATGAACTTTCTTTGAAAGGAAATGCAACCTGGGTTCCAGGCGGAGGAGGCTCAATCTCTCTATGCAAAGACAGCTCAATTGAATTATTTGTAAAATTACCTTTTAACATACAAACCCTCACCATTGGAGACACAATGGTGAAGAATAATTTATTTTATTTTGAAGTTGAAAATGATGGTTTTCATATATTATTGAAAAAACAAGACTTGGTAGAAGAAATTTTTAAATACCAGTCTAAGAGTAAGAATGATGGATTCTCTAAAAAAATTACTACCTCTCCAGATGCAAAAGAGTTTTCCATTATCATTAAACCGATAATCAATTCTAAGGAATGTATTCAAATGTATTCTCTTTTGCTAGAAGGCAGACATTCAAAAGACAAAGAAATCCACGAACAGAAGAACAACACATCTAGTAATAAAATTAGCATAACTTTGGATAATAAGAGCATAGATTTCTCAGAAAGTGAATTATTCATAGGAGAGAATTCTAAGATCTTAATGGGCCTTGAAAAAGGCAGCATTCAATTTCTTGAAACCTTCAATGATCCCCAAACAATAAGGTTTAACACTTATGAAAGAACAGGCATAATATCAAAAACAGAAGAAGAATACGGAAGTATTGTTTTAAGACCAGAGTCCAGTATAACTTATCTTATAAAAAGCCCACTTAATATCACTTCTTTGAATATTCTTAGAAGTCCAACAGAAAGTAACATGTTTGTTTTGACCAATGGCAGATTAAACATAGAATATAGTTTTGATTTGCAGAAGTGGATTAATCTTTATTCTATAAGCACAAATGATGCATCTCCTTTAAACCCTGAGATACCACCTATAGATAATATTAATCAGGATAAGATATTTGTTAAAATTACATTTGATAATCCTGGAAATGGGAATCAGGCACCAATCTTGCAGATGTATAACATTTTTTTTAGTGCCCAAACTCTTGGATTAAATTACAAGGCAACTCCTAAAAAAATAAAATTTTCCCCTTCATGTACTTCTGATTATCTTACAGTAATGCATAAAGATAAAAATTTAGAAGAGAAAGAAATGGAAGAAATTATCAACGGTTATTATGGAAGCTTTAGTGTAAAAGGCAAAGTTCTATCAATGTTTTACAAATTTTTGGCATTATTTGCATTATTTGCTTTTCTTATAGATTATTTTACAAATAAAGAAGAGGTACATTCATGAAAATACTCTTGGTTGCTCCAAACATCACAACATTTGGAACAGATACAACAGACCCAGGACTTACTCCTCCCTTGGGATTATGTTATTTAGCAGGCTATTTAAGGAAAAAAGATTCAAGTCTGGATATTAGCATCTTAGATTGTATTGCAGCTTCTAAAAAAAGAAAGATTAGACTGGAAAATGGAAATAGATGGGGACTTACAGATCAAGAGATTATTTCAAAGATAAAAGAAAAAGACCCTGAGATTATTGGAATAACCTGTTCATTTACTTCATATGCTTATGACGTACACCATCTTGCTTCATTGATAAAACAGACAAATAGAAAAACCAAAGTGATCATAGGAGGAGCTCATGCTTCAATATATCCAGATATACTACTTAAAGATAAAAATATTGATGTTGTTGTTAAAGGAGAAGGAGAATTAACATTTCTTGAACTTATCACTAATTTAAAAAATAATAAATCCGTTGAAAACATCAAAGGCACGATCATTAGATCTAAAGATAAGATAAAAATAAATCCTCCAAGAGAGATGTCAATTGAACTGGATGAACTCCCATTTCCGGCTCGTGATCTTATTCCGATGGATCTTTATCTTTCTCAAAAATCAGAATATAGTATGCGTCATCCATATACACAGGTTATAACAAGCAGAGGCTGTCCAGGAATTTGCAAATTTTGTTCAATCCATTCTGTTTGGGGGCACAAATGGAAGATGCGTTCTCCTAAAAACATAGTTGATGAAGTGCAAATGCTGGTTAAGGATTATGGGGTTAAGGAAGTGCATTTTATAGACGACAACATTGGAGCTTCCCCAAAAAGATTAGAGGAGATCTGTGATGAGATAATCAGAAGAAATCTTAAAATCAAATGGGCAACTCCAAACGGGATTGCACATTGGACTTTAAATAAAAAGATATTGAAAAAAATGAAAAAAGCTGGCTGCTATAGGATCACTTTTGGTATTGAATCAGCTGATCCAGAGACAAGAAAGTTCATAGGCAAGCCCTATAATCTTGATCAGGCAAAAGATATGCTGAAGGAGGCCCATAAGTTGGGGATCTGGACTGTCTGTACATTTATTCTTGGGTTTCCTTATGAAACAAAAGAATCAATAATGAAAACAATTGATTTTGCAAAATACAAATATTTAGATTTTGGAATTTATTATCTTTTAGGGGTTTTCCCTGGAACCCCCATCTACGATATCTACAAAAAAGAAGGTCTTCTCAACTTTGATCATTTATTCTATTCCTATAATGAATCAAAATGGAGTCAATATGAAAAGATTTCAAAAGTCCTGTCTTCCCATGGAACCAAAAGTAAAAACCTATCTGAAGAGCAGCTAAGAGAATATCTTGCTTTGTCTTATAAAGTTACAATGAAAGCAACCTTAAGGAAATTCATCAATCCATTCAGGCTTATGACTAAGATAAACAGCCTCGAAGATGTTCGATATGTCTTGAAACTCTTCAAAAATTACTCCAATATGATCCAAAATTACATTGTCAACAAAGGATTTCACGTCTATATGATCAGAAAAAAGAAAAAATAAAAGATGGTATTTAAAAAAAATTGGAAATTTGATATTTTTTTGATTGTTCTTATTAGTTTGGTCTCTGTTTCTTGGTTCAATGGGGATTATATGATAAATCAAGGAGATTTAGGGCTTCCTTTAGATAGGGTTGATTATTTCTTGAGGACTACTAATTTATGGGATAGTTCTGTTTCACTTGGTTATGCTCCTGCAGGACAGCTTGCTTCAATATTTCCACATTCAATAATAGGATTGATTACAGCTTTGATAGGATTAAGTTTCATAGGTTACAATAAATTTATCTTCTTTTCTTATTTTTTAATAGGGGGCATATCAATGTACTACCTTACTTATGTTCTAAATTTCAAGAGATTAACAAGATTTATTGCCAGCATATTTTATATGATCAACCCCTTCACAATGTTAGTAATCTGGCATGTATCGCATGGAGGGTTTCAACTTCCATATTCAGTAATGCCTCTTTTACTAGCATTATTTGTTAGACTATTAAAACACAAAGACAGCAAAAGCATGGCTTTACTTTTGCTCACTTCTTTATTTTTAGCTACATATTCCTATACAAATCCAACTTTTATTATGGTTCACCCACTTTTACTTTTTTCATATCTTATATATCATCTTATCTCTAATAAAAATATCAAAGAAAGCATAAACGCAACAAAAATTTCAGCCACATTCATAATTTTATGGGTATTAATAAATTCATTTTGGATGATTCCTTTTGGTCTACAAATAAATGAGCAATTCGAAACAGCACACAAACCAAATTTATTGAACGACCTAAATACTTTAAAATCAAATTCATTGAAGATAGTAGACTCTATGATCTTAGGAAGAGTATGGTCTCTGGACAAAGGGCACAATGGCGTTCCTTACTATGCTTATGGAGATTTTTACAAAAACAGTAAATTAATAACCTTCTTACTTTATCTTATCCCTCTAATAGTTTTCTTAGCTTTTATTTTTAAGAAAAAATCCATAATCACTTATTTTGGAATTATATTTTTAACATCTATTTTTTTAATCAAAGGATTAAATAGTCCTTTTTCAAGTTTTTCAGAAAAATTATGGACAGCATCACCTTACATAACAGGAGCATTTAGGTTTATAACTTCAAAGGTCAGTCCTTACTTACTATTGAGTACAAGCATTATCTTAGGGTATAGTTTAGAGATAATATTCAACAAAACTAGATTGAAAAAAATATTTCTTTCTATGATTTTTATTTTACTTTTTGTAATAATTGTCTATCCGATGTGGAATAATGATGTAATCCATGTTGGAGGAAGCCAGCTTCCTGGAGCAAGATCAAAGATTCCTGATTATTATTATGAGATGGATCAATGGCTTGAGAAAGATACAAGCGATACAAGAGTTCTGAGCATGCCATTTAATTATGGTGGTAATGCTATGTATCTTTGGCCAGGCAACTATGGTTTTGTGGGGGGAGACTTTACATTTTACTTTACAGGAGGCAAACCCTTGATCTATAACTATATGGACTCTACGATGGACCCCATAGTTGATTTCCATAAGAGCGTGGAAAACTACACCTGCAACAAAAGCCATCTTGAAATGTTAGGGATGTATAATGTAAAATACCTTTTGTTTCATGGAGATTCTAATTGGGAAGGGATAAAAAGAGTAAGCATGTTTTCCAATGAAAATAAAGACAATACACTTAGCTGCATGGAGTCAATGAACATAACCGAATCAATATCTTTTGGAGAGTTAACATTATATGAGATTGACGAAAAACATATCTATCCCCATATCTATGCTTCAAGCAAGATAATTCTTGTTGAGAACAACTCTCAGATAATCGATAAATTTGAGAAGGTCAATACCCAATGGATATTTATCGAAGAAAACAATCCACTTCAAAAGAAGATAAAATCCATTTCAGATCAATCAATGTTTTGGCAGCTTCCAGAAATCTCTTTTTCAAAAGACCACAATTCAAAATATGATATAGAGATAAAAGATGCATCTGATCCATTCATCCTTGTCTTTTCAGAGAAGTTTTCTGATAATTGGAAGGTCTATATAGGAAAGAAAGATCCAGGATTCTTTAGGCTTCTGTTCAACAAACAGGACCAGAACAAGATAAAGGTGAATAGGTTTGCAAACGGATGGTATATCGATAAGAAAGGAGATTATTATGCGACAGTATATTACAAAAACCAATTATGGTATTATATAGGGATATTCATCTCTGCATTTACTGTAATCTTGTTGCTTGTGTGGAAAAATGCTAAAAAAATATTATGATTATTTGATCATTGCAGCGGTCTATCTTATTGTATTCTGGAAGATCCTGTTCAGACCAGTTTATTTTCTCGATTACTCTCCATCTGTTTTCCTTAGTATCACAAAAGAGCTGACAGTATCCAATTTTCAAGGGACATGGTATCTGTATTTTTTTCTTGAATCCATCTTCTTGAGGTTCTCACAGGCATTTTTTTCTTTTTCAATTCTGATCATGCTTTTGATAGCTTTTTATTACATCAAAAGACAGTTTAGATACAGTCTTTTGTTTGCATTTGTTTTTTTCTTTAACCCTTTTGTCTATTCCAGGTTGATGGTCGGCCAGCTAGGAGTTATTCTTGCTTATTTGCTGATTCCTGTGTTTCTTTATTATCTCTTTCATAAGAAAAATCTAATAATACTGGCTGTATTAACATCAATAGCTTTATTATTGCAGCCGCAGTTTTTATTGTTCTATCTTCTTCTTTTTATATTAAGTTATAGAAAACCAAAAGCTGTCTTGATATTTGTTCTCTTGCTGGTATTGCTGAATGCATATTGGATACAGGGATTTTTCTCACCGACAGTTTTTGAAAAGATAGACGAATCTCATGAAGAGTTTTTTGCTCCAAAGCTTTCGCAGGATGTTCCTGCAGTTGCAAAGATAATGGGGATGTGGGGTTTTTGGAGAGAAACTGGATTTAAGACAACTTACAAGCTTCTTCCGCTTGGATTGTGGTATGCATTGACATTGATCTTGGTTGTCCTGATGCTTATTGGTTATTATTCTTCAGAAAACAGATTTTTCTTTTCTTTATGGTGGATAGGGGTTGTGTTTGCAACAGGATTTTCTCATCCATATACAAAACCATTTTTTAGTTTTTTGTTCAACTATCTTCCTTTCTTCAATGGATTCAGAGATTCTCATAAATTTGTCGCATTGATCGCTTTATCATATGCTTACCTATGCCCTCTTGGTCTGAGATTAATAACTAAGAAATCTAAAAAACTGAAAAAAATACTTTACTTGCTCTTCATCAGCATAATCCTTCTTTATACATTTCCTTTGATAGGGTTGTGGAATCAAGTAAATCCAGCTTATCCTCCATCTGATTATCTAGATGCTAATGATTTTCTTTCAAAACAGAACATTACAGGCCACATAATCTATCTGCCTTGGGAAGGATATCTTACTTATAATTGGACAATAAATTCAACACCGGACGGAAGGACAGCTGTTCCTATAAATAAGTTCATACAGCCGTTGGTGCTTGTAAGTCCAGGAAGATGGGGAAGCATGAGCAATCTAAAGCACAACATAAATTTCTGTCTTGATCATCGATCAATCAATTGTCTGGAAAAACAAGATGTGCTGTATATATTAAAAGACAGATGTGCATTCTACTCTGATAGATATAAGTGGATAAGCATTTCAAAGTTCTATGAAAATAACTGCTTAACCATATATAGGATTCATAATAAAACAGACATCACTAAGAGATTTAAGTTTCAATTAAGGTTTGTTATTGGATCTGTTATCTCCATCTTAACTTGGATATGTATGATATTCCTGCTTTTGAAGAGAAAGATAATTAAAAACAGCTAAGACTATTGTTATGTAAAGAGAACTCCATGCAAGTAATTGAAGAAATTCAAATAAAAATGCCAGTGCAAAAGAAAAAACACTTAACCCAACAAAGATTATGATCCATTTCCTTAAAAATTTTCTGTCTATATGGATGGAGAACAGTCCATCTTTCTGAAAAAATTTAAGTACAATCCCCATCATCAAAAAATAGAAAGAATATATGGCAAAATTCTCTGCCAACACTTGTTTTTCAGCAAACAGTAAAAAAGGACAATAGCCTAACAGCAAGATTGCAGACAATATAAACTGCCTTGAATCTATCTTCGATAAATAGAATATGGCAGCTGCAAAAACAAACCCAAGAAAAGCCCATTCTATAGGATATAATTTAATTCCTAATATCATGTTGACAATCAAAAAAAGGTATAAGTAAGATAATTTATTTTTTTTTAAAAACAAGATTATTCCAACAACAAAATCGACAAACATATCTGAAACCGCCATCTATATTTTCATAAATTTAATATTAAATTATCTTTTCTAACTAACAGCAAGTATAAACAACATTCCCTTCTCAAAGGAGAAAATAAAGTTTTGTTAAAAAAAGACAAAATAACCTTTAAGTAAAATATATCATATCTTAACTTAAAAACATAGAAAGTACCATCAAATGGTGTACAGTGTATGAGAAATAAAAAATTAACAAGCATGGTATTGACAGTAACTGTAATAGCTATTCTGCTTTTATCAGCACCTGTTTCTGCTATAACTATTTCTGTAGATACAAATAAAGATACTTATTATAAGGCAGATGATTCTACTATTACAATCACTGGAACAATAGATATAGAGAATACTGAAAATCTTAATATCACAGGATATGTTGTAAAGATAAAAAATAGTACAAATAATCTTGTGAAAAACTGTTCAATAAGCACATCAGGAGCAGTCACAGGATGCGGAAATATTACTGCATCAATAACCTCTAATGCAGCATATACAAATGATACAAGATATGGTTATGGGTACGGCTCAAGTACGCTTAACGGAGCATATACAGATGCAAACCAGTCCTTTGGCTATGGATATGGTTATGGTTATTCTGCTGGCGTTTCAAATGAAATTGTTGTAACAATAACATGGAATATAACAGCAGACACATCTGCAGCTCTTGCAGACGATTATACTGTAAATATCTTTACAAAGGCTGAAGGAAACGGAAATACAAGATATTATGCTGATTCAACAGAAGCATCGTTTACAATAAACTCCGGATCTGCACCATCATCATCCACAAGCACAGGACCATCAAGCAATGGCTTATGCAGCCCAACATGGAAATGTTCTGAATGGAGTGAATGTATTAATGGAAAACAAACAAGGACTTGTGAAGATAAATGGAGCTGCGGTACTGACGAAGACAAACCAAAAGAAACACGGTCTTGTAAAATGCCTGCACCAGTTGAAAAGCCAAAGCCATCAGTTGGAAAAGCAACATCTGTACTGCAGGAGCCCAAGGAACCAGAAGAGCCAGAACCAACAATACCTTTAGGAACAGGAATTGTAGTGCTTATATCTTTAATAGCTATTGCATCCTTCTTTGGAATTAAAATTTACATGAATAAGAAATAATAATTACCTCTAAGAAGATAAAATTTTTTTCTTTCTTTTTTATATAAAAAAGGAATATATAAATTTCAGATTATGTTTAGATTAATGAAACCATCAATCTGCTTGATAATTTTTATTTTATTAGTATCAACTGTTTCTGCTGTAACTATTGAGCCTTCTGAACTGGAATTTGAAAATGTCCTTGATTATGCAGAGAAAACAATAACCATAAGCAGTGAAAAGTCATTGCATATAAGCCTTTCTGCAACAGAGCCATTTAAAAGATGGATTACTTTTTCTCCATCTTCATTTAATATCAATCATAACAGCCCGGTGGATGTAAAAGTCATTGTTCAGCCCAAAAACACAACAAAAACAGGCGCTTACCAGGGATTCATAGTGGTGAATACAATATCAGAAGGAAATGAAATGACCTCTTCAGTTTCAACTGCATTTGATCTAAGGATAACAATAGAACTCACAAACGAAAAAATCACCCAGGCAAATGTTAAAAACCTTTATGTAGAAGATATTGAAATTAATAATCCTGTTAAAACATCCATAAAAGTGCAAAATCAAGGCAATATTGAGTTAAAGTCTTTTTTCACTATTGAAATACTAGACACCTCAAACAACACTATTAAAAGTGCGCAGTCCGAGAAAACTTCAATATTGCCTTTGAGCACTGAAACTCTTGAACTCGAAATTCCTAATAATTTTGATATAGGAAAATATTATGCAAACATTAATGTTTATGCAGGAGAAATGCTTTTAAGAAAACATATTCTTTCCTTTAAAATTTTAGAAAAAGGAACACTTCCTGCTAAAAAAGAATCTGTTATTATTGTACATCCAGAGAAAATTCCCTTGTCAACAGGACCTCTTATAATATTAGTTTGGATTATAATTCTTTTATTTGTCATCTACAAAATAAGCAAATTTAAACACAATAAAAAGAAAAAATAAATTTATCCTATTTTCTGTAATTTTATCCTGTTTTTAATTTATTTAACACAAACTTTATAAATTAATAAATTTTTTATCTATTTCAAGGGGGTAATCAAATGGGACAAATACTAAGCTCTAAAGTAACTAATGACAATAAAGTAGTATTTACAGTTAGTATGGATCAAAAAGAAGCACTGCAGCTTAAAGGCCACATGGATAAAGTTCATATCTTTTCTGATAAAATAGCTACAATTGATACAAGCATTGCCACCAGAGGAAAAAATTCAGCAACAAAATATTTCTTAATTCCCAAAAAACTAAGAAAAGATATAAATTATAATAGCAAGGTTAAGTGCCAGAGGATTGATACAAAAAACAAGATTATCTTTTTTTATGTTATTGATAAACATTCTCTGTAAAAATGAAAAAAATTAAAACAGGCATAAAAGGATTTGATAACTTAGTACAGGGAGGTTTTCCAAAAGGAAAATCTGTTTTGCTTAGCGGAACACCTGGAACAGGTAAAACAATATTTGCCTTGCAGTTTCTTTATAATGGAGCAGTAAAGTTTAATGAAAAAGGCCTGTATGTAACTTTTGAAGAGAAAGTGCAGGACTTAAAAGACCAGGCAAAACAGTTTGGATGGGATTTTGATAAGCTGGAAAAAGAAAGAAAAGTCAAAATCATCAATATATCCTCTTCTGAAATAAGCAAAAATACTGTTAATGAAATAATAAATATTGTACAGAAGTCAAATATAACAAGATTGGTTATTGATTCATTGTCTACATTGTCTATCAATACACCAACAGTTGCTACTAATGTAACTGATTTAGGGGAATTCTCAATCAAAAGATTTATCTATTCATTCCTGGATTCCCTTAGAGAATTGAAAAATACAACTTCTTTGTTAATTTCTCAAAACATCTCTGAAGAACTAATGTCAGGAGATAAAGTTTCTGAATTCCTCTGTGATGGAGTAATTCATCTGATTTATGAATCAATGGGGGGAGAATTTTCAAGAAG
>WJKL01000073.1 GCA_014729145.1 Candidatus Woesearchaeota archaeon
TAAAAGCACAGTTCCTGTAGGAACTGCAGATAAGGTCAAAAAGATCATCAAAGAAAACCAAAAAGGAAAAATTGAAGTTGATGTTGTTTCCAATCCTGAATTCTTAAAAGAAGGTTCAGCTATCAAAGATTTCCAAAATCCAGACAGGGTTGTTATAGGCTCGGATTCAGAAAAAGCAAAAAAAATAATGGAAAAACTCTATAATCCTTTGGCAAGAGCGAACAGGCCAATACTTTTTACTGATATTAAAAGCGCAGAGCTTATCAAATATGCATCTAATGCAATGCTTGCGACAAGAATCTCTTTTATGAATGAACTTTCCCACCTGTCAGAAAAAGTAGGTGCAGACATCAAAAAAGTAGCTCAGGGAATGGGATTAGATAATCGCATAGGTCCAAGATTCCTTCAGGCAGGTATTGGTTATGGAGGTTCCTGCTTTCCAAAAGATGTCCAGGCTTTGATACAGACAATCAAAAAACACAAATGCGATGCAAAAATATTGGAATCTGTTGAAGAAGTGAACCAAAAACAAAAATTATCACTGCTTCCTAAATTAAAGTCCTTGATCCCAAAATTAAAGGATAAGACAATCGCTGTTTGGGGCCTTGCCTTTAAGCCAAAGACAGACGATATAAGGGAAGCCCCAGCAATACAATTGATACAGGAGCTGCAGAAGCAGGGAGCCAAAATAAAAGCTTTTGACCCTGTTGCTCAGAAAAATTCCAAAAAATATCTAAAAAACATTGAATATGCTGAAAACCCCTATAAAGCAATAGAAAATGCTGATGCTTTGTTGATAGCCACCGAATGGGATGAGTTCAGGGAATTAGACAAGGAAAAGATAAAATCACTGTTAAAAACTCCTTATATTATAGACGGAAGAAATATTTGGGAACCGCAGGACATGAAAAATCTTGGTTTTAATTATGTTGGCGTAGGAAGACAATAAAAATATCAAAATTAAGAATAACCTTTATAAATTAAAACAAATAGAATATTTATATGAAAGCATTGATATTAGCAGCAGGATATGCAACAAGACTTTATCCATTAACATTAAATCAGCCAAAGCCACTGCTTAAAGTAGGCGGAAAGCCAATAGTAGAATATATAATCAACAAATTAGAAGAAATAGAGCAGTTAGATACTATCTATATTGTGACCAACAATAAATTCTATTCACATTTTACAGAGTGGAGCAATAATTATAGAAGTAAGATCCCCATAAAGATTGTCAATGACGGAACTTTGACAAACGAAGACAGACTCGGAGCTGTTGGAGATATGGCACATGTTGTTGATAAAGAAAATATTGATGATGATTTGGTTGTAATTGCAGGAGATAACTTGTTTGAATTCTCCTTAAAACCTATGATAAATCTATTCAACAAGACAAAATCATCTGTTGTTGCAGGAAGAAAAGCAACAAAACAAGAGATAGCAGGAACCTACGGCAACATAATCTTAGATAATAACAATAAAGTGATAAACTTTGAAGAAAAGCCTGAAGAACCAAAATCAGACATAGCTTCAACTGCTTTATATTCCTTTAACAAAGAAGCACTGCAGCACTTAAAAACATGCATTGAAGAGCAGGGCAAGCCAGACAATTCAGGAGATTTTATAAAATACCTTTCACAAAAATCCGATGTTTATTCTCACATACTTGAAGAAGACTGGTTTGATATAGGAAACAAAGAACAGCTGAAAGAAGCCAATAAAAAATACAATTCAGTCTAAATATCCTAATCCTCTTAATCTTTCTTTTACCTTTTCTTCATCTTCTTCAGAATAAACTTCTTCTTTTTCATCTTCTTCATCATTTTCATTCTCCAGCCTCTCTACAACCTGCTTTAGAATATATTCTACATATTCCTGTACATTCTTGAATTCATCTGAAGAATCTACTCTTTTCTGAAGTTTTTCTGTGATTTTGTTTGGTATTTCTATTTTCATTTAAATTCACCTTTGTTTTCTATAAACCATTTTATTGTTTTATCAATCCCTTCTGTTAAATCCACCTTTGGCCCATAATTTAATAAACTTTTCGCTTTAGAAATATCTGCATAATTTCTTAAAATTTCACCTTTTCTAGCTTTAACATATTTTGGATTTTTGACATTGATTTTTTGTTCCTCTAAACTCTTTTTTAAAATTTTAAATAATTCATTAACAGACGTTTCTTTTCCTGTTGCTATTTGAAGTAATTCAAATTTATTCTCTAAATTTTCAGTTAAAGCTAGATATATAGCATTACATATATCTTTTACATAAATAAAATCTCTGGTTTGGTTGCCATCCCCATATATTGTAACTTGATCATTGTCTAAAGTTTCTTTAATAAATTTTGGTATAACACTGCCTTTTTCATAACTTCTGGGCCCATAAACATTTGAAAACCTCAGAGCTACCACATTTAAATCATAAGAACTTGAAAAAGCACTGCAATAGCCTTCTCCTGCTAATTTACTTGCACCATAAGGAGACAAAGGTTTTGGAACTTTTTTTTCATTTAAAGGCATTTTTTGTTCCCCTAAGGGAGCTGCAGAAGAAGCTTGTATGATTCTTTTAATCCCGCCTTCAGCACCAGACTGCAAAACATTAATCAAACCTTTAATATTAATTTCAGCATCCAATTGAGGATCTTCTATAGAACTAATCACTCCTGCCTGAGCAGCAAGATTCACAACAAAATCACAATTATCTATAGCTTCTATAATGTCTTCTTTTTTCCTTATATCTCCCTCAAAAAAATTACACCTATTATCAAATTCATTTATATTTTCAAGATCTTTAATATCACCATTGCTTAGATTATCTAGGATATTTATCTGCCAGTCTGTTTTTTGAATCAAAAACTCTACTAAATTTGATCCTATAAATCCACATCCGCCAGTTATTAATATTTTAGTCATTTTCAAACATAGCTAATATCTGATTTTTTGACTGTGCACCTATTGCTCTTTTTATTTCCTTGCCTTCTTTGAAAAGGATGAATGTCGGAGAACCCAGGATATTGCATTTTGCAGTCGCTCTCGGGTTCCTGTCTATATTCATCTTTTTTATCTCGTAGTTTATATCTTCTGCTATCTCTCTCAGTAAAACTTCAGATCTTTTACAAACAGGGCACCAAGATCCCCAAAACATAACAAGAACAGGTTCTTTTGAAGTTATAACTTCATTAAATTCTTTATCACTAATTTCCATTTTCTTTAATTCCTTTTAATTCTTTGTCATTTCCATGGATTGTATCAAGCTGTTGTTTTAATTCAAGCTTGAATTTCTTAGTTCCGGGTTCATATTCATCTAATTTATCCATTTCTAACTTATCTCCATTCCATCTTGTCTTTGGTAAAACAACATGCTTTTTTTCTTCTAATCTTTTTTTAACTTCAGGATTTGTAAGAACTTTAAACATCCTTCTGACCTCTTCTTTTAACCTAATCTTAGGGTCCAATCCAAATTCACCTTCTAGTTTTTTTGATACAACTTCCATTGGATGTTTATCAGGCTCTACTCTTGGATTTTCAAGTCTTTGTATTTTAACATCAATACCAAACTCCTTCCCAACTTCTGCAACAGCTTCTGCTAAATCTACAATCCTGTAAACTGCAGAAACCTGATTAACAACATCATACTGTCCTGGTTCTGGTGGAGATATGATAAGCCTAATCATACATTGCATAGCGTCTTCTAATCCAATAAATCCCCTTATCTGCTCCCCTTTACCATAAATAGTTAAGGGAATTCCCAGTACAGCCTGGGCAACAAATCTATTTATCACTGTTCCAAACCATTCATCAAAATCAAATCTTGTTCTTAACCTTTTGTCCTCAGCCATTTCTTTTGTATGCACCCCATAGATTACTCCTTGCATAATATCATAGCTTCTCAGCCACCAATATCTGCATGCTTCATAAACATTATATGTATCTTGCACTTTTCCAACATGATAGAAACTTCCTGGATTTCTTGGAGTCATCTCTCCACCCATACTCCATTCTCTTCCATCCCATTGCAGAACAGCATCTGCAGGAAACATACCTTCAAAAATAGGCCTCCCAGTTAAAGGGGCGCCATATTCTCCCATTGTCCCCAATTTAACCATTGAGCTTTCAGGAACAATGTCTTTCATAGCAAATAAAACCCCTAGAGAGCCTAAAGTATTATTATCCTGAACTTTAAGTGCATGATTGCAATCAACCATGCTATATGGGGCAGAAGGTATTTCAGCATAATGCACTATAGATTCTGGCTTGAATTCTTCCATAAATTCTCTAAGTTTATCTAGCTCGGTTCTTATATCTATTTTTCTAAATTCAATATTAGTTCCTAAAATTTCTTTTGCAGATTGAAGTCTTTGTGTCATTCTTTGGATAGGTACAGCAGTATGACTTCCTTTTTCCATAACCATATCCCTTCTCCAGTAATTATCTACTCCCGCAACCTTGAATCCAAGTTTTGAAAGTTTTAAGGCTAATGGCCATCCTAAATAACCATCTATACCTAGAATCATAACCCTCATCTCTTTAAGCATATAACCATATTTAGTTTCAATCCATTCAGGACACTGTTCAAAAGTAATATTGGGTTCAAAATGTCCAAGTTCAGGCCTTCTTGCACATTCTATTACCATGTTAAGATTAGGGTTTTCTTCAACTTTCTTTTTTATTTCTTCTTTTGATTGTCCGCACGCTCTAAAATCAACATTTCCTTTTAATATAGCAGCAGGACAATTCCAGCATGTTTTATCACAATTATGTCTTTTATTCATTTTTTAATTCCTCCATTATTTTCAAAATATCTTCAACACAGGGTATTTTAGGGATTTTGTTTTCGTCTGCATTTACAAACAAGAATCCCTCAGGATTATGTTTTCCTGTAAACATTCCTTTTTCAAATATTTTTTCCCTGTTAAGTTTTGATTTTAAGTCAAATCCTTCATTTGCCTCTAAAACAAGATCAGGAGCATTTTTAATATAATTTCCATGATAAATCTCTTCTTTTTTATAAATCTTTTTTATAACTTTTTTTCCATTATATTCTAGACTCTCAAAAGAATTTTTCAGATCATCAACAACTTTTTCTGTATCTTCAACATTTCCATTCGGATATTTTCCCTTTATATTTAAAAAAATTCTTGCAGGATCTAAAGAAAATGCTTTTGTTTCTTTAGTGATCATGGCATAATTCTTTTTTTCTTTGTCCAGCACTAGAAATCCCTCATTTTCCAAAAAAGTGTTGATATTGACCTCAACATTTAATTTTTCAAAACCATGATCTGAAAGCATGATCAGATTATATTTATCCATATCTATTTTTCCAATATATTCATCAATCTTTCTGAAATAATTCAAAAAATATTCATGATATTTGTGATTTTCATTTTTATAAGCATCCCAAAGAAAATGCATAAGTCTGTCTGATCCAGTAAAAACAAGCATAAATGTCCCCCAATCTGCCTCATTCCAGAAAAAATCTGCAGTTTTTATCCTTGCATCCAGAACTTTGAAAAGCTCTTCTACAAACAAATCAATATTTTTATGCGCTTTATTTGAATCAACATCTATTTGGTAGTTAAATTTTTCTAACTTTGGAATAATCACATTTGGATAAACAGCCTTCTTCATATCCAAAGCCACAAATCCAGATATTAAAACACCTTTTAATTCTTCAGCAGGATATGTCTGCGGAACATTCAAAATAATATATCTTTGATCATCTTTTTTCCAAAAAGGTTTTTCTTTGATGTTCATAAAATTTGGAAAAGAAAGTGAATAAGTATTAGGTATCATATCTACAAATCCGAAAATTCCATGCTCTCCTGGATTCTTTCCAGTTATTACAGAAGTCCAGGAAATAGAAGATATTTCAGGGATGCTTGATTTGAGTTTTTTAAATGATCCTCTTTCTCTTATTTTTTTAAAATTGGGCATAATTCCGCTGTCACTCAAATCTTTCATTAGTTTATAGGGTGCTCCATCGATACCCATAATAACTGTTTTTTTTGTCATGTCTTATATATAAAAATAAAAATCCTTTATAAATCTTTTGTTAGTTACTACCTTCAGTGGTTACTTTTATTCCAGAAATAATCAAAGTGATTTTTCATACCTTTTACAAAACTTTGGTTTCTTGAAAAAATAGCATTTCTCATATCTTTAGGAACATCATATTCCTTCACAACAAGAATACATCCGCATTTTTCTTTATCTTCAGGATCATTAAATGTATATCTTATATTAAAAAGTTCTTTGCTGAATTTGATTTCAATATTTTTTATTTTTAATCTTTTTATAACTTCTTCATA
>WJKL01000074.1 GCA_014729145.1 Candidatus Woesearchaeota archaeon
GGATAATTTATATAGGCTGTGAACCAAAAGGAAAGAAAATTTGTAGTTATTTGTTTGTTCATGGGAAGAAAAGAATTATCTAAACAATCCTCCACAACTCATCAACTATCCATACCATCCCTTCTGTGTCTAAACAACAATATTCTAACAGATTCTCTCTAACTCTTTTAATATCTTTTTCAGTGGCTTTTTTGCGCCAGGGTAATCCATGAGTTATCCACATATATTCTAAACTGGCATCACTGCCTGCGCTTATTTCCATGCCTTCATAGCTTTTGCCTGTTACTGCGGGCAGTACTTTCTTTAAGGAATATTTGCCTTCTTGGATAGGATTGTAGTAAAAGAAGCTTCTAAAAGGAACAATCAAATCAACAACCCGATTAACTGCAGATTCAACCCAGGAAGAATAAGAAGGAAACAATTCAGCTAATTCACGCAAACGATTAATCTCAAAGCTTTGATTAAAAACAACAATACTTCCCTTAGCACCAAGAACTTTCTTTAATTCAACCAAAAACTCCTTCCTGGGATCTCCAGTTGAAGCCAAAAAAGAATAATGCTTGCAAGGACCATCAACCTTATCCTGAACATGAAGACTAAACTGAAAACAAACCTGAGAATAAGGCTTTAAGCCATCATAAGGCGGAATAGCCAGGTTAAATGACTCAAAATCAAGATAATACAAAGGATACTTCAACTTTTTCAAAAAAGACTTAATGCCAGCCTTATCTACATGAATTTTATTGCTTCTAGCACATTTTCGTTGAATTTCCTGATTAGAGTTAAGCTTAAACTCATCTGGAACATCTTTTATCGCATATATTCCAGATTCAATCAATTTAAAAGATTTCTTGCCTAATCTATACAGTTTCAAAACATTATCAGTAGGAAGAAAACCATGACATTCTGACATCAAAGGACATTTATAAGGATGTTCACACTTATCATGTATCTGAAGCTTAGGACAAGCCTTTTTAGCAATAATACCCTTCATCAATTCAATCCTGTCTTCAATATCAACAACATCCTCAACTTCAGAAGTAATATCTGTTTGAGTAAACAATTTCTTAACATCTAATCTGCCTTTTCTAACATACTCATTATTAAGATGCATCAAAAAACACTTTCTAATCTTAAGACCTGCCTTTTCATAAACAAATTTCTGAAAAGAAAGATCATGAATATTCTCAGGTTTTACTTTTGTACCGGACTTAACCTCAATAATATCCCATCCGCCCTCAACAGGCTTAAGTATATCTGCTCTTGAGAACAAATCATCAACCAAAATACCTGCCTCAAAAACAGGCTTTTTTAATTTCAAAGATTTTTCAGTCTTAGCAATATTATCCTTAAAATCCAATTCAGACAAATCTATTCCAGAAAAAAGAGTGGTAGCAAGCTTGCCAACTGCAGTACCTTCTGCAAAACGCAATTTATCAGAATCCTCTGCCTCAGGAATAGTGTGTTTAGCATTCACAATAACCCAAAGATATTTCGGACATTTTAATCCGATAAGATATTTTGATTTAGTGAGCATATACAATCCTCAATAATCCCTTTATATAAATATTTCCTAAAATATACTTTCCAATCTAATAAAGCATATTAACAAGCCTCATATTAGAGGTGGTTGGAATGAAAGAGTTAGAAATATTAAATAAAATAATTGACAGGCAGGAAAAGAAATGGGGTCCTTGCGTGATTTTAGACAGTATAGAGCCTATTGCAAAAAAACAAGGCTGGAACTGGCAGAAATTATGCAAATTATGCAAGCAACTGCAGGACAGAGGAGAATTGTATTGCGTTAAAGTAGGAGGCAGTGAAATAAGAGCAACAATAACACGGCCTGAAAAAGCATTAAAACACAACATTCAATTTGAAAAAGACTGCAGAAAACGCATAAAAAAGGCTATAAAGGAAAGAAAAGTCCTAAAGAATATAATCAAGAAGAAGAAACTTGAAACTTCTTAAACCTTCCTGTACTAACTAAACTTTTCTTCTCCAAAGCAGCAAATCTCAACACAGCCCTCTTCCCATTTCTTGCCGCATTTCTTGCACAGGGTATAGCTCATTGAATCAAGGATTTGATTTTCAAGCATGCCTCCGCAGCCTTTGTGAATCTTTCGCGGAATTGAAACCACACTGCATTTTGGACACTTATACAATACTGTCTGCTTTCCATCCTTGGTCTTTGTTATTTTCTTTAAGACTGCACTGCATTCAGGACATTTCATATAATGCAATAGAACTTGAAGCTATTTAAAACTTTTCTTATCAAAATGAAGCAGCTTTATCGCCTGCAAACCCTAAAAACAGCAAATTCCAGGATAAAGCCAACCCGATGAGCGGCGCATCTCCGTAATTATCCGCGCTGGTTCCATAATTCTTTATCAATCTTTTATATTCTTTTCTTGTCAGTTCAATGGATTTTCCAGCAGATACACCAGATAACAAGCTTTTGCCCAAAACAAGACAAACTTTCCTGAAAGGGGCAGCATTCTTGTCTTTATCAGGAGTGGATGTTCTTGACGGATCTACAACCCACCTAAATTCCTCTTCATATCCAACATAGGCTTTAACACCTTTTTCAACTGCAATTCTTCCAAGTTTAGCCAAGGATTCACAAGCCAAGGCATAAATAATTTTGCCCTTTAATAAACCGACATTGCGCTCTGTTAATATCGGTTCATCATTATGCCCCAATACAACAGTTTCATCGCCGTGTCCATTTAGAAAAACAAGTTTTGGCTTGGATTTTTTAATGGCTTTCTCAAAACCAAGATCCGTGGCTTTTGAACCTTCTAAATCAGTTATATGAATGCCTGCATCTTCCTTAGCATCAGCAACTATATCTTTAGAAAAAGAATGAATATACGCGGTTGCCTTATCATAGTTTGGCCGCGTAATAAGAAACTGCTTGACCATTAATTAACACCTGTCAAAACCTGCAACATTTTTATTTGGGCTTCTACTATCTTTTTCCCAAAAAGGTCGTCATCCTCCACATGCTTGATAAGCTCTTTTACAGAAACAGCCTTGTTTTTTCCAGACATCATCTTGGCGTCAGGATTTAAAGTTCTTAACCTTGCCAAGACCAGCTTTTTTTGCTCTTCATATAAGCTGCTCATAATATCCCCAATTCCTTCATTTTTTTTAATATTTTAATACCTAATTCTGTATCATCAGAGATTTCTGCATTCGCCCTATCCCAAGAGTATTGTTTTTCATCAACAATAGCCACTACCTGCTCTCTTTCTGGTTCAGGGAGATTAGCATAAGCCTTAAAAAACCTTGCTTTTAACTCTTCTAGCTCGCCCATTTTAGTAAAATAAGGATTTCTGCTTTATAAAGCTTATCCCTGTAAATATCTGTTTTATAATCACCTTTTTGAATCAGAATCAAATAGCTTAAATATATAAATTCTTCTATATTGCAATTGATAACTGCCCAATCTTTATAAACTATCAATCCTTCTTGTTGTTAGGTGATTAAAATTAATAGAAAACTAGCATTATTGACTTTGCATCATCTTTCTGAGAAATATGAAGGAAGATTTCATCCAGATAAGAGCCAAATAACACTTAGCGTATATCGCTTAGAGGATCCAGATATGATTCCTAAAAGCAGAAATACTAATAGCGGTGTAGAACGCAGAATACAGATGCAATTGGAAAATAGCCAAGTTTTGGCATCAAAAACTTTTGAAGATGCCCGAACTGAAAAAGACATCATTGATGAATTAGTAAAAAGATATGACGGCGTTGCGACTACGGGTGTTGGCGCAGAAATGTGGAGTGCAGCATTTCGAGTTACGGCAACGGACAGAATCTTGCATGAGTATTTTCTTAATCAGAAATAATTTTCAATAAGTAAAATCTACATAACACCAAGAAAATCAGTTTCTTTAACTCTGTCAATCAACTTATGAGCATACTTCATCTCTTCTGGAGTGTAAATATAGATTATCTTGAACTTTCCTGAAGTAGTTTGCTTGACATTATCATGCTTAACTTCGAGAATATGCACTAAACCCCAGTAGAGCCACTTGCCGTTTATATTGTGAACTAGAAAGTTACGGACAGGGGGCAATTTGTAAATCCTGA
>WJKL01000075.1 GCA_014729145.1 Candidatus Woesearchaeota archaeon
ATTGGTCCTGATATCATGCTTTGCTTCAATAGCATACGGCACAGTAATAGCTGACTCTGCAAAGATAGATGTCACTATGATAAGCCAGGAGCCTGACCCTGTTGAACCTGGAGATTTTGTTGACGTGAGATTCAAGATTGAAAATAAAGGTGGGGGAGGAACAGAAGAGATAATTTTTGAGATAATGCCTGAGTATCCTTTCTCGATATATTCAGGGGAAAAGATAAAAAATCTGGGATCTATGCAGGCTTATCAGCATGGAGAAGAAGGAATAATAGTTTATTACAGGCTTAAGGTTGATGAAAATGCTGTAGAAGGCGACAATACAATCGATATAAGATATAAACTTGGAGAACTTGGCAGCCAATGGATGTATAAAAAGGATTTCGTGATAAGAACAAGGACTGATGATATTGTTCTTCTTGTGGATGAGGTGGAGTCTTCTCCAGAAGTAATACCTCCTGGAGAGATGGCAAAACTAAAGCTAAGCATAAAGAATCTTGCTGACTCGCTTGTAAGGGATTTGAAAGTAAAGATAGACTTGAGCTCTGATGACATACCTTTTGTTCCCATAAAGTCAACCACAGAAAAAAAGATATATCAGCTTTTTTCCAAAAATACCACAGAATTGACCTTTGATTTGATGGCCATGGCTGATGCAGATTCCAAAGCATATAAAATACCATTGGAAATTTCCTACTATGATGAAACAGGCGCCAAATATGAAAAATCAGATATAATAAGCCTAATCGTAGGGGACAAGCCTGATTTCTCTATAAACATTGAATCATCTGAGATCTACGGCGGCAACAATGCAGGAAAAATAACAGTCAAGTTCGTAAATAAAGGAGTTACTGATGTAAAATTCTTAAATATACTTCTGCAGGAATCAGATGATTATGAGATAGTATCTCCTGCTGAAGTCTATATAGGGAATGTTGATTCAGACGACTACGAAACTGCAGAATATGATATCTATGTTTACAGCAGAGATGACATAATCTATCTTCCACTATCAATAGAATACATGGATGCCAACAACAATAAATACTCTCAGCTGAAAAATCTTGAACTGAAAAGATATTCTTCAAGAGAGGCAAAAAAATATGGAATCTCTGAAGAAAACAGCATAGGTATTCTGATTATCCTTTTTATAGTGATAGGAGGTCTTGGGATATATATCTGGAGACAGAAAAAGAAAGGCAAAAAGATATTTGGTAAATGGTAGTTCATTCTTATGAAAGACTATATAACCTATGTCCTGAATAATCTTAAGCACAGGAGGGTAAGATCCTGGCTTACTATGATAGGAATATTCATAGGAATAGCTTCAGTTGTAGCTTTGATAGGGCTTGGAGAAGGCCTTAGAAATGCGATAAATTCACAGTTTGGATTTCTTGGAACAGATATCCTAACTATAACTGCTTCAGGAGGTTTTGGCGCTCCGGGAACAGGGGTTATTGATCCTCTGACAGATAAAGAGCTGGAGGCAGTAAGAGATGTTCCAGGTATAGACCATGCAGCCGGGAGAATACTTGAATCTACAAGCATAATCTACAATGACATAAGCACATTCAGTTTTGCTGCAAGCATGCCTGACGGAGAAGACAGGAAATTGGTTGAGGATCTCTTGTCTATGGAAGCTGAAAAAGGAAGGCTTCTAAGAGACGGGGACAAATATGCTGTATTCATAGGATATAATTTTCTGGAAGAAGATAATGCTTTTGGTAAGCCTCTAACACCTGGAAAAAATATACTGATCCAGGGACAGGAATTTGAAGTTAAAGGTGTTATGAAAAAAAAGGGAAATTTTCAGCTTGACCAGCTGATCGTTATAAATGATAAAGTGATGAGAGATCTGTTTGGCAGAAAAAAAGATGAATATGATCTGATGGCGGCAAGATTTGACCAGAATGCAGAGGTAGATAAGATAAAACAGGATATTGAAAAAGAATTTAGAAAGATAAGGGATGTTGAAGAAGGAGAAGAGGATTTCTCTGTAGACACACCTCAGTCTACATTGGAAAGTGTAAACAATATATTATTAGGGGTCCAAATATTCATCTACATAATAGCAGGGATATCTATACTTGTTGGAGGCATAGGCATAATGAACACTATGTATACAGCAGTTGTCGAAAGAACAAAAGAAATCGGAATAATGAAGTCGATAGGAGCAAGAAACCCCACTATATTCTCCTTGTTTTTCATCGAATCTGGTTTTCTTGGAGCTGTTGGAGGGGCGATAGGGGCTCTTTTGGGCTATATCATTGCAAAAGGTCTTGCATATATCGGTAAACTTGCCTTTGGTTCTGCACTTATCTCAGCTCGTATATCTCCTTTTCTGATGATAGGGGCAGTGTTGTTTTCATTTATCGTGGGCTCTTTTTTTGGAACCCTCCCTGCAATACAGGCTTCAAAGCTTAACCCAGTGGATGCGATCAGGTCTGCAAAATAAAAAAAGATATTCAAAGATTAAAAAAAATAAAACAGAAAGATGATCAAAGATATATTAAAATATGCTGTATCAAATATATTTGATAGAAAATTAAGAAGCTTTTTGTCTGTCCTTTCTATACTTATTGGAATCACGGCTATCTTTGCTCTTTCCAGTTTTGGTCTGGGGATGCAGTATTTTGTAGAGGATTTTGCAAAACAGATGGGAACAGATAAGCTTATGGTCCTTCCTAAAGATTATGTCACTGCATTAGGAGAAACTAATGTTGAATTTGATGATGATGACATTAATTTTATAAACAAAGTAAAGGGTGTTGATGAAGCTACAGGGATGATATTTGGCAATGCAAAAGTGGAGTTCAAAGACTATAAACCAACATACCCTTATGTTGCAGGAATATCAACAGAGCCTGAAGAATTAAGGATAGTAGAGGAGATGTTTGCCAGCGTAGAGATGGACAAAGGAAGAGATCTTGAGCAGGGGGATGTATTGGATGTTGTTCTGGGATATAACTATCAGGTTCCTGACAGAATATTCAAAAGAGGGGTAAAAGTAGGGGACAAAATAACAGTGAATGGTGTTGATGTTGATGTCAAAGGATTCTATGAAGAAGTTGGAAATCCTGAAGATGACAGGAATGTCTATATTTCATTGGAAGGTGCAAGAGAGGTTCTTCAAAAAGAAAATTATTTTTACATAATCGCAAGAACACTGCCTGGAGAAAATCCTTCTCAGCTGGCTGAAAAGGTAGAGGAAAAGTTCAGGAAACATAGGGATCTTAAAGAAGGCCAGGAAGATTTTCTTGTACAAACCTTTGAACAAGTTATGGAAACATACACAAATGTACTTAATATCCTTGTTGGTATTCTAATATTGATTGCCCTTGTATCATTGGTGGTGGCGGCAGTGAATATAACAAACACCATGTACACATCTATACTTGAAAGAACACAGGAGGTGGGTGTTATGAAATCTATAGGAGCGCGGAACAAATTCATCCTTTTCATATTTATGACAGAAGCAGGCATCCTTGGATTCTTTGGAGGAATACTAGGTATTACTTTGGGGTATGCGATAGCAAAAGCAGGAGGATTGATTGCATCTTATTACGGCCTGTCCATGCTTCAGCCCCATTTTCCATTATGGCTGATAATCGGCTCTCTACTCTTTTCTTTCTTTGTCGGAGCAGGCTCTGGTACACTGCCTGCATTTAGAGCTTCAAGACTAAATCCTGTAGATGCTTTGAGATATGAATAAACTGGAAAATGATTCTAAAATAGCAAAATATTTAAATAAAATAGTTTAACCTACATAACATAATAAACAAAATAAATTAGATAAACAGGTTTAACTATGAGCAACAAGCTGATCAAAGATATGGACGAAACTACTTGGCGTAGATTTATCGCTTTCTGCAAGCTTAAGGATATCAATGTTAATGAACAGCTAAAAGAGGTTCTGGAGGAATTCCTAAAAGATAATCTGGATTCTCTGCTAAAAGGTGAAAAAAAGAAAAAATAGTTTACAATTGGCAATAAAATGCTTAAAAATCAAAAAACAAAAGAGGATTAAGAAAACCACATGAAAATACTTATGTTTGGGTGGGAATTCCCTCCTCATAATTCAGGAGGGCTTGGAACTGCCTGCTATGGCCTAACTAAAGGTCTAAACCACCATGGCGCCAAAGTCACTTTTGTTCTTCCTGTTTCTCAGCCATCTATGAAATCTGATTTTGTCAAGCTTATTTCAGCTGATGTTTCAAGAGGAATAGAAAAAATAGGGATAAACTCTCCGATAAAAGGATATATGACTTCAAAAGAATATTACAGTGAATACAGCAAAGAAGTTCTAGGATATGGGGAAAAAAGAAGGTCTCCTCTTTACGGAAGAGACCTTTTTGAAGAGGTAAGAAGATATGCAGCAAAGGCAAAACTTATAGCAGAGGATGAAGAATTTGACGTTATTCATGCCCATGACTGGATGACATATCAGGCAGGGATAAATGCAAAAAAAGGATCTGGAAAACCTTTTGTTATCCATGTCCATGCAACTGAATTCGACAGGACAGGAAACAACCCTAATCAATATGTATATGATATAGAAAAACATGGAATGCAGGAGGCTGACAAAATCCTGGCTGTAAGTAATTTCACAAAAGACAAGATCATAAAGCACTATGGTATCTCTCCTGATAAGATCCATGTTGTGCATAATGCAGTTGAATTCAACAGCAACAATTTTCAGCAGGAATCCTTTAAGATCAAAGAAAAAGATAAGGTGGTTCTTTTCCTTGGAAGGATAACAATACAAAAAGGACCTGATTATTTCCTTTATGCTGCTAAAAAAGCTCTTGAGCTTGACCCAAATATAAAATTCATCGTGGCAGGATCAGGGGATATGGAACAGTTTATGATAGAAAAAGCAGCAGAATTTGGAATAGCAGACAAGGTTTTGTTTTCAGGATTCCTTAGAGGAAAAGATATTGACAAAGCCTATCAGATAGCTGATCTTTACATAATGCCTTCTGTTTCAGAGCCTTTCGGCATCACCCCTCTTGAATCTATGAGAAATAACACACCTGTTCTTATTTCAAAGCAGTCAGGTGTTTCCGAAGTTGTAAACCATTGTCTTAAGGTTGACTTCTGGGATATTGATGAGATTGTAAACAAGATGCTTGGTGTATTAAAATACAGAGAATTGAGCGAAGAGCTTAAGCATCACGGTTCTTTAGAGGTCAAAAAATTCAGCTGGAACAATCCTGCAGAAAGATGCATGGAAGTGTATAGAAAACTTATGGAGGGGCCAAAAAATGGTTGATGTATGTTTTTATTTTCAGGTCCACCAGCCGGCAAGGCTGAAAAATTACAGTGTTTTTGAGATAGGAAAAAATCATGATTATTTTGACCATAAAAAGAACAGAGATGTTCTGGAAAAGGTCTCAAACAAATGCTATATTCCTGCAAATAATCTCATGCTCCAGCTCATCAAAAACCATCCAGAATTCAGGATAAGCTATTCTCTATCCGGAATTCTCCTGGACCAGCTTGAGGAATATGCTCCTGAAGTGCTTCAGTCTTTCCAGTCCCTTGCAGATACAGGAAATGTAGAAATACTTGAAGAGACATACTATCACAGCCTTGCTTTCATGTATTCAAAGTCGGAATTCAAGAAACAGATAGCACTACATAAGAAGAAGATAAAAAAACTTTTCAATTATACTCCAAAAATATTCAGGAATACAGAGCTTATCTATAATAACGAACTCGCAAATTACATAGAAAAGATGGGCTACAAAGGAATACTTGCAGAGGGGGCAGATCATGTTCTTGGCTGGAGATCCCCTAATTTTGTCTACAGTCCTAAAACAACATCTAAGATAAAGCTTCTCCTAAAAAACTATAAATTGTCTGATGATATCGCATTCAGGTTTTCAAACCAGGGCTGGCCTGAATGGCCTCTGACAACTGGAAAATTCACACAATGGGTCAACAATATAAATGGAGGTGGGAACACAGTGAATCTTTTTATGGACTATGAAACATTTGGAGAGCACCAATGGTCATCTACAGGGATCTTCAATTTTATGAAAAACCTTCCAAAAGAGATATTAAAACATCCCGACAATAGCTTTGCGACGCCTTCAGAGATAGTCAAAAAATTTGAGCCCCTAGGAGAGCTTGATGTACATCATGTAGTATCATGGGCAGATATGGAAAGGGACTTGTCAGCATGGCTTGGAAATAAGATGCAGCAGTCTGCTGTCCAGAAGATTTATGCACTGGAAAAAACAGTAAAAAGATCAAAAGATGAAAAACTTGTTGAAGATTGGAGAAAGCTTCAGACATCAGACCATTTCTACTATATGTGCACCAAATGGTTCAATGACGGAGACGTACATAAATACTTCAATCCCTATGACAGCCCTTATGATGCATTCATAACATACATGAACATACTTA
>WJKL01000076.1 GCA_014729145.1 Candidatus Woesearchaeota archaeon
CCTGTTCCGTAAAAAAGGATTCCCTCTCCGTGACCCAGAAAAGAATAGCCAGCAAATTCCACAATCTCTATCATCGATGCTGCCCCTGCTGCTATAAGGATTGAAAGAAAAGATATTTTCCATTTACTGGGGTTTTTCTTTCTTTCTGAATGATACAAAAACTGATAAAATATTAAAACTAAAGTGAAACCTGCTGTAAAGTGCATTATCCTGTCAAAAGGGATGCCAAAATAAAAATTGCCGTAGAGTTTAAGATGATGAAGTGTTAATGTAAAAAGACTGAATATTGTTATAGGTATATTTAGGTTTATCTTTTTGTACAAAAAAAGGACTGTAAGGATAAGTGCAGCGGTAAAGAACTTATCAAATATTATCTCATAATTTTTAGTCAAGATAGTATATAGGCCCCAGCTGAAGAAAAAAATAAAAGATGATATTATAATCCATTTAATGATCTTTTTTTCAGTGGATTTTTTCATGTGTCAATACCTTTTGATTTTAAGTATTTGTTCTATCGCCTCTTTATTTTTGAACCCGTAGAAAACGTGATCATTTATTATCAGGATAGGTGTGGTTTGATTTTGGATATACATCTTTTTAAGGGTATCTACAGCAGGGTTTTTTATGTTTATGTCAAATGCATAAATTTTAGTAGAGGGAGTTTTTTCCCTAATGAAACTAAGAACATAACCCTGCTCTTCACAAGTTCTGCAGTCTCCTTTGTTTGAATAAAAATAAAGTATAAAATCTTGATCCAGGCTGCATTCTTTTTTTGTGCGCTTTGAAAAAAGCCAGTGTCTTATCTGCAGCAAAGAAAAATATTCCTTTAATCTTAGCACAGTTGGATCATTTACTCCCATCTCCTCCTCCATATAGTCCAGTTTTGATCCTAATTTATACAGCTCTTCTGAAAGAACAGTGGAATTGGTGTTTTTACATGGGTCTTCTGAAAGCAAAAGATACTGCAGTTCCATGGCCATGGTTTCCATCCTAAGTTCATTCTCTATATCTTCAAGGCCTTCAAGTTTTGAGCTTGAGGTATAATTTCCAATGATAATGCCTATCAGGAATATTAAAGTGGTTATTGCAAATACTGCAAGGTATTTTGTCTTATGTACTTGTTTTTTTGACATGTTTTTTTTGCCCCCATTCCACCCTTTTTCCAAGAGCAGTATAGATTCCAGCAGCAATCCACCAGAATCCAAAAAGCACCCAATATAATATCAAATAAGGGATATATAAAAATTTTATCTTAATTTTCTCTTTGGAAAGGATCTTAGCTATATATATTGTAGATACCCCAAACAAAAGAAGTATTATTGATATGAAAATCTTTGAGCTTAAAGATATATAGAATAGATCTATTTCGAAATTAAGCAGATGGGTTATATTAAAACCAACAGATCTTAGATTTAAAAAATTCTGAATCAGAGTTCTGAATATAAATTTATATGCTGCATAAATCAGAGTAATTATAACCAAAAGAACTGAAATAAATGAGCCGGGAAGGATAAACAAACCAAGGTTTCCAAATTTCTTGGGGTTGAAAAGCTGTCTATACCTGATTACATTTTCTATAAAACCAATATACCATCTAAGCCTTTGATTTAACAGTGGTTTAAACCTTGCAGGAGATACTGTGTAAACAGAGGCGTCTACTGAATTCTCTATCTCGTATCCTTTGCTCTGCATCCTTAGTGCTATCTCTATGTCTTCAGTCAAGTTACATTCATCATATCCTCCATATCTCTTAAAGAAGCTTTTTTTATATATAGTAAACGGCCCGGGAGTTACATGGATGCTTCCAAGGAAAGCAAATACTTTTCTTAAGAATATGCCCATGAGATATTCAATATATTGTATCTTTTGCAGGAATGTTTTTGGCCTATATACTTTTAAAGAAGGGGTTACTGCTGTAATTTTCTTATCTTCAAAATAACCCACTATCTTTTTTAGTGCATCTTTTTTAACAAAGGAATCTGCATCTAAGGCTCCGAACAGCTCTGTTTTTGATTGTTTCAATGCAAAATTAAGAGCGGCTGCTTTTCCCTGGTTTTTTTTGGTGAATACTCTTAAGTTGGGGTTTTTCTGTTCGAATCTTTTTGCGACCTTATAGGTCTTATCTGTGCTTCCATCATCTACCACAATTATTTGGAGTTTGTCTTTTGGATAATCTAGTTTCAATAGAGATTTAATTGTTTTGGCTATTGTTTTTTCTTCATTATAAGCAGGAACAGTGATTGTAGTGGAAGGCAGTCTTTTAGGCAAAGGATTTGATATATTTTTTCTGTTTTCAAAGAGTGTTAAAAGAAAAAAGATGGAAGTAAACAGACCAAAATACGCAACTATATACATCAAAACTGAGCTAAATTCAATCATTTTGTTTGAGATATTCCCATATTTCTATGCTGCTCCTATTATATACTTTTTTAAATGTTTTGTTGTTTCTGAACAAAAATAAGATACCCTGCTGTTCTCTTGTCCATACCTGGCCCTGTTTCATTTTCTCGTCTATATAGATGTATTTGATATTATATTTATCCAGGATTGATCTTGTTTTTTCCAGGTTTCTGGAATAAAATGTGGTATTGGAGTCATTCAGTTTTTCTTTTATTGCATCAATATAATATGTTCTTGAATCCAGAACAACCGGGCGGCTGCTTATAGTTTGTATCCAAAGCCCCTTGCTGTGATGGGAGAATATTTTATCAGTAGTTGCAGAATTTTCCCTGAGCCAGTTAAGGCTTTTTATTGTTTTTTGGTCTGGAAGGGAATTTGATGTGTTGTTTATGTAAGATAAAGTAGAAAAAAGTAAACCGCAGACTATCAAGATGATAGTCAGGGTTTTGATCAGATCTACCTTCCACTTCTTTTTTATGATATAAAATAATCCAAAGCCGGCAAAAATTGGTACAATAAATCCAAGATAGATGTATATTTCAGGAATAAAAAAAGAAAACATGGCTAATAAGAAAAATAATGCATAGGTGATGATATATTTTTTTTGTTTCCAGATATAATACAGCCCTACAAAAGACAGCAATACTGCAAAGGTGCCATAACCTGCGGTACTGCCCAGATCTGAAAGAAGATTTATCAAAATGTTGGGATTTATCAGCTTGGTAGAATTAGGAAACCCATAATGATATAATAGAGGAATCTGGTAAGCCAGCAGGATAAGAATAACTGATGAAAAAACAGCAAAAAAATATTTTGTCTTTTCCTTGTTGTTTATTGAATAGGCAAGCAGGAGCAAAATAGAAAAAATAGAGGGAAGGATGCCAAAAAAAGGAATTGATGCAAAAATTATCAGGGAAGGGATGAAATATTTTTTATCTTTGATGAAAAATAAAAAACCTGCAAGGATAAGGGTAATTGTCAAAGTATATTGGTTTGAAACAGAAAACAAGAAGATAAAAATCGGGGAAAGTATCAATGTTAGAAGTATGGTTGTGATCTTTAAAGGGTTCAGATTAAGTTCCTTGAGAATCAGATAAAATAATATCAGAGATATTATCCCACACAACAAAGGAATAATCAAAGAGCCTAAAAAAGGGTTTGTTATGGCTAATATCAGATGGTATGGCTGGGGAATGTACGGTCTTCCTATCAAAGGCTCCTGGACAGGGAGCCCTTCTTCTTTTATATATTCTGACATCTTAAGATGATAATAAGGATGATCTTCTGGAAAAATGGGTTTATCTTTTAAAAGCCTGATAGAAGGGATAAGCAGAAGCAGAAGCAAAGAGAAGAACATGCATGTGAAAAGGATTTTGTTGTCTGTTAATTTTATTTTTTTCATATCTCTTCCACCCGACATAATGACCTATAGATTTTTGTCTTGTTATCAAAAATAAGCTCAAAGCATTCATCGTCCAAATAGTTTAACTGGTCTATATTAAATTCGGATCTTGCTGAATCTGAAAATAAGATGTATTTTACATCATATTTGTTTAAAACAGATATGGCTGCAGTCTTGTATTGAGAGGTATAGATTGTATTTAAATCGTCAAATCTTTCTGCAGGATCTGGAGCCAATAAAAAATTTGTATCTAAGATGTTTTTTCTTTGTGTAATTGTATTTAAAATATGGCCTTCTTTTAATGAAACTGCTATTACTGTATCTTTCTCTGTGTTGTTTTTGAGCCAATTAAATGCCTGCATATCTGTTTTTGATGGTGCTTGTTTTACTTTTTCCAGAGAAAAATAAAAAGAAGGGATGACTGAAGTTATGATAAAAACCAAAATAAAAAGTACTATAAATTTATTTTTGTGTTTTGCCAGCTTGGTCGTTTTAAGATATCTAAAAAATGAACCATATCCCTGTGCAAATAACACTGCAAGTATCGTGCCTAAAAATATAAAGGCAATATTTGGCTGAAGAAGTCTGAACCAGACCAGGAAAAACAATGCCAAAGCAAGGCTGGCAAGAAGATATATTTTTTTGTCTTTTTCTTTGAAAATATATCTGTAGATCACATAGACGCCAAATATCAAAGGAATCAATCCTATCTTGATAATTGCCTCCAGAACATTAGTTTGAGTAAAATAAAGAGACATTATTGCAGGAGGTATGTTCTGCCATATCACATAAGGGCCATGTTTAAGAAAAGCTTTTTTGTAAAGAATAAGATGTATCCATATTGAAAGGAAAGTAAGGAACAGTACTGATTCTGTCTCCTGCTTTCTTGATTTTAGCTGCTCCAGACTTAAAGATATAATGTAGATAATAAGGCCCAACACCAGCAGAGAAGAGTATGGGTGGATAAATATCAGGAAAGCAGCAGTTATGAGAAAATAAACAAGAAATTTCTTTTTGTGGATGTTCATGAAAAAGTAAAGAGAGAGAAAAGTCAGAGGAACCAAAAGAGAATATATTGAACTTGTATTGAATGTTTCAGTTATGAATATAGGGATAAAAGCTGAGATAAAAGCACAAAAAAGAGAGGCATTTTGGCTCCGAGTTATCTTTTTTGCGAGAAGAAAATTTATAATGATTAGGGAAGAGGCTAAAATATTAGGTATTATTTTTAGGATCCATGTCATAGGAAATATAAAAGAGAACAAAGCAAGAAAATAATGATATATCGGACTAAATAAGGAAGTTCTTCCTTCATAACTCAAGGGATCTTGGAATATTGGAAGGCCTGTTTCTTTTATAGACCTGACCTGCCTTAATTCATAATATGCTTCATGGTTAAGATTCGGAGTCTGAAATGCAAAATATAATCTAAAAGCAAGAGTTAACAGGAATATCAATACAAGTATTTTAGTGTATTTCTTCATATGACTATTGTGGAGGTTTATTATTTAAATATTTAGTAAAATTTATAAAAAGTACAGATATTGGTTTTTTTATGAAGATAAGTGCTGGAAGTTCTATATTAGATAATCTGTTAGGGGGAGGGTATGACAGGGATATAATCAATACTATCTACGGGCCTGCTGGTTCAGGTAAAACTTTATTATGTCTGATGGCTGTGATTGAGGCAGTTAAAGAAGGGAAGAAAGTGATTTATATAGATACTGAAGGAGGTTTCAGTATTGAGAGATTAAAACAGCTAAGTGAGGATTATGAGAAAGTTTTGGATAAGATGTTTTTCTTGAGACCAACGACATTTGAAGAGCAGAAAAAAGCATTTGAAAGATTAAAAGACAAGATGAATGAAAAGATTGGGCTTGTGGTGGTTGATACTGTCTCTATGCTTTACAGGCTGGAACTAGGAAAAAGCGATGATGTCTATGAAGTAAATAAGCAACTGGGCCAGCAGCTCGGTTATCTGAATGAGATTGCGAGGAAAAGAAATATTCCTGTATTGATCACCAACCAAGTTTATGCTGATTTTGAGAATAAAGATAATGTAAAGATCGTTGGCGGAGATCTGCTGAGGTATGGAAGTAAATGCATGCTGGAGCTGAAGAATTCCAGAGAAAATATAAGGATCGCTAAATTGAACAAGCACAGAAGTGTGAAGCCTGGAGAGGCCAAGTTTAGGATCATTGAGAAAGGTGTTGAAAAGGTTTAGATCAGGTCTAGGACTTCGTCAATTTCTTTTATGACATGGTTAGGATTTCTATAATCTTCTTTTTGTTTTCTTAATGGTTTTTTGTTTTTTATCAAAACTGTATCCAGTCCTACTGCATTGGCCCCTTCAATATCTGCAACAACATTATCTCCAACCATAAGTGCTTCTTTTGGTAGTATTTTTAGCTTGTTTAGAGCCAGCAAAAACATTATAGAGTGGGGCTTTTCGCTTCCTGCTTCTTCTGAAGTTACAAGGAAATCTATATAATCTGCTATTTTTAGTTTTTTTAATTTTCTCAGCTGGATACGGGTAGTTAAGTCTGAAACTATCACTATCTTTAACCCTTTTTCTTTTAGTTTTTTTAATGTAAAAACTGCATTTTTCCTGAGCTTCATGCTTTTAAGGAAGGTATTCCAATAAGTATCATACAGCTCTAAGATTATATTAGGAACAACAGTATTCTCTGTTTTTTCTATCAGCCTTTGGAAATATAATATCCTATTATGGGCTGAGGCTGTTCCTGAAAGCTCTTTATGGATCTCTGCTTTGGATACATCATATAACTTAAGAAATCTTTTGAAAGATATCTTTATGTGTTTTTTTAATATTTTGTGTGTCTGCTTTAATGCTTTTTTATGAGCAGGATCATAATCATACAGTGTGTTGTCCAGATCAAACAAGACTGCTTTTTTCATCATATTGTGTTTTCTGAAGAAATAGTTAATAAACTTTACTCTTCTGTGAAGTCTTCCAAGGATGCATCAAACTCTTTGTCGTCTTTGATCATGTCTCTTTTTTTCATATATTCCTTGGTTAAGATGTAAAAGATAAGACCTAATGATTTTTTTCCCTTATTGTTACAGGGCATTACCATATCAATATTATTTGTCTGATTGTTGGTATCACATAGAGCGATTATCGGAACACCTATCTTCAATGCGTCTTTTATCGCATTCCTGTCTGGCCAGGGGTCTGTAACAAGTATGATCTTTACTTCCATGAAATCTTCAAGGTTTGCATTTGTGGTTATTCCAGGAGGGTATCTTCCGGCAAAGATATTGATACCTGTCATCTTTTTCAGCTTTCTAAGTGGTTTCCATCCGTTTTCTCTTCTGGATACTATAAGGATA
>WJKL01000077.1 GCA_014729145.1 Candidatus Woesearchaeota archaeon
GGAACAGCAGCAGAAGGAGGAAAGTTTGCAGAAAAAACAAATCTTAAAAATTTTGAGATAAAAAAATTCGATCCACCATATGAAGAGGTAAAAAGCTATGCAGTAAAAGGCTCTGCAATCCTAAGACAGATACCTGACTTAAGGATAGTTGAATTGGAAACATCCAAGGGCTGCTCAAGAAAAGAACACTGCAGCTTCTGCACAGAGCCCATAAAACATAAAATTTCTTTCAGGAGAAAAAAAGATATATTAGAAGAGGTAAAAGAATTAAAAAAACATGGAGCAGAATATTTCAGGCTTGGAAAACAATCATGTTATTATTCTCATCCACAGGCAATAGAGATAATAAAAGATATAAGAAATCAGTTTAATCCAAAAGTCCTTCACATTGATAATGTAAATCCAAGAAATGTTATAACAAAAAAAGGCATTGAGATAACAAAAGCGATAGTTAAATATTGTACAGAAGGAAATACTGCTGCTTTTGGAGTTGAGTCTTTTGATCCAGAAGTTATCAAAGAAAATAATCTAAATTCAGATCCTGAAACAACCTACAAAGCAGTAAAGATATTAAATAGATTTGGAAGAGAGCCAGGACCTAATGGCATGCCGAAATTCCTGCCCGGAATCAACCTTTTGTATGGACTTGTAGAGGAGTCAAAACAAACAAACAGACATAATCTAAGATGGCTGAAAAGATTCTTAGATGAAAACTTATTGTTAAGAAGGATAAACATAAGACAGGTTGATATATTTGAAGGAACACCTCTTTATGATAAAGTTGGAAACAAATTTATAAAGAAAAACAAAAAATATTACTGGAAATGGAAAAATCAGATAAGGCAGGAGATAGATTCCCCTATGCTAAAAAAGCTTGTTCCAAAAGACACTATTCTAAAGAATATCGGGTCAGAGATCTATGATGGAAAAACAACGTTTGGAAGACAGATAGGAACATATCCCTTGATAGTTGGTATAAAAAAAAGAATTCCATTAAAAAAATTCTATAATATAAAAGTAACAGACCATATGCTAAGAAGCATAGTTGGAGAAGTTGTTTGATCATTTAAATTCGAAATCAAGCATAACAGGAAGATGGTCAGAAAACTTGGCATCCAAAACTTCATAATCTTTTACTTTGATTCCTTTTGAGACCAATATATAATCCATACGCCTTATTGGGTGCCAGCTTGGCTGTGTAAATTTTATCTTGCTGTAATCCAGTTTAGCTGTGTCTATCAGATGGGTATTTCTTATCAGCTTATCAAGCTCATGAACTCCGTGGAATGTATTAAAATCCCCTAACAGTATAACTTCATTTTTTATGTTTTTTACTATCTTGGCCAGTTCATCAAGCTGTTTTTCTCTTGTCTTTCCGCCCAAAGCAAGATGGGCGACCAGCAAGGTTAATTTTTTAGGGCAGTCAACTGAAGCTTCAATGACAGATCTTTTAGTTCCTTCCTTGAAAAGATGATGCCTTACATCATATAACTTGTATTTAGACATCAAAGCATTGCTTTGATTGCTCAATATAGGGGCAAAATGAAACAGCCTCAGAAAAGATACAAAAGGGTATTTTACCCAGTCAACCAAGCTTGTAAAATTGAGCTTATGCTCTATCAGTTGAGGTATATCTTTGTATTTTGTCCTAAAAGAGCCTTTATCCACTTCAATCAACGCAAGGATATCTGGTTTTAGTTTCTTAAAAAAATCTATTAATTTTTGGTTTAATTTGGGTGGAGGAAAGAATATTTTCCATATCTTAAGGTAATCATACCAATGACCAACTAACCCCTCTTCATATTCTATATTATATACTATTATTCTTGTCATAACTAAAAATTAATTTATCTGTATATAAAATTATTGATTGGTATGGTGTGACTATCACTAAATGATGGAAAAGTTTATTAAATTAGGTGGTTTTCTGAAAAGACATGTGTATATTAAATATCTTCCAAGGATTGTTTACCAATAAGATATTTCTTGCGATATTTATCTCATTATTAGTTGCCCAATTGATAAAGGTTCATTTTTTAGTGATTAAACAAAAGCAAAAATTACATTTCAAAGATATTTTCCTTACTGGGGGCATGCCAAGCTCGCATTCTTCTGCAGTAACTGCTCTTGTGATAATGTTATTTTTGACTGAAGGAGTAACATCTTCCAGCATAATATCTTTGGTGCTGGCAGCAATAATCATAAGAGATGCTATGGGTGTAAGAAGGACAGCAGGAGAAGAAGGAAAGATAATCAATAGGATAATTAAGAAATCAAAGCTTAAGATACAAAAAGTGCATTATTCCCTGGGCCACAAACCAAAAGAAGTTCTGGTTGGTATTATAATAGGTATTTTAACTTCAACAATAATCTATTTTATCTGATTTTTATCAATATTCTTTTAATTTCTTATATGGGTTGTGATATCATAAGCTGTTCTGACTAAAAAAAAGAAATTAAAATAAAAACCTTTATAAATTATTCATAATCCTTATCCTTTGATGCCCTCGTAGCTTAGTAGGTGGAGCACGCGGCTGTTAAATATAATGCTGAAACCGCGGGGTCGCAAGTTCGAGTCTTGCCGAGGGCGTTTTCATTCAAGGGCCCATAGCTTAGTCTGGTGGAGTGCCCGACTGATATGCTTTAAGCTAAGAAATCGGGTGGTCCCGAGTTCAAAATAAAACGAGGGAAGCTTCGTTTGACGAAAATCTCGGTGGGCCCATTCTATTTTTTCCAAAAAATTAAAAAAATTATTCGTACCCACCTGGTTACAAAAAACCCGATATTTTTACCATTTTAAAATAGTAAACTTTTTAAATAACATAGTATTATTCACTCTAAATAACAATAAAAAATACCGTTTATTCGGGGGTGCAATATAATGAAGAAAAGTTTACTCATAGGAAGTTTGTTAATGATAATATTTCTAATAAATGGTTGTGCAATTTCTGATTATATAACAGGAATTGAAGAAAATAAATCATATTCTTTATTAGAAGAAAAAGAGATATTGGAAGAGATTGAAGAGGATCTTGAAGAAAATGAGGAAGAGATTGAAGAAGGTCTTGAAGAGATGGAAGAAAGGATTGAAGATGAAGAAGATCTAGACGAAGAAAAACCAAAAAAAGCTCCTATTGAAATCTCAGTTAAAGAAAACGAAGAAGTTAATTTAAAGCCAAAAGCACAGGATGCTGATGAGGATAATATCATATATACATTTAGTGAACCATTGGATGAAAATGGAAGATGGCAGACAAACTATGGAGATGCAGGAGAATACCTTATAACTGTAACTGCATCAGACGGTAAACTGGAAACCTCCAGAAAAGTTCTGCTTATTGTAGAAAGAGTTAATGTTGCTCCAAAAATAACAGATGTTCCTGACAATATTGAAGTAGAAGAAGGGGACATTTTAGTATTAACACCAGTAGCAGAGGATCCAAATGGAGACGATGTAGAATTGTCAATATCTGAACCGGTTGGAGAAGATGGTGAATGGGCTCTTGGATACCAGGATGCTGGAGACTATACTGTTGAGATTACTGCAACAGACGGAGAACTTGAATCAGTCAAAAAAGTATTGATCTCTGTAAAGAAAAAGAATGTTGCTCCTGTTATTGAGAATCTTGAAGAAGAGATAACTGTAGATGAAGGAGAAGAAATAATACTTTCACCTGTTGTAACAGATCTTAATAAAGATGAGATCAAATTGACTATCGCAGAGCCTGTTGGAAATGACGGAATCTGGGAAACAGGGTATACAGACCATGGAGAATATATCATAACTGTTGAAGCAGACGATGGAACAACTACAACTACTGAAGAAGTAAAGATAACAGTTAACGACGTAAACGTTGCTCCAGTTATTGATGATATAGTACTTGGTTAAAATTATTTTTTTCTTTTTATTTAAATTAAAAGAGGGTTTAGAGAACTTGAGCATTAATTACAATGAAAACCCAAAATAAGATTATAATTTTGCTGACATGTATAATTCTTGTTAGTTTGATTGTCTTAGCCGAGGACAAAGTAATTGAAGTAAATGAAGGCGACTTTGTAAATCTTAAAGTATCTGCATCTGATGCTGATAAAGATGCCCTTTCTTATACATATGAATCACCATTAAATGAAAAAGGCCAGTGGCAGACAGATTATGGGGATGCAGGGGAATATAATATTGACATTATAGTATCAGATGGTAAAACAGAAGTTACAAAAGAAGTTTTATTGATCGTACACAGATCAAACCGTCCCCCTATACTTAAAGAGATAAACGACATTGTAGCCAACGAGGGAGACACTATAATAATAGATCCTCAGGCAGAAGACGAAGAAGGAGACGATATAACTTACACTATCTCTGAACCTATAGGTGATGATGGAGTATGGGAAACAACACACCATGATGCAGGAGATTATATAATAACTGTTACTGCCACAGACAATCTCCATGAACCTGTAACCCAGGAAGTGATAGTGGTTGTAAAAGATAAGAACCAAGATCCTGAGATAACCGAATACTCCCCAAAAAAAGATGTTGAGATGTATGAAGGAGAGGAAAAAACCTTTTCAATCTCTGCAAAAGATCTTGACAATGAAAACCTAAAATATAGCTGGGAGCTAAATAATGAAAGCATCTCTACTGATAAAGTATTTGTTTATTCTCCTGATTTTGAATCTGCAGGAGACTATACATTAAAAGGATCTGTATCAGACGGCAAGATAAAGGTAGGGGTTAGGTGGAACATAAAAGTTATTGACAAAAATAGGCTTCCTTCCATTGAGAATATAGAAGACATCATCGTAAATGAAGGCGACTTAGTCCAGGTTGAGCTAAAGATTAAAGACCCTGACGGAGATGATATAACATACAGTATCTCTGATCCTATTGGAGATGACAAAGAATGGCAGACAACCTACGAAGATGCAGGAACACACGAGATTGAACTTATCATTTCTGATGGAAGAGAAGAGCTTACAGAAACATTTAACGTGATTGTAAAGGATGTTGACAGAGCTCCTGAATTTGAAGAGATTGAAGATATTACTATAAAAGAAGGAGAAACAGTAGAGATAAATCTTGATGCCCATGATCCTGATGGGGATGAGGTAAACTTCTCAGCTGAAAATCTTCCTCCAGGAGCTTCACTGGATGAAAACAGATTTATATTTGAGACCAACCATGAAACACTGATAAAGCCAAAACATTGGTCAACAAGAATATTAAAATTCCTGCACTTAGATGATCTGATCTATAGAAATAAAGGGGTATTTGAGATAAGATTCATTGCTTCAGGCAGAGAAAAATCAACATATCAAAAAGCAAGAATAACTGTTCAGAATGTTAACCGGGCTCCGATACTGCTGGAAGAAGAAGACATTTATATTGATGAAGGAGAAACTGTAAACATAAATCCACAGGCAGTAGAAAAAGATAATGACAGGGTTAAATTTAAGATCTCAGATCCTGTCGGTAATGATGGAGAATGGAAAACAGGCTATGAAGACGCAGGAATCTATCCGATAAATATAACTGCTTCTGATGGAAAAATAAAAGACAGCCAAAAGATAATAATCACAGTCAACAATATAAACAGGGCTCCTGAATTCAATGACATAAAACCAATAGAAATAGATGAAGGAGAAGATGTAGTTATTTCCCCTGTAGTAAATGATCCTGATGGAGATGCAGTAGAAATTTCAATTGAAGAACTTCCAGCAGGAGCAAAATTTGAAAATAATAAATTTATCTGGACTCCTGGTTATGATACTATTGATTATAGAGGAGGAAAGATTACATATAAACTTAATTTTACTGCCTCTGACTACGGGTCAACAACATCTAAAGAAGTAATGATCTCTGTCAATAATATAAACAGAGCTCCTGAATTCATAGAAACATCACCAGCAGCTTCGATAAGAGTATACACTGGATTCCCTATACTGTTCAAAGCAGAAGCAGAAGATCCAGACGGAGACGAAATAACCTATACCTGGAAGCTTGGGTTGTTCGACCAAATAACAAACAGCACACCTGGATTAAAAAGAACATTTACAAAATCTGGAGACAAAAAGATCAGGTTAATAGTCAGTGACGGAGACAAAGAAATAACAAAAACATGGAAGATACAGGTTGTAGAAAAACCAGTAAACAAAGTTATTCCTAAAGTAGTTGAAAAGACAGAAACTAAAGACCAGAAAACAGAAACAAAACCCAAAACCCACACATTAACAATTGTTTAAGTAAACCTTATAAAACATCTTTCTTTTTAATTTTTCATGTCTGAAAAAGATATTCTTATAGAACAAAAAACAAAAGATCTAACTATTGATTTAGCTTTAGACACGATAAAAAAAGACAAGCAGGCTTTAGTATTCACTAACACAAAACGCTCTGCAGAAAAGACAGCTGAAGATATATCTAAACAGATAAAAAATCCCGGCAAAGAACTAAAAAAACTGTCAGAAGATATCTTAAATGTATTGTCAAGCCCTACAAAACAATGCAAAAGACTTTCTAGATGTATTAAAAAAGGAACCGCCTTCCACCATTCAGGATTAACCCATAAACAAAAAGAAATCATTGAAGACAATTTCAGAACTGGAAAAATAAAGATAATTGCCTGCACCCCCACTCTAGCTTTCGGATTGGATCTGCCGGCTTTCAGGGCAATAATGAAAAATCTCAGAAGATACAGCCACAGAGGTTTGCAGTGGATCCCTACTTTAGAATATCTTCAGATGGCTGGCAGAGCAGGCCGTCCAAAATTTGATTCTCATGGAGAGGCAATCGCTGTTGCAAAAACAAAATCTGCAAAAAAAGAGATATTAAACAGGTATGTGAAAGGAGAGCCCGAAGAGATATTTTCAAAGCTTGCGGTTGAACCAGTCCTTAGAACCTATATTCTGTCATTGATTGCAGGAGGATTTGTAAAAACTGAAAAAGACATGATACATTTCTTCTCAAAAACCTTTTGGGCTTATCAATATCAGGACATGTCAAAATTAAGCTCTATTATCAGGAGGATGCTTGGTTTATTAGAGGAATACGATTTCATAGTCTCGAACCAAGGCAACGATGAATTTCAAAGTGCTGCAGAGATGTACAATTACCATTATACTCCAACAAGGATAGGGAAAAGGGTTGCAGAGCTCTATATAGATCCCCTGACTGCTCATTTTCTGATTGAATCAATAGAAAAAGCAGGTAAATACACAAATGCAGAGAAAGATTCTTCCTTTAAAAAAATAAATGAATTCTCTTTTCTGCAGATAATCTCTCATACACTGGAGATGAGGCCTTTGCTGAGAGTAAGGACAAAAGAATATGACATTATAGAAGAAGAGCTTCTGAAACAGTCAGATCATCTTTTAGAGATAATGCAGATGTATGATCCTGATTACGATGAATATCTTAATTCTGTCAAGACAGCCATGTTTTTCAAAGACTGGATAAATGAAAAAGAAGAGGAATATCTTCTTGAAAATTACAATATCAGGCCTGGAGAGTCAAGGATAAAACTAAGTCTGGCTGACTGGCTTCTGTACTGCACAGAAGAAATCACCAGAATGTTAAAACACAAAGAAATAATAAAAGAAGTGATCAAACTAAGATTAAGACTTAAGCACGGAGCAAAAGAAGAGTTACTTCCACTGTTAAGATTAAAAAATATTGGCAGAGTAAGAGCAAGAAAGCTATTCAATGCTGGGATCAAAGACATAAGATCAGTAAAAAAGGCAGAAATATCTGATCTTGTCCAATTGATAGGAAAAAAGACAGCACTAAATATAAAAGAACAGGTTGGGCAGAAAATCAAGACAATACCCAAAGGAACTAGAAAAGGACAGACCAGTATAAAAAAATATAAGTAAAAAGATTAAATAAATATTATTTAATCAGCATAGAGAATGTCGCTTTTCAATATATTTTCAATTGATCTGGGATTATCAGTTATAAACCCACTAAATTTTTCAACCACTTTTCCGCTGAATTGATATTCAGGCATCAGCCTTACTTTAAGATAAGCATCTTCAATCACAGGCAGGTCAGCATCAAGCACCTCTTCATAGCTCATTGTTAAATCTTCAGGAAGACGTTTTCCTGTTCTTGTATTCCTTTCAAATTTCATTCTCAATCTTTCATAATAATATTTAAGGCCTTCCTCTTCGCCGTAGTTTTTGATATCTCCTTGTTTTAAAGCTTCTATCTTCTTTTTATTTGAATTGTTCAAAAGTTCTGTATCAAAAGGCAGGTCAGCACACCTCTTCAATTCCTCAATTACCTCTTTATGAGGTGTTTTTGGATCATATGATCTTTTCCTGGCAATAGAAAGATATGAATCAACAACACTGGTTATTTTGCTTACCAAAGGAATCTCATTTCCTCTTAATCCAAGATAACCATTGCCGTCTATTTCTTCATGATGGCATAAAACAACTGTCGGAACCCCTGCCAAGTCACCGATATTTTGAGAAACAACCTTCAACAATAAACTTCCTGTAACAGCATGAAGTTTAACCATACCATAATATTCAATTGGAAGCTGCTCTCCTTTTTCAAGCATTTTCATAACAAATCCAGGAAGAACCCATTTTCCAATATCATGAAGAACCGCACTATAGCTTATATAATTTATAACCTCTCCTCTATCGAATCCAAGCCTTGAAGCAGTGCCTGCAGAAAGAGCATACATATGTTTGCTGTGCTCTGCTCCTTCTTCTTTTAACACAATAATATCATTAAAAATATACTCAAGAAACCCATAGATGCTCTTTAATCTTCCTTTTGATTCTTTTAAAATATCAGTTAATTCTTCTATTTTTGATTCAATAGGTATATCTTCCTTTTTGATGAAGTTTTTATAATAGTTTATTCGTGCCTCTAACTCGCTCTTTCTCTCAGATGAGAGATTCAACCCGCTTAATATATCTATTTTGTTTAAATCCAAGAAAATCCCTCAATTACATATATACTTTAGAAATATAAAAACCTATTGTTTTTTCTAACAACATTTAAATAATCAAACAATCACTTTTCTTCCATGCCCCTATAGTATAGCCTGGATAGTACGCAACCTTGCGGAGTATAATAATCGTAGAAAGGTTGAAACCGGAGTTCAAATCTTCGTAGGGGCGTTATTTCTTAAAAATAGGGAATTAATTTATTACCTACTTTGCATTATGCACTTCTTTAAACTTCTTCTTGTTATTGCTTTTCTTTTGCTTCTCCTCAATTCTCTTCTTGATTTTCTTAGCTACATCTTTTGCCTTCTCAGCAGCTTTTTCTGTTCCTTTTTTCAGTGCTTTCTTTCCTTTTTGCAGCCCTTTCTGAACTTTCACAGAATGATATCCCATATAACCAGCAACATCTTTTATCTTTCCTCTCCAGCTGTTAAAATAAGCAACATTTTCAATAGGGAATTTTGCCGGCTCTTTAATCTTTTCAGCTGGATAACCTATTGTAATTACTGCCTGAGGCCTTGCTTCATCCGGAAGCCCGACTGCTCTTCCAAGCATATTTTCATCAAAAGCTCCAACCCAGCATGCTCCCAGATCAAGATTATGCGCCATCAAAAGCATATTTTCAACAGCTGCTGCACAGTTTTGGATAGAATAAAGCCTTTCTCCTCTTGTCCCGTAATATCTCTCTGCTTTCTTGGGTTCAGCAACAACTAAGATATGCACAGGAGCTTTGTTCATCCAGGTCTGCTGAAGACAGGCTTCTGTTATCTTTTGCTTTTTTCCTTTATCCAAGACAGCGATAAACTTCCAGTTTTGAAGATTGCCTGCAGAAGGCGCAAGTCTTCCTGCATCGATTATCTTTGCAACAAGATCCCAATGAACTTCCTTATCTATGTATTTTCTTATGCTTCTTCTTGTTTTGATGCACTTATCAAGCTCCATAACACTAATTCTATATTATACATTAATAAATTTTGCTGTTTTTCGGCACTATCAACTTTGTTTTGCAAGTCAAGATCATCTACGCCACCAATATCCTTCAATGTATAGCATTAATGAATGCATAGCATTAATGACATGGCCGGATGAAGAGTTTGTGAACATTTTTTTAGTGAGCAAAACTGGATTTTAGTGAGCAAAACTGGAGCAGAACTTGACCCTGCACAACTCAACAGAGTTGACTTAGCCTTTTTTTCAAAAACTTTTTAACTATTTCAATTTTAACAAAGGATAATGGAATACAAAGAGCTTGCTGAGATCTACCAGTCATTGGAAGACACATCAAAAAGACTTGAAAAAACATATTTAATCTCAGAGCTTCTAAAAAAAACACCTTCAGAAGACCTGAAAAAGATTGTTTTGTTGTTAAAAGGAAGAGTATTCCCTCAATGGCACCAGAAAAAACTAGGTGTTGCTTCGAGGCTTGTACTAAAAGCAATAAACATTGCTACAGGAACTTCAACCAATAGAATAGAACAGGACTGGAAAAAAACAGGAGATTTAGGACTTACCGCAAAAAAACTAATCAAAAACAAAACTCAGTCAACTTTATTCTTCAAGCCTTTATCTGTAAATAAAGTTTTCAAAAATATTAAGGCGCTTCCCAAAGCAAAAGGTCATGGAGCAGTCGACAGGAAAATAAAACTGATTGCAGAACTTTTGTCATCAGCAAAACCTATAGAGGCAAAATATATCACCAGAACAGTGCTTGAAGATTTAAGAGTGGGGGTAGGAGAGGGAAGCCTAAGAGATGCCATTGTCTGGTCATTTTTTGGAGATAAACTAAAAATAAGATACAATAAAGAAGAAAATGATTTTGATATTTCTGATGAAGAAAGAATAGAATATAACAAATACATAAATGCTGTTCAGGAAGCCTATGATATGAAAAATGATTTTGCAGAAGTTGCAAAAATAGCAAAGGAAAATGGACTGGAAGGCTTGAAAAATGTAAATTTGGAGGTCGGAAAGCCAATTAAAGTCATGCTTTACCAAAAGGCAGAAGATTTTGAAGATGCTTTTGAAACAGTAGGAAAACCAGCAGCATTAGAATACAAATACGATGGATTCAGGCTCCAAATACACAAAAATAAAGATGATATACAGCTTTTCACCAGGAGACTTGATAATGTCACAAAACAGTTCCCAGATGTAGTTAAAGTGATAAAAAACAACATAAACTCAAAAAATTTCATCCTTGATGCTGAGATCATAGGAATTGACCCAAAAACAAAAAGATGGCTTCCTTTCCAAAATATATCCCAAAGAATAAAGAGAAAATATAACATCCACAGGATGGCTAAAACCATACCAGTCATAATAAATATATTTGATGCTATGCAGATAAACAATAAAAACCTGATAAAAACACCTTTTTCTGAAAGAAGAGCAGAACTCAAAAAGATAACAGATCAGATACCTGAAAAGATTGAATTAGCAGAACAGATCATTACAGACAGCCAAAAAAATGCTGAAGATTTCTACAAACAGTCCCTGGGTAAGGGAAACGAAGGAATCATGGTTAAAGCACTGGATAAACCATATAAACCAGGCTCCAGAGTTGGATATGGGGTTAAAGTAAAGCCAATAATGGAGACCCTTGATTTAGTGATAACAGGTGCAGAATGGGGCCAGGGAAAAAGAGCAGAATGGCTTTCTTCCTTTACTGTTTCCTGTATTGACCAAGATGGAAATTTCAGAGAAATCGGAAAAGTTGGTACAGGAATAAAGGAAAAAGAAGCTGAACAAAATAAAGACAAAAATCTAGAAGGAGCCACATTTAAACAGTTAACTAACCTTCTAAAACCTTTAATTATTTCAGAAAAAGGAAAATGTGTAAAAGTAAAGCCAAAAATAGTTATAGAAATAAACTATGAAGAAATACAAAGATCGCCAACTTATTCCTCGGGCTACGCTTTAAGATTCCCAAGACTTGTCAAATTAAGACCTGAAAAGCCCATTGAAGAAGTTTCTACATTGGAACAGATAAGAGAGTATTACCAAACACAAAAACATAGAAAATAATTTCTTTTTATGATATAAATCATTTTTTCCCGTCTAATTATTCCAAATATGAAATACTGTTTCATATAAAAAACACCGTTCCAAAAACGATAATATTTATATAGTAATCCTGCTTTACAGATGATATGCAGGCAGTAGATGTACTAAAAGACTTGTTTGATGAAAAGATACTCTCTATCTTAAATATAATCATCAACGACAAGACAGGAGGTATGTATCTTGGAGAGATATCAAGAGCTGCAGAAGTTCCAAAAGCAACAACATTCAGGATAATAAATAAACTGGTAAATTCAGAATTGCTCGAAGAAAAAAAGATAAAAAAACTAAAGCTTTACAGGTTCAAACGCTCTGGAAAATCAGAATTCCTGTATAAAATGTTCAAAAAAGATGTACAGATTCTCAAGATTTTCATAGAAAAAATAAAAGACCTAAAAGGTCTTCAGGCAATTCTGCTGCATGGAGAAGAGACAAAAGACAGGGCAAATATCCTATTAATAGGAGAAAACATAGACGCTGGAAAGATAAAAGAAACCTGTGCTAAGATTAAAGAAGAACATAATTTTATCATCTCTCCTTTAACTTTAACAGCAGAGCAGTATAATTCTATGTCCAAGATGGGGCTCTACAGCGGCAAAAAGAACATCTTATTTGAGAAAAAAGAATAGATTTTCCTTTAAACTAAATAATTTCTTAAAAAAAAGAAAAAAAATCTCCGCATATTGCAGCGGAGAAAGCAATTATGCCTTCATTTTGGGGGTGGTTAGGGAGTATAAAATGAAGGCAAGAAAACACATCACACTTTTAAGATGTGACTATGAAAGTGATAAAGAGGGGATAAAATGGATTATCCCTGCTTTATTGCACTATCTCGATGCCTAATTCTTCGCTGATCTGCTTTGCCCTTGCACTTGGCTTCTTATGGTTAACTTTTCCAAGTATCCATGGGCTTTTAACACCTGTAATTATTGTCATTACAGTAAGCTTGCCTTTCATATCATCTGAGACTCTTGCTCCCCAAATAACATTTGCTTCATCATCCAGGCTTTCAGTTACAAGCTCTCCAGCTCTGCTGATCTCGTCCAGAGTCATGTCAGGACCTCCAATAACATGGATCAAGGCTCCTGTAGCTCCTTCATAGTTTATGTCCAGCAGCGGATTGTTCAAAGCTCCTTTTACAGATTCTTCTACTCTGTTGTTTGTATCTGAACTTCCAACTCCGATAGCAGCAACCCCTCCATTGGTCATGATGGCTTTTACATCAGCATAATCAAGGTTAACCAATGATGGAACTGCGATTGTTTCAACAATACCTTTTATCATTGTTGATATCAGTTCATTTGCAACTGCAAATGCCTGCTGTATAGGCAGATTTCCTGCAATATTCACTAATCTGTTATTGTCTATAACGATAACTGTATCACAAACTTGTCTTAGCTGCTGAAGTCCAAATTCAGCTTTGTCGACTCTTGCTCTTTCAATATTAAAAGGCATAGTCACAGTACCTATAACTATAGCTCCTGCATCCTTTGCAACCTGAGCTACAACTGGTGCTGCTCCTGTTCCTGTTCCTCCTCCCATTCCTGCGCAAACAAATGCCATATCAGAGTCTTTCAGCTGTTCTTTTATATCATTTAGGCTTTCCTGGGCAGCTTCAGCTCCTCTTTCAGGATATCCTCCGCAGCCAAGTCCTTTAGTCGCTTCTCTTCCAATCAAAAATTTGGAATCTGCATCTGTAATATTCAAATGCTGTTGGTCTGTATTAGCGGCGATTATCTCTGCCCCTTTTATCCCTTTGTTGTAAAGCCAGCCAACCATATTGTTTCCGGCTCCTCCTACACCTGCTACTTTTATCTTCGCTTGTCCTACTTCGGCATCTTCAAATTGTTTTTCGTCTGCATTGTTAAGTGCATTTTCTACTATAAAATCCATTTTGTTTTTACCCCCTCTTTTTGAGTTTTTTTACCTCTTTTTTTTTGAATTTTTTAATGTATAGTTAAATGTATAAACTCAACCATACAAAAGTTTATATATGAGTATTGTCTAATACCCTCTAGAAAAAGTTGTTTGATTATTTGCGCCAACAAATGATTGAACTCAACAAATCTTTTTCAACCACAAAAAATCGATTTATCCGTCGATTAAACACACAACGCACGAAATGAGTTTTCCGCCAAAAAAACTCAAATTCTTATTTTATTTATAAATCAAAACTCATATTTAAATATTTCTATTCTATAGGCTATAGTTTTGATGCAAAAGCTTAATATATAACAGCTTATTCAGTTCTAACTATGACTCTTTACTTTATAGGGCTTGGGATTGGAGATGAAAAAGACATCTCATTAAAAGGATTGGAAGCAGTAAAATCATGCAGTAATATCTATCTGGAAAACTATACATCAGTTCTTCAATGCTCCAAAGAAAATCTTGAAAAATTGTATGGAAAAAAGATAATCTTGGCTGACAGGGAAATAGTAGAAAAAAAACCAGAACATACAATCCTTAAGCATGCAAAAAAAGAAAATACTGCATTTCTTGTTGTAGGTGACCCAATGTGTGCAACAACCCATATTGATCTAATGTTAAGGGCAAAAAAAGAAAACATACCTATCAAAGTTATACATAATGCTTCAATAATCTCAGCAGTTGGAATAACAGGCCTGGAGATCTATAAATTTGGAAAGACCACTTCAATCCCTTTTGAAAACAAAGATGTAAAAGCTCCTTACAATGTTTTGATAGATAACCTTGAAAAAGGGCTCCATACTCTTTTCCTTCTTGATCTTAATCCAAAAGACAAAAAATTCCTTACTGTAAAAAAAGCAATAAAATATCTTGAAAAACAGGGATTGACAAAAGATACCAAGATTCTAGCCTGCTCAGGGATAGGTTCAGACTATCAAACCATCAAATATGGAAAACCAGATATATTAAAAGATATCGACTTCAAAAAACCGCCTTACTGCCTGATAATACCAGCAAAACTTCATTTTATGGAAGAGGAGGCATTAAAACAATATGAATAAAAATTTAATATTAATAGCAGGGCCCTGTGCAGTTGAATCAGAAAAGCAGATTCTCAAAACAGCTGAATTTCTAAAAAAACATAACATCAAATATCTAAGAGGCGGGGCTTTCAAGCCAAGAACCTCTCCTGATTCTTTTCAAGGCTTAAAAGAAAAAGGAATAAAGATCCTCCTTAAAGCAAAAGAAAATTACAGTCTAAATATAGTCACTGAATTGATGGATTCAAAAGACATTCCTTTGTTCAAAGATATTGATGTGCTTCAGATAGGAGCAAGAAACATGCAAAATTTCCCATTATTGATAGAAGCAGGAAACATAGGAAAGACTATCTTGTTAAAAAGAGGTTTATCAGCAACAATTGAGGAATGGATAAATGCTGCAAAATATATTCAAAAACAGGGAAACAACAATATAATTATGTGTGCCAGGGGGATAAGAACATTTGAAAAAGAGACAAGAAATACTCCTGACATCTCTGCAATACCGTTAATCAAGCAAAAAACAGATTTCAAGGTAATCTTTGATCCCAGCCATGCAACAGGAAAAAAAGAGCTGATCCTGCCTATGGCAAAGGCTGCACTGGCAGCAGGTGCAGATGGACTTATGGTTGAAGTTCACCCTGCTCCAAAAAAAGCGCTTTCTGATTCAGAACAACAATTTAATTTCATTGAATTTAAAAAATTTCTAGAAAAGATTAATCAATAAAAAAGAATTAAGAAAAAAATAAGAAAAAAAAGCAAATTAAAATTAAAAATTTGCTTATGGTATTTTTACTATAACTTCTCCAACTTTGGAGTGAGCCATACCTGTTGCTTGATTAACGTAATCAATAGTTACGTCTCCTTTGAACTTACCAGATGTTGGACTACATGTTACAGAGTAAGTTGCTTGCTGACCATTTGTTAATGATGTTTGCGTTGTTGAATCAGTTGCATTACAACCAGTTCCGTCAACAGAAACACTAACGTTAGTCATATCGAAGCCTCCTCCATTTTGTATAGCCATTTCAATTGCAGATCCTGTATATCTAAAATCTAGACATGCTATACCTGATGGTAATGTACATTTTTCAGGTAAGAACCTATCTGGACTCAAGACACCAAAGTAAGCTAATGCTCCTATAGCTGCTAATACTACTAAAATAGCCCAACCATAGGTCATCAAGAACTCCATTGCTGCTTGACCTTTTTTATACATAAATTTCACCTCTTTTTTAAATCTAAGTATACTGAAAAGTATACTAATATACCCACCTTAAATATATCTTCTATATAAATCTTTTGTTTTGCTTAAAATTTAGATTATTAACTCTCAGAAGAACTAGAATTATTTGAAATATCATTGCTATTATTTAATCCATTATTTTTCTCAACAGGAACTGCCACTGCTGCACCAGTCACTTTATTATCTTCGATCAAAGAACCATTTTCAACGTCGCCATTCAAAAAACCAAACCCATACAACGCACTTACAGATACAAGAACAACTACTAAACAAACAACATACCAAACAACTAAATCATTTCTTGCCTCCTGTGCTTTATTGTTCATTCTCATTTTACTGCACTTTTGCAGATATTGAACCTCTTATTGTTTTAATAAATCCAGAATCCTGGTTTATATATTCTATGATAAGATCCTTTTTAAATTTTGCTCCTGGCTCTCCATTGTCGCATCCAGATAAAATAAATTCAGATTTCTCGCCATTCTCTAAAGTTTGATTAAACATCTGACTGCAGTTGCCTATTGTAATACTTGAAATATCTATATCTCTTCCCATTGAATTTGATATAAGTACTGTTGTATTGCTTGAAGTAACCTTAAAATCAAGGCATGCAAGTCCAGGAACTAACACGCACTGCTCTGGCATGAACTGCTGCGGCTTTAAAACACCAAAATAAGCCAATGCTCCTATAGCAGCCAATACCACTAATAAAGCCCACCCGTAAGTCATAAGAAATTCCATTGCTGCCTGAGCTTTTTTATACATAAAAACACCTCTTAAATCATTCAAAAATAAATTAATATATAAAATTAACTGAAATCAAAGGAACAGCCCGCCCATTAGTGATCCTAAAAATTTAGAAGCTATTATAAAAAACAATATACTGATACCTATGAACAAAGGGACATACTTTATCCCTTCCTTGATTGTCCCTTTTTTGATTGTAGCTACAATTATAGATGAAAAGAAAGAAGTTATAACTAAAGAAGTATAAGAAAATATCTTAAAATCAGCCAAAGAAACAGATATATTTGTTATCGCAAACATCATATTGCCTGTAGTTGGCACATCTACCTTTCCCACAATATCTCCTATTATGCTTATCAGCTGTCCGGCAAGTGCAAGCAGTACAGGAGCAGCAACCACAGCTGCAAAAGTTATGAATATCACATAAGTTGTAACATTAGCAGCCATCTCTTTTCTCATAAGTCTGCTTTCCTGGATATTGGATGCTATCCTGTTAAGCAGATCTCCTATCTCTCCTCCTGATTTGATACCCTCAATAAGGAGGTTTATACTTCTTTTTAGGATATCTGATTCATATTTGTCTGCAAAACTCTGCAAAGAATCTGTAAGCTCTACACCACTCATGACCTCTTTTGCTACGGTCTCTATCTCCTTTGCCAAAACCCCAAATCTAGGCCTTACTGCAAACCACAAAGCTTTGTCTACAGTCATGCCTGATCTTATATTTGTTGCAGTAAGGAATAAAAAATCCGGAAGAACTTCCTCCATGCTTAATTTTCTCTTGAATATCCTTAGATCCAAAAAAAGATAAAAAGCCAGCCATATCAACCCTAAAAAAACAACAAACACAAAAGTCCATAATAAAAGAAGAACAAAGATAAGATAGAACAAAGTATATCCCTGTTTTGAAGCAAAGAAAACAAGAAGATAGATAGTGATAAGGACATTAACACCGAGAGCAAACTTAAACAAACCCCTGGATAGAAGCTTGGAGTTTACTGAAAACCCTGCTTTGGCAAGATACTTGCTAAGCTTAAAGTGTTTTGTCTGTTTTTTTAGTTTCTTCTCTAATTTTTTCTTTTTCTTTTTTTTCAAAACTGCTTTAAATTTGTCAATAAGTTTCATACACTCACCGCAGGTCTTGAAGATTTTATCACTACAAAAAAGATCAGCTGCAGCAATCCGATTAAAACAGCAATGCCCACTAACATCGGCAGACTAAGTTCAAGAGATATAAAGCTTGAAAGAACTATTAGCATAGTAATCCCCAGAGAAGGAAGTATAACTGCAATAATCATATAGAACATAGCAAGAGGATTTAATTTTTTTGCATATGTTTTGATTTCTATTATCTGTTCTCTTGTTATCTGGTCAATTACTGATTTCAATGATTCAGATACATCAGAACCGGTCCTTAGTGCATTTATTATCTGCCAAAGCAGCCTTCTGAAATCAGGAGAAGGTGTATATTCTATTGCTTCGTTCAAAGCAGCCTCTATACTTGTTCCAAGGTCAATGCTGTTCAATATATCCTTAAATGCTTTTCCTATCTCTTTATAACTTTTGACAACATTAGCCATAGCATCATACAATAAAACACCCGACTCCATCTCAACAATCAAGAACCTTCCTGCATAAACAACCTCCTTATCGATAGATTTTCTTTTTTTGATGATCTTTACATCAGGAAGCTTGACAAAATAAAAGAACATCCCTATAAATAAAAGAGGAAAAATCAATGCAGACATAAATGCCAAGAATTTAAATTTTGAAAAGACAGCAATCAAAAAGATGATAAGTCCTGTAGTCATGTAAAAAGATGTAAAAAAAGTCTTTTTTATAAATTCCTCAGGATTGTCTTTCATTCCAGCTTGTTTTAGTTTAAGGTTTAGATCAGGGAAAGAATTCGCAATTCTAAAAAAAAAATTATTAAGAGATTTGATAACGATCACCTAAAAGGTTTATTTTTATTTACATATTTCATTAAATTGCTTTTATTGATATAATATTCTGCCATGACCCTTCCTACACTGTCTACATCACCTATATTCTGTTTGACAAGCCATTTCAGAACTTTTTCTTTTTCTTTAAGCTCTTTGTTGATTGAGTTTTGGGTTGCCCCTGTATACAGTTCCAGATTTTCTCTTATTGCCTTAGATTTTGCTTTGTTCTTAAGTATATCATCTTTAACATCATATCTCATCAGCACATTTGGGCTTCCATCTTCCTTTATCTCAGAAAGCTCAAATGTCCTTCTTAATCCGCTTCTCCTATTTCTATACTGCACCAAAAGCAGCGAAACAGCTGGAAGCATAGAACTTGGAATATCTATCGGAGGATTTGTCAGCCTGGTTATTGTTTCTTTAGTGTTGTTTGCATGGATAGTTGCATAAACAGAATGCCCGGTATGTATAGATTCAAACAAAACCTCTGCTTCCTTCTTCCTTCTTATCTCTCCTACTACAATCCTGTCAGGTCTTTGCCTCAAAGAATTAACCAGCAAATCAAGCATAGTAATCCCTCCTTTTCCTTCATTGTTTGGCAGCCTTGTAACCATTGGAATCCAATGCAGAAAGCTTGGAAGCTGGATCTCTCTTGTATCTTCTATGGATATTATCCTTTGATTTGGAGGAAAAAAATTTGTAAGTACATTTAGCATAGATGTTTTACCTGAAGCAGTACCTCCTGCAATGATGCCCGACATCTCATAATGCACGCATTCCCATACCAAAGCAGCAGCCTGTGGAGATATAGCTCTGACTTTTATAAAATCACTTATAGTCCAGGGTTTTGATGCAAATTTCCTTATTGTTATAGTGTTTCCTCTTGTTGAGATAGGCATCAGTGTTGCATTTACCCTGTCCCCCGTTGTCAAGGTAGCGTCCATCAAAGGCTCCAGAACAGTTATCTGTCTGTTAACCTTTCTTCCAATCATGGTTGCATAATGTCTTGCCTTTTCTTCATTTTCCAGGACAATATTTGTTTTAAGCCATCCGAATTCTTTGTGGTATACCCATATCGGTTCTTCAGAAGAATTTATAGCTATCTCTTCAAGATTATTATCGCTCATCAACAGCTCAACATCCCCCATACCTAAACTTTTTTTCACTAAATATGAGACCAAGAATCTTTCTGATTTTTTATCAAGATTTGGAAAGTATTTTCTAACCAGTACAGCAGTTGCCTCAGAAAACTTGCCTTCGACAAGATTTGCTCTTTTGGTGTCTGTAATGTCTATTATTCCCAGATTAACCTTATCTATAAGCTCCTCTCTTATCTTTTCAAGTATAAGCCCTGTAGTCTTGCTTATAGAAGAAAGCTGAACTTCATAAAAAGGCACAAATTCCTCTGATTTTTGAGATATCTTGACTATTACAGGAATATCTCCTGAACTGATCCTATATTTTTTTATTAGCTTCTTTGAATCTGATTTTGAAGATTTTGTTTGGGTCTTTCTGGTGTATTTTACTGTCTTGTTTTTCTTTGAAGGCTTTCTTTTCTTGCCGCTAGAATTGGTTCTTTTCTTTCTTTTTTTAGTTCTGCCTCTTTTTTTCCTTGCCAAAATCCCACCTCTTTTTGAAAAATTATTAACGAATCTTCAAAAGATCAAAAATTTTCTTAACTTCCTTCTCAAAAAAACTTTTCTTCTTTGTTATATCATCAAGACCTGTCTCCAGCTCTTCGATCTCTTTTATTATATCTTGAGAATCATCTTTTAGGTTTATAGTTGAGCCTTTTTTCATCAGATCAAGCAGTTTTTCCTTTAGCATACTTTCATTATATCTTACTTTGTTTAATATCTTAAGTATCTTGTTCTTTTTCCTCATCAAAGATTTTAGTCTTGAAGGAACTTTTTCTACATCATCTATTGTCTTGTCAAATTTTTTGCTTTCTGTATCTATTTTTGAGATAACATCTTTCTTTAATATCTCTATCTGTTTTTCCTGTTCTTTATTTTTCTTTAAAAGCTCTTCCATCTTCTTTTTGTCTTTATCAAGAGCATCTTTCAGCTTAGTATATTTAGATTCTAATCTTTTTAGATTTGATTTAGATTCACCTATTGATTTCTTTTTCTTCTTTATGACCTTTGACTTCTTTTTATCCAACGCCTTTTTAAGGGTCTTAAGCTTCTTGCTAAGCATTTTATCTGTCTTCTTTATCAGCTCAAACTCATCTTCCTGTATATCCAATACTTCGCTTTCTATCTTAGATTGGTTGTAGAGAAAACTGCTTATCCCTTTGTAGCTTTTTTGTTCTTCAAGAAGATGTTTGTTTATATCCTCTACTTGTTTCATGAATTTTTGCTTTGAATCTATGACTTCTTTGTTTAATTTTTCTTTTTCTTTCTCTGCTTTTTTAAGCTCTTTAAATTCTTTTTTTGCTGTAGATAATTTTGATTTAAAATTCTTTCCGAGATCATCAAATAACTCCTTTAAAGTTTCTACTTCCTCCTCTAATTTGTTAAGATATGTTAAAGTGCTCTTGCTTTTTCTGTCAAAAAGATCTTTTTCTTCTTTTACTTTGCCTTTAAGCTGTTTTATCTGTTCAGTGCTTAGTTTTTTCTTTACCAAAAAAGGGGTGGTAAACTTATATTCTATGTTGATTACTCCTTCTTCTTCAAGAAAAGACGCCCATTCACTAACTGTAGAGGTTGGTACGCTTAGTTTTTTAGCAGCATCCCTTACAGATATCTTTTCCTCTACCTGAATTAAAGAAACAAGACTATCTACCTCTGTTTGTATTTTTTTCCCCATAGTTTCCCTCAATCAAATACTATTTATTCACCCTATTTAAATGTTTTTATAAAAACTTTAATATTGGTATATTTGCCTAAAAATAGTTTAGATATCTAAATATTCTATATTACATTAAGTGAGTTCCTCTACCTCATAAAGCACTAGATGGCTTTGGTTTCCATGCATATTTGTTGTGTTGTCAAGTTTAAACCAGCTTGGAGCTCCTGAAACATGATAATTTGCAGGATCATCACTGCTAAAATAAATATAATCAACTATGGTCTTGTCTTTTGTGGACACACCTTTACTTGACAATTCATCAATATCAACCAAACTTTCAATTCCATACTCTGATTCACCGAAATCCCCTTCCAGCCTCATCAGATAGCTCGGAGCACCCGCAAAATTAACATAATATCCTTCATAAGTATGGTTCAATAGATTAGATATATCGCTTCCATCTGTAAAGTTCCTCCATGTTGTCCTTTCAACCCTGTTTTCTACAAGGCCGTTTGTCCCTAAAACATAAAATGGGTCCTCAAAACCCTCTAATTCAATATAAGAGCTGACTGTTTTGTCTCTGCTCCATGAAGAGATATCTTCATCATCTGAAACTTTAATTCCCATATCTAAATCAATCTTTATATTCCATGGATTATCCTGATAGATATTAAGGCTTTCTGTTGTAAAATTAACATCAAGATTGATCTTGTCTGCTTCCTGTTTGATCTTGTTTATCCAATGATTAAATGTATTGTTCACAAGCAAAGATGAGTTGCTTCCTTCTATGGTCCCGTTAAAAAAAAGCTCTCTAAAACTGGAATTTACATCAGATATATATTCCCCTGTAGATATGATATTGTCTACCAAAGCCACTACACTTCTAAATCCCGCAATATATGCAGCTCTTTCTATATCTTCTTCAACATCTTCCACAAACATGCTCATCGTGGCTATCCTTGTTTCCATCACAAAGCTTTCTTCTCTCATATCATAATTTTTTCCGATAGATGATGAAAATATCAAAAGAGAAAGAAAAACACATGCAACAAATGTAAAGAATACAGCTTTTTTATTTAATTTTCTTAACCTGAACCTCAATGCCATACTCTAACCTCCATAACCGCAGGGCCCCACATAGTGGGAACATCCTTCATCTCGCTTGACTCTACAACAATATTTTCAGCAGAGATAAATGCCCCTAGTGTATCATTCAGTCTTGATATAGCGTCATTCTCAGCTTCCTGCTGGGTTGAAAAAACATTACCATATCCTACAAAAGAAGGAACATAAAAATTATACTCAACAGAACTTTCAGGCAAGATATCATTCCAGTTCCTGTCGCTTACTCTGATATAATTATTTGCAGTAGGGGACAAAGCAAAAACATCTCCAGGCACATAAACACTTGTAGGAACTGCTCTTGATGAAGGCGATGTAAATACTAGATTTGAAGGAGGTGTATAGATATCTGCTTCTACATCCACTATATATGAATACTGCTCTACAATATGTGTAAATATTTCTCCCATCTCTGTTGCCTCTTCAGGAAAACTAAA
>WJKL01000078.1 GCA_014729145.1 Candidatus Woesearchaeota archaeon
ACATGTGAAGCTGATAATGATGGAGATAACTGGAGTACAACTTGTGGAGATTGTAATGATTTTGATAATAATACTTATCTTGGAGCTACTGAGTTGTGTGATGGGATAGATAATGACTGCAATTTTGTAGCTGATGAAACCTTTACAGATGACAATTGTATATTTGTATGTTTAAACAACAGCTATAATTGGTCTGGAAACGGCGGAAGCCTTAACTGCTGCGGAGACGATGCTAATGAGGCATTCCCTTATGAAGCTGGGAATGAATTCTCTTGCTTTGATTTTAGTGATAATGACTGCGACGGATTGATAGATCATGGTTCAGATCCTGACTGCAACTGTACAGATGCAGATGGAGATGGATATAATGTATCATGGGGTCCTGATGGTGTCTGCGGAACAGTATTACCAAATACTTATGATTGCGATGATAATGATAATACTACCTATCCAGGGGCTACAGAAGTCTGCAACAATAAAGATGATAATTGTATTAATGGGGTCGATGAAGGATTTGACAATGATTTAGATGGATTTACTAGCTGTGATTCTCCTGTTCCAGACTGTGATGATACAAATGCTTCAATCAATCCAAATGCTACTGAAGTATGTAATGGTGTGGATGATGACTGTGACGGCAATATAGATGAAGGTGTCTTGAACAATTATTACAATGATACAGACGGAGACAATTATGGAAATAATTCTCAGATGGTCCAGGTGTGTTCAAATCCTGGAGGGATATATGTTGCAACAGGTGGAGATTGTGATGATACAAATGCTTCAATAAATCCAAATGCAACAGAAATATGCAATAATATTGATGATGATTGTGATTCTGTCATAGATGAAGGATTTGATAATGATAATGATAATTATACTGTCTGTGATCTTCCTATAGCTGACTGCAATGATACTGATAATAAAACCTATCCTGGTGCTACTGAAAAATGCGGAGATGGAAAAGACAATGACTGCGACGGAAAAATAGATGAAGGCTGCGGTAACGGCGGAGGAGGCGGAGGAGGAGGCGGAGATGACGAAGAAGAAGAGAAAGAAGATGAAGAAGATGAAGAGGAAGAAGAGAAAAAAGATATTGATGTTGATATTCCCAATGTAGGTGATAGTGGCAATACAAAGGAAAACAAAGTCTGTGTTTCATTTGAAAATACTGGAAATGTTCCTCTACAGAATGTGAAGATTGAGATTGAACAGCCTGAAGTTGAAAGAGAAATGCAGAGTCTTTACAGCAGAACTTTTAGCTTTGACTGGGACCAGGATATGGAAACAGAAAGTATTATCCAGGATCCAAGAGAGCTCGAATGGTCAATATCGCGGCCTGCTGAATACAACAATGTAGGGTCTGGAGAAAAGATAGGCACAGGAATGGGATTCTTAAGCCCGCTTTCATTAAAAGATTCTGAGGAACTTAAACTCAGGATAACTGCTGACGGAAGAGAAGTATATACTAAAACAATAACATATGAGTTTGATGAGACTGAATTTATAGTCATGGGAGACAAAAGAGAAGGGATTAATCTAGTCGATGTTTATGTGCTTATAAGAAACAATAAGAATATAGACAGGAAATTTAATGTTGAATTTAATATAAACGAAGAAGAAGATGAAGGATATAAAGGAAGCTCATCGTTATACGGTCTTGTAGAAGTCATATTATATGGAAAGAATTCACAGGTTTCAAAATATCTAGGACCATATCCTGTAGCTGCAAAAGATGCTATTATTTTGGGCTATAGATATGCTTATAATGAGGACAAGTTTGATGATGTATTTCCCCTGGAAGCTACTCTTTATGAGGGCTTTGAAGAGTTAGCAACATATAAAGGAAAGATTAACCTTAATGAAGACAGAGAAAGAGATGAAGAGATAAAGCAGGAACTGAATAAGATCACAGATGAGTGCAGGGTAAAGATAGATATATCTCCTCCAATAATGTGCATTGATTCTGATGGCGGAGAGGATTATTTTGTAAGGGGATCTGTTATAAAGGACGGTTGGGATGAAATCGATGATTTTTGCATAGGTGATAACAGATTATCTGAAGCAATATGCAATGTTGACGGCAATCCTTCTTTTGCAGAACATAACTGTATGTTTGGATGTGAAAAAGGGGCATGTATTAGAAGGCCGTTTTATGTAAGCTGTAACAGGACATATAAAACCTCTTCAAGTATAATCCCCTGCAATCCTAAGGACTGCGGAGAGGACAGATATATCAGATGCGACAGATTTAAAAGGGGCAGTGGGATGTTTAGACTTACAGCATATAGTGAGATATGCGCAGGCATTTACAATACAGAATGCAGCATGGATGCTTCCTGCAAAAAAGGAGAGCAGGAAATTGGAATATTTGAATGTACATTAGACTGCTCTGATTCTGACGGCGGAAAGAATTTTTATGAAAAAGGAAAGATAAACGGCACTTTAATGTCAGGACCTCCTATTGATGAAGATATTTGTGTTGGAGATGATATAAGAGAACTGTTCTGCAACGAAGAAGGTTTTGGGGAGCCGATGCTTCATACATGCGAGTATGGCTGTGAAAATGGTGCCTGTAATTGTTCAACAAATATGATAGGAGAATACACAATAAGAGAAGGCACTAGCGTAGATATTGTTGGAGAAAAATTTAATTTTACACTGGTAAATTTGAGCACAAATACTGGAGAATTAAAATATCAGATTCCTTTTGACAATGGAGGATTAAGCAGCGGAAATATAGCACTTGGTTCTATAGATCTGAATTATCAGCCCCTTATAAGAAAATATATGATAATCAATCCGGTTTTTAGAAACAGTACACATGCTGTTTTCAGGATAATGGAAACCCAAGGTATTGGATGTCTGAATGAATCCTGTGAAGATTACTGCTATGTAGATATGTTCTTTTCAGGAGGAGAATATTATTCCTGGATGCATAATGTAGAAAGAGCCATTTGTCATAGATATAAAGCTGAATACTGCTCTGGAGGGTGTGAGAATAATACATGTTATCAGGTAAACGAGAAGAATATGTCAAAGTATTCTGATAAAGAATTATTTTTAGTTTCAGATAATGACTGGAAAAATGTTTTGCCTTTAGTTCCAGTTACAACATGGACCAGTGATAATTTATTAGAACTGCAAAACTGCAAAAAAGGCTATGGAACTGAAGAAGATGTTTGTGTTTATCCTAGTTTAGTATATCATGAAGAAGACAGTGGTTTTGATGCAGATTCTATCATCTATTTTATGCAGCAGTATAATCCTGATAAAGTTACAATAGTTGGAAACACCCCTGCTGAGCTTGATGACCTGTTGACAGCTGCAAAAGATTTTGGAGCCGGGCTGCAGAAAAGCCAGATCAAAAGGATAACACCTAATTCTTATCTTTCTTACTGGTCTAATGTGGACAAGGTTGTTTATGTTGAAGACAGCTATGAATCAGCTTTATCAGCATCCACTTATGCTTCTTTGATAAACTCTCCTTTAATCATAGAAGGAAGTGTTTTAGACAGTAAGAGCATATTAAGCGGAAAAGATTTGATCTGTGTTGGAGATGATGTTTATCCAGCTGGAAGTTCATGCACTGAAAGATATAATCTTAGCGAGATGCAGCAGAAGTATGCAGATAAGACAGGAACTGACAAGATGATTATTGTAAATCCGGATGATTTCGATGTTCTTCAGCCCTGGAACGAGGAATTTAATCCTGATAAGTCAGGCAGCATCAATAATCTATATTATAAAGATTCTGTTGCTGCACCTTTCCTTGCGGCTGCAAAAAAAGAGGTTCTCTTAAGCACAAATTTAAGAGATGAATATGCGGTTGAAAGTTTTATCTTAAATCAGGCAGATAGATTAGGGCTTGATATAAAATATCTGACAATCGCTGCAGGACCAAGAGCGATAGATATGACATATGTTGAGCGTTTGGATGATAATACACCCAGCAGGAGATATTCTGCTGATGTTATGATGTATTCAAATATTGATGAAGATCATTTTATAGATCTTTCTGTAGGGAGAATATTTGGTATCACTGTCAGCGACAGCTCTTCAAATATCGCAAGGAGTCTGTTCTATGATGAAACTCTAAAAAACAATGAAAGTGTTCTTGTTACAAGAGGATCCCCTTATATAACAAGTGCTGCAGAAGTTTATGCAATGGGAAAGATTATGGAAGTAACAGGATATGACACAAAGATCACTCCAAATGAAACTACGCCTGAAGACTGGAAAGATAAATTTTTCATAAGTTATAATGATCATGGTGCTTCAAGTTGGGCTGGAATTGACAGTGATGAGATACCTTATCTTGATAATTCATTTATTCCCACATTGGCATGCAGTACATGTGATTTTGAAGGTGCTTTTTCCAAACAAGAATTATTCTGTGCAAATGCAATAAGAAAAGGAGCAGTCGGTTATATCGGAGCAACTGATGCTTCAGGATATATCAATATCCCTGATATTATAAATGAATTATTTACACATGGATCAACAATTGGACAAGCTTTTATAAATTCTAAGAATAACAATATAGCTTCAAGATTCTATAATTATGGCTTAAATGAAGAAGTACCAAAAGTAAGCCCGTGGTTTTTTCTTTTGGGCGATCCAACACTTAAGCTAAAGACAGTATATAAAATGCCCGAGCCCCAGTTAAACATGAAAGGGAATGATGATTACAGCCTTGTGGTGCCTGTCATGAAGATTGATATTCCAGAAAATATTAAAAATATGTGTCAGGTTCCTGAACAGGTAGAGCCTTTATATTTTATTACGGGAATCAAAAATAATCTTGATAACAACGATTATTTTATTTACAAGGCTGAAAGTCTGAAGCCAAAGGCTTTATCTTATAAATGGGAGATAATACATGAAAATGAAGGCAGCAAAGAGTTTTGGATAAAAAGTCCAACAAAATATGAAAACCTTTATTTTACTGCAGCAAATAATATGACATTTACAGATTTTGAATTTAATATCACCTTTTTTGAAAGTGCTCCTGATATGACTTTTGGAGATATCAGTATAGAGAATAATGTTTTTAGTTTTAAAGCAATCAATATCGGCAATAAAGAGACAGGAGAGATAAATGCGAATATCACTGTATTTTTGTATATGTGTATGGACGAGGAATGCAACAGGAAATCAAATCCAGATAATCTTTATTTTTTAAACTATATTGAGGATGTTATATCTTTAACAGCAGGTGAATCTAAAGAATATTCTTTTACACTTATAGATCCAGGGAGGAACAATCTTAATCTAACTGATTTTAACAGGTCGAGAGCAGACCTGAACATATACCTTCCTGATAGATTTGTTCAGCAGAATTATAATAATGAATTAATGACTGAAGTTGTGGAGGTAAGATAGGATGATAAAAAAAATATCAATATTTGTTTTGCTTGTTTTGCTGGTTCCTATAGCCTATTCTGCAATTGATGCAGATATTGAGGTTAAGAGTGTTTTCGAGCAGGGAGATAATATGTATTTTAATTACAGTTTAATGTCTGATTCAGATGTCAGAGCAGTTATCTTTCCACACATTGAATGTTCAGGTAATCCTATAGCTCCCATGCTTGAGAAAGAGATATTTTTGAAAAAAGGAGAGCTTTATGAAGATGTTTATCTTGATACAGTGATAGATGATGCTTTTGAACCAGGGGAATGCAGGGCTTACATCAGATTTGTAGATCCTGTTCATGAAATTGAATCTGAAAATTTCTCAATAGATGTTATTCCGGATTTTTCATTCAGAATTGAATTAGACAAAAAAGTGTTTTTATTAGATGAAGAGATTGATATTGATTATGAGACAGATGTTGAAAATCCTATGGTATCAGCCGTTTTGACCCTGCCGGATAAATCTAAGAAAGAATTGGAACTTCCTGTTGAAGTCAGGGCAGAGCAGACAGGAACATATGGATTAGAGGTTACTGCTTTGAAAGAAGGCTATAAGGCTGTAAATGTTAAAGAAGAGTTTGCAGTTATAAAAGAGCATGCAGAAATAGAATTTACTGGGGTTTGTGATGGAGATAGTGCGTGTGAGGAAGGTGAAAACATCCAAAACTGTCCTCAAGACTGCACTGCTGAAGCAAAGCCAAAAAGAATCTTTGTCAAGATATTATCAGGTGGGTTTTTGCTGCTGTTGGCAGGATTAACAGTTACATTGATTGCAGTGGCTGTTTATTTTGGAATAAGAAAATTAAAAGGCAAATAAAAACATTTATATAGAAATTAAATTAAAAAATATAAAAGAGGTGGATTAAATGTATGTGTTTGGAATTGATATACCGCTGGTAGAAGTGATCCTGGCGATAGGTATAGTGGGAATAATTCTTCTTCTTGAGATAACTATTGTACTGCTTTTGATAACTTATCTTATGAGAAATTCAAGGCTGCTTGAAAAAAAGATAAGCAAGCTGATAGATGCACTGACTTCTTTGAACAAATCAGAGCTTAAAGAACTTAGAAAACTTAAGGCTTTAAGCGAGAAGCCTAAACGTAAAAAAAGTAAAAAGAAATAATTATTCTTTATTTTCTTCTGCTGGTTTTGCTTCTTCTGCTTTTTCTTCTGCAGGCGCTTCTCCAGCTTCTGGTGCTGCTCCAGGTGCAGCTCCTTCTGCAGGCATTATTTCACTGATAATCTCTTCTGGGATCTTTGCTTCTCTTAATTTAGCCTTGATCTCTCCTTTTTCTTTTCCAGCCATCTTGTCAATGATGTCTTTAGCCATCTTTTCATACTGAGCCCTTCTCTTTTCGATCTCTGCCTGAAGTTTCTTTTTCTCTTCTTCAAGTCTTTTCTTATCTTCTTCGCTTAATTCTGTCTTTTCTTCTTTGATCTCTTTGTCAAATTTCCCTTTATTAACCAATCTAATAGCTTTAAATGCAGGAACGCCCTCAACCAATACACCCATAGAATTGCATGTTCCGATGATTTCTTTTACCTTTTGCTTAAGGGTTTTTCCAAGCAGATTAGACTCTTTCATCTTGGCTATCTTGATTATCTGCTCAATAAGAAGGTCAGCAACCTTGTCTTCCTGAGGATTTCCAGAGCCTTTTTCAATTCCTGCTTCTTTTTTTATCAACGCTGAGGCAGGAGGTGTTCCTATTTCAATATCAAATTCTTTTGTGTCAGTATCTACTGTAACTTTGACAGGGACCTGCATCCCTTTGAATGATTCTGTTTTTTTATTTATCTGGCTTACAACTTCACCTATGTTAACCCCCATAGGCCCTAAAGCTGGCCCTAAAGGAGGTGCTGCTGTTGCTTTTCCTCCTTCTACTAATTGTTCGATAGTTTCAGTTGCCATCTTCCTTTTTCTCTTCTTTTTTCTTGCTTGATTTGACCTTTATTTTTAAACCTAACGGAAGACCTTCATCTTCTTCATCGCTTTTATCGGTTCCAGGCATAGGAAGCTCTTCAGGTTCATCTCCTGCAAATTCAACAGGAGCTTTTTCCTTTTTTGGAGAAGGTATTGCTACGGATTTTTCCTCTTTCTTTTCCTCCTTCTCTTCCTCGTTATTTTCCCTTCTTATGACCTTTACAGCATCCATCTTTACAGTGATAGGTATAGGAACTGCTGCTTCCAATAATTCAACAACAACCTCCTCTTTTACCTTGTCTATCCTTGTGATCTTTGCATTTTCTCTCTTGAAAGGCCCTGAGATAATCTCAACTATATCATTCTTCTGGATGTTTTTCTCTACCTTTACCATCTCGAGCATGTGTTCAATCTCTTTGTATTCAATCTCTTTTGAAAGTATTCCTCTTGCATAAGGTATGTTAAATGCAGCTTGTTCTGCGTCCTGTTTTGATGCTGCTTCAAGAAAAATATATCCTCTCATTCCATGAGGTCTTATAACAGAATAAACTTTGTAGCCTTTCTTTTCTGCATTTGATCCGACAAAGTCCATAACTTGGTCTTCTCTGTTTGCGGTTGTTCTCAGGCTGTAGATTTTAGCTTCTGTTTCTTTTTTAGTATCTTCTTTTTCCATTTTCAAAATAACAGCTGTCTTGCCATCTGGATCACAAATCCAAGCAGACCGACTATAAGGATGCCCAATCCAGAGACCTTGACGATTGTCTTAAATTCCTCTTTGTTTGGTTTTTTTGTTACTTTCAATACTCTCAGACATTCTTTTCCAAATCTTTTAAGTTTTGTTTTTATTGTCTGTTTTTCTTGATCCATTTTTTTTGTGAAGTTGGTTTTTTGCTGCTTCACAGTTATTGATTTTTTATCTACTTCTTTTTGTTTTTTTAGAAGCAGATAATATTAATTTACATAGGTTATTTATAAAGGTTACTATTTAGTTGTGTAGTTGGCGAAAGATATATTAACTAATATACCATATCCATAATCCATGAAAATTAGAAAAGCATCACTTAAGGATCTGCAGAAAATTAAACAATTAAGCAAGGAATTTAAGTTTGAATTAAAACGAGATTGGAAAGACTTAATATCTTCCAAAAACTCTGAGATGTTTCTTTTAATAGATAATGATTATATTATCGGATTTACAGGATTAATCTATCATAAATGGAACAATACAATTCAGATTTCTAATATATTTATAGATCCAAAGTATAGAAGGAAAGGCATGGGTTTGAAATTAATTAATTTTTTAATTGATAGGGCCAAGAAAACAAAGTATAGATGTTTGATTGCCGAAGCTCCTTCATCAAATCCAGCGGTTAAGTTATATAAAAAAGCAGGATTTAGAAAGTGCGGCTATAATGATAGATATTATTCTAATTCTGGAAAAAAGATTGCTTTTTGGATGTCTATTGATTTGAAGTAAGTTGATTAAATTTTCTTTTCTTTATATCATTTAATTCAAAAATAAAAAGGTATTTAAATCATATCAGTCATATAGCTATAAATATGACCAAAAAATTTTTTGATACTAAAAATACATTAGGAAAACATCTTATTACATGTATATTTTCTTTGACTGCAGCTTTCCTGATGAAATACATGGCAGGAATAAGCTGGTCTGTTTCTTTTGCTAGAGTCTCTTTCCTGCTTTTATTCCTGACATTGATAATAGGGCCTATTATGAGACTTGTAAAGCCTTCAAAATTATTCACTCTTCTTAAAACTCCGTGGACATGGAGAGGAGAACTAGGAATTTGGTTTACAAT
>WJKL01000079.1 GCA_014729145.1 Candidatus Woesearchaeota archaeon
CTGTACAAAAATCTAATATACAAGATTGTAGAATAACTAATAATATATTATCTAACAATAACAAAGGAATATTTTTTACCAGAACTGGGAAAAACAAAGGTGCGCGCGCAAAATATAACATTATTTCTGGAAATTATATCACAGATAATAATATAGGGATAGATTTTGATGATATAGGGCACCCACCAAGAGATAACCTAATTTATAACAATTTCTTTGAAAACAATGCAGAAAACGCTATTGACTCAAGAGCAAAAAACAATAAATGGAACACATCTCTAACTTCAGGAAATAACATAATCGGAGGCCCTTCCATCGGAGGAAATTACTGGGGCAATTTCTGCACATTAGATGACGGCTCTGGAACCGATGCTCCTTATGATAATGCAGGAGATGGAATAGGAGATACAGAACAATATACTATAGAAGGTACAGAAGCAAAAGATTTTCTTCCATTAACATTAGAAAAAGGCTGCAAATCCTGGTTATATGCAGAGGAATTTGCTTGCATATCAGCAGATGGAGATTCTGATCCAGAAAGCTGTGAAGCAAGCCAGGGAGAATGGAAGGCTGAGATTGCATCTAATCCCTGCTGCGGAGATGATAAAAATGACTTTGGAATGATATCCTTAGATGGGAATTATTCTTGTATAAAAAACACCACAGGAGAATGGGAATGGATATATTCTTTAGAAGCAGCAGCATATATCTTTCATATCTCTTATCAAAAAGATTATGATATTTTGGCAGGTTTAGGTAAATTTTATCTTTGTGATGCAAAAGATGAACTATGGGATCTGGATTATGATCAATACCAGGGAACTGTTCTAAAACAAGGAAATACCGCAACAGTTTCAAACAGAGATTTTATCTGCTATCTTAATAAAAGCATAGAACAGTTTGGAGAATGCTCTCCTTTTGGATTCGGATCTCAAAACGATAATTTTCCAACCTATGGCACAGCATTTACAGCAGGAGACACAGTCCAGTCAACAACATCTTCAATATTAGAAACAGAAACTCCTTTTAGTTGGAATATCACAAAACTTAAAACATATTATACACCAACACAACAAATAATATGGAATGTAACAGCCACCCCTCCCACTTATACATCAATTGTGCCTATTGGTGAATCCATAGATGTACAAGATGGAGACAAAATCATAATAGAAGCAAATGATAATACAGGTGCTCAATTTAATTTAGTAGATGATGGTGGAAACATACAAACCTATACTATAGACGAAGATCTTGGTCCAGTAATAGAAATAACAGGAGATATTGCTTCAATAGTATTATTAGAGCCTCTTAATACATACACTGCCCCATTCAAGCTTTATCTAAACTACACCCAGACAACCTCAGATGAAATATTGATATCAAGTGGCAGATCCACTATCAAACCATTGGAGATGTTTTATGGTCCAAAATATCTTGGTATCTTTGATGCAAGATCATGTGAAGATGATTTAGCTGAGATTGCTGTTGAATACAGAGTTTCAGGCAGTAACCTGGTAAATGTTACTTTTAATTCAACAGGCACAAATATAACATCATCATCTTATAATAAGATCTATGCTACAATCCCAATTCCCAACATAACTGATAGCGACATCCAGACCGTAAGCCAAACTTATTACTGTGGTGCTAATGGAAGATGGCATACTGATCTTGATATGACTGATGAAATGACCTGCATAAGAGCAGGATTTGAATGGACTGGCTCTCAGTGCTGCGGAGATGATATTAGAGAGGCCACCATGGGCTTTACAGAAAGTATTAAAGATACATATAATGACAAAGGATGGATTGGCTCTGAAGCATATACTCAGGGCCAGCTCACAACAGCAATAGGCGGCTGTTATAATGGTAAAAAAGTAAAGAATAATTCAAGAATTGGAGATTATAATATAATAAAAAATTCAAGCTTCAACCATGAAGATGAATTAGATTTATGGGAAGGTGATAATCTAAGCATAGATAATAATAATTATTTGACAGTTACTCCAGGAGCAGAAATTTTTCAGAACCTGACAAAAAACATAATCAGAGGAAAACAATACAGATTAACTGCAAATCTAAAAACATTCTCAGACAGCCATGTAAATATATCTATAACTGCAGGCAACCAAGAACTTGCGCAGATCTCCAGCTCAGGCTACACTGGAGATGATCCAGTCCAAAAAACAATCAGAACTCCAAATATCCCAGATACAGGAGATATCTTTGTAAGGATAAAATATCCTTTACCATACTCGGAAAATCCAGGAGGTGCATATGTTTACAACCTTTCTTTAGAATTAGAGACCAAAGACATAATGAACTACAACGGTTCTTTCTATGGTTGTAATATGGGTAATGAAAGAGAAGATATCCTCAACAATTCAAGAATGATATTGATTCCAGAAGAAAAAAACATGCAAAGCTGTGAGGTCCTTGGCTCTTACTTCTGTGCTCCAAGCGGAAGCTGGCAGAATGCATCTATAGGAGCTCCAACAGCAATGGGAACAAGAGACACCCCAAAACAGATTCCAGCTGGTTATTCCACAGAGCTAATAAGAACATCCTGTTGTGCAGCAGACTACTGCTGGAATGGAAACATGTGCGTTCCTACTGAAACAAACTCCCTTAATCCTATTAATCCATTATGGTTGGATCCAGAAAACCAAACAAAAGGCTATCTTTGTAAAGACGGAAATTGGAGCTATACAGAAAAAAAACATACATGGGACAAGTCAAAAGCAGGCTTCTGTCCTTCAATAACAGAATGCCTTGTAAACCCAGACGGAAATCCAAACAACAATTATGATCCTGAAGCATTCGAAGGAATAAACTCTGATCAATCACCACAATGTATAAATTCAGGGCAATTTATAGGAGATCACTATTGTGAAAATGGAAATTGGAGTTCAAGAACAAAATTCATCGCTCTTCAGCTCATAAACCTGACTGAAAAAGATGGAATAAATGATTATGTTTTATTTTGCGACCATTATAAAAAAACTTTAAATGATTACAGCTACAGCTCAAAACAGGATTATCTAAGAGGAACAAGCGGCAATGATTTTATTGGATACAGATGTGATTTAGAATCTGAATTTGAATGTGTAAACAACTTCTGCATCTTAAAATATAATGATAAGGTAGCTTTTGGCACATCCTTAAACAAACCAGTAAATGATTCAGCAAAATCCTTCCTAAATGCATTGGACTTCAATAATATAAATCTATGCGATTCTGCTTTATCAGGACCTTTTGAAAAATGCGATGAAGATATTGATGGATTATGGTATTCTTCTAACCTAAATTCAGTTATATTCAGCAATCAGGATATTGACCTTGAACCAATAACAATCTGGGACAGGATAATTAACCTCTTTATTCACCCTGTTAATACAATCACTGGTTTGTGGTCTAGCGGTGCAGGAGATCTTTTCCCTGCGAAAGATTACAATAGAATATACCTTAGCACAGTAGGAGGAAAAAGAATAACAGGAATAATTGAAAAGCCGGAATCAGACCAGGAACTTATTTCAATAACATATAAAGATTTTGATGAAGATATCTGCACCTCTATTGAAGATTACCAGTCAATATATTCAACCCAAACAGATCCAACCTTCATTTGCACCCACAATGAATCAGAAAATACATATAATCTTTTAACTGATGATGATAGCCTTCTGAATTCCTGGCCAGATCTTACTTCTAAATTAAGAGTAAGTTAAAAATGCAAGACAGAACCATGAAAAACAAGAATCTCCTCTCATCTAAAAAAAATTCAAAAAAAGCCCAGATAACAGTATTCATATTGATTGGCCTTATTATCTTAATAATCTTTGGTTTTTTATTCTACTTAGTAAATCTCAAAGAAAGATCAGAGTCTGAAATCAACATAGAAAAATTCACATCAGAGGTTTTAAAGCCAAAGATATTAGAGCAGTACACAACCCTCTGTCTGGATGAAGCACTAGAACAAGGTCTTATTTTGATAGGAAAGCAGGGAGGTTATATCAATTTCTCTGATGATGATTACCTTCTTTTTAACCAAGATAAGATAAATTATGCAATTATTCCCGGTCCTGTCTCCCGTCAGTATAATCTTCCGCCGATAAGAAGTTCATTCACAAAAAACATAGCAGGGGAACTAAAAGAATATATAGAAAAAGAAACAAAAAAATGCACTGATTTTTCAGCTTTGCAGCAAATACCTGAATTAAGCAGCTATAAGATATCTGATGGAACTCCTGATGCAGAGATAAGATTTGCTGAAAATGAAGTGATAGTCTTTCTTACATATCCAGTAAATTTCACATACCCGGATGCAAAACCAATAAAAAGGCTTGTAAGATTTGTCTCTAAAGAAAATGTCAGGTTTGAAAGAATATACAGGGCCGTAGCAGATTTAGTTGAAAAAGATATCTATGATCCTGGTTTCAATATCATAGAAGACAGTGAAGATTCCAATGATTTCTTAAGGATAAGCCAGGATGCAAAACTCAACAAGATAGATGTACCTCAAAAAGCATCTTCTTTGTTTGTTGTCACAGACTTTGGCTCTGATTTAAACAA
>WJKL01000080.1 GCA_014729145.1 Candidatus Woesearchaeota archaeon
AAAACATTGAATAACATCGGAAAAAAGTTTGTAGATAAGGGGTATATCAGACCAAGAAGAGATATTAATTTAAGCTCTCTCGGATCCAGAGCAGGACAGATAAAAAATGAAGCATTTGAAATGCTTAAAGAATACATGCTTAAAAGAACAAGATTATAACTCGCCCTTTTTCCTTATTGAAATGGGTAAGGGATTAAACATAATAAGAAAGCTGATTTGCCTTTTGAATAAAAGATTTAATTTCATCTTTGCTATCTGCATTAACCTCAAAGGTTAAAGTTCTTTCTTGGTTTGTTTTAGATGCAATTAATTGTATTAATTTATTGTGCTTTTTCATTAAATTATCAAAAGCTGATTTCTTAAGATACAACTTTAATTCTTTCTTGAAAAATAAGAAGGATTTGAAAGTTATATTTTTGATATCTCTTAGAAATATTCTCGCATAAACTTCTTCTCTTAAATTTTTATTTCCAATCAATAATTTCTTCTTTGTTTGGTATATAACAATGCTATTTTTGTTTAATGATAATATTCCTTGCTTATAGTTTCCATTAGTCCAATATAATCTTTTGATTTCTTTAGGAATATAGTTATGTCTTTTTTCATGTTGTTCTGCAGTAACTAATTCTAAATTTTCAACTGAATTGTTTTTTTTATCTTTATCTTTATGGTGTACTTGATATTTGCTGAAAGGTAGAGGATATTTGTCTCTATTCTTCTTCCAGATTTTTTCATAAGCAATAATTCTGTGCTTTGCTGTAGAATGTCTTCTTGTATATCCCTCTTTATCTTTATAATAGTTATCTTTTCCCATTGTTGTTTATAATCCATGAAAATATATAAAGGTTTCTTAACTCTAATTGGAGAGTAAATTTAGCCAAGGTTTAATGGCTTAATTTGTTTCAATTCTTTAAAGAGTGGATCCAAAAAACCTAAAAGAAAAAAAATAACCACCTTTCCACAACCTTTAAATATCATTCTCGTAATTCTTGAGTATAATGCAGCTTCCAAAACACTACGACCCAAAACAAGCAGAACCAAAGTGGATGGAATACTGGGAAAAGAACAAAATCTACATGTTCGACCCAAACGATAAAAAAAGAAAGATATATTCAATAGATACACCCCCACCAACTGTTTCTGGAAAAATGCATATGGGTCATGCTTTTGGTAATTCTCAACAAGATTTCATAGCAAGATTCAAGAGGATGAACAATTTCAACGTTCTCCAGCCTTTTGGAACAGATGACAACGGCCTCCCAACAAAACTTTTAATAGAAAAAGAAAAGCATGTAAGAGCATCTGACATTTCAAGAAAAGAGTTCACAAATATAGTGTTAAACACATTAAAAAAAGAATTAAGACCTCAATATATCAAAGACTGGAAAAGATTAGGAATCAGCTGTGATTTTGATGTTAATTACACTACTATCAACAAACACTGCAGAAAAATATCCCAAAAATCATTCTTAGAACTGTACAAAAAAGGAAGACAATACAGAAAAGAAGCTCCTGCAATGTATTGCCCAAAATGTCAGACAGCTATCTCACAGGTTGAATGTGAAGACAAAGACATCAACTCATATTTCAATGATTTAATATTCAAAGTGGACAGTATCCAAACGAAGTCTGACTCTTCTCAAGAGCTGATAATTTCAACAACAAGACCTGAACTCCTTCCTGCATGTGTTGCTGTCTTCTATCATCCTGATGACAAAAGATATAAAAAACTGAAAGACAAACAGGCAACAGTCCCTTTATTCGGCTTCAAAGTTCCAATTCTAGAAGACAAAAGAGCAGACCCTGAAAAAGGAACAGGAATAGTAATGTGCTGCACCTTTGGAGATTCAACTGACGCTGAATGGCAGAAAGCACACAACCTTCCAATCAAAGAGGCGATAACTAAAGAGGGAAAGATGACTTCCCTGGCAGAAAAATACAAGGGAATGTCTATTGAAACTGCAAGAAAGATGATTATCGAAGACCTAAAAGATAGAAGGCTGTTAATTTCCCAGGAACCGATAAAACACACTGTAAATGTTCATGAAAGATGTGGAACCCCTATTGAATTCATCCATTCAAAGCAGTGGTTTGTAAAATATCTTGACCTTAAAGACAAAATGCTAAAATGGGGGGAAAGATTAAACTGGCATCCCAAACATATGAAAAACAGATATGACAACTGGGTCAAAGGCCTGCAGTGGGACTGGCTTATTTCCAGACAGTTGCCTTTTGGAATTCCATTTCCAATATGGTACTGCAAAGATTGTGATGAAGTAATCCCGGCAAAAGATGAAGACCTGCCGGTAGATCCTGCAGTGGACAAACCTCCTGTAAAAGAATGCCCAAAATGCAAATCTAAAAATATCATTCCAGAAGAAGATATAATCAATACATGGGCAACATCCTCCTTAACACCTACGATAGTAAAAGAACTTTTCAAAGACAAACCAGTCTACAAAAAACTAAAAGAAAATCCGATGGACCTAAGGCCCCAGGGCCATGATATAATCTCTTTCTGGCTTTTTAACACAGTTGTAAAATCACAATTACATTATAATATAAATCCTTGGAATGACTGCTTTATCAACGGATGGATGCTTGATCCAAAAGGAAAAAAGATGTCAAAATCCAAAGGAAATATCATAGAACCACAAGTAATGATTGAAAAATACTCAGCAGATGCATTAAGATATATGTCTGCAAACTCAAAGCTGGGAGAAGATCTTCCCTTTCCGGAAAAAGAATTAATCGCAGGCCAAAAATTCATTACAAAATTCTGGAACGCCTCAAAATTTTCCATTATGCACTTAGAAGACTATAAAAAAGAAAAGCCAAAAGATTTAGAATCCTTTGACAAATGGTTCATAATAAAACTTAATAATCTTATAAAAACAGCAACAGATTCTTTCAATGATTTTGCATTTTCAAAATCAAAAGCATCTACTGAAAAATTCTTTTGGCAGACTCTTTGTGACAATTATCTGGAAATTGCTAAAGACAGGCTTTACAATCCAGACAAACGTGGAAAACAGGCAAGAATCTCAGCCCAATATACATTATACAATGGAATCCTGACATGTCTGAAACTTATGGCCCCTATCACACCTTTCTTCACAGAGGAAATCTTCAGCTTATATTTCAAAGATAAAGAGAGAGAAAAATCAATCCACATAACTGAATGGCCGGCTGAAATAAAGATAGGCAATAAACTGGAAAAAGCAGGAGACACTGCAGTTAAAATAATAGAAGAA
>WJKL01000081.1 GCA_014729145.1 Candidatus Woesearchaeota archaeon
GATGAAAAATGGATTTTAATGATAAACTAAGACAAGCAACAGAAAAAACAGGAAGTATTGCGTGCATGGGATTGGATCCTGTGCTTGAGAATGTTCCTGCAAAATATCCTCAATTTAAATTTAGAGTTGAGGCATTTATGGAGGATCTTTTTACTGAGATGAAAGATCAGAATGTTCTACCAGGGGCGTTCAAACCAAATCATGGATTTTATAGCAGACATGATGAACCAAGAAGGGGTCAATTTAGAGGATCCATGGCATTAGGAATTGTTATGAATATGATAAATGATTTTTTTCCAGAAATTCCAATTATCTTAGATTATAAAAGAGGAGATATTGCAAAGTCTTCTGCAAACTATGCTCATGAAGGTTTTGTAGGGTGGGATGCAGATGCTGTAACTGTTGCTCCTTATATGGGAACTGATTCTGTTAGTCCTTTTGCTGAATTTTGTAATGAAGAGCAAGGAAAGGGAGTTTATGTTTTGAACAGAACTTCAAATAAAATTGGAGCTGCTGATTTCCAAAGCAGGATGGTTCTAGGAGATAACAATGAACAATTACATCTAGTTGTAGCTGATAAGATTGTTGAATGGGCTGAACTTTATCCTGGAGTTGGAGCTGTTGTTGGAGCTACTTCATTGGATGAGATGGCACAAATTACTGATGTTTATGCTGGCAAAGATATTCCTTTATTAATTCCTGGAGTTGGTGGACAAGGTGGAAAAGCAGATGAAGTTATGGATGTTTTAGACACAGGCGGATATGAACAGGCTTTAGCAAGAATTAACAGTTCAAGCGGACTACTGCAGCCTTGGGCAAAAGATGAAGATCTTAAAGCAAAATTAGAAGGAAAAAGTAATAGTGAATATGCAAAAGTTTGTGTTGATAAACTTAATGTATTGAATGAAGAGATAGGATATAAATCATAAAATGAATACAGAAGTAAGTTTAGCAGGGATAGTGATGAAGAATCCTGTGATGACTGCTTCAGGAACTTGCGGTGCATATGGAAAAGAGATTTCTCAGTTTTATGACCCTGACAGGCTAGGAGCATTTGTTCCCAAAAGCGCTACTCTTTATCCAAGACAGGGAAACCCACCCCCAAGGGTGGTTGAGACTGCTTCTGGGATGATAAATTCTATAGGGCTTCAGAATGACGGCATTGATGCTTTTTTAAGAGAAGGTATTGAATATCTGAACCAATATGATGTGCCTTTGATTGTAAATCTTTCTGAGAACAGTGTTGTTGATTTTGAAAAGGCAGCTGAAAAGCTTTCTGTTCCAAGAGTGTATGGATTGGAGATAAATGTTTCATGTCCAAATGTAGAGGGTGAAGGTATGCTGTTTGGAAAAGATCCAGAAGCGACATACACAATTGTAAAAGCTGTGAAAAATGCAACAGACAAGCCTATAATAACAAAACTGACTCCAAATGTAAATGATATTGTTGAGATTGCACATGCTGCATATGATGCTGGAACAGATGCTTTATCAATGATAAACACAGTTGTAGGAATGGCTATCGATGCTGAGAAACAGCAGTCAAAGATACACGGCGGAGGAAGATACTGCGGAGGATTGTCAGGGCCTTGTGTAAAACCTGTTGGAGTGTATAATGTTTACCAGGTCCACAAATCAGGTATAAATGTTCCTATAATAGGTATGGGTGGAATAACAAATGGAGAAGATGCTGTTGAATATATGCTAGCAGGAGCATCAGCTGTAAGTGTTGGGACTGGAAACTTTACTGATCCTTACACCCCAATAAATGTTATTGAAGGAATTGAAGATTATATGAAAAGGCATGAAATAGACGATGTAAATAAGATTATCGGAGGATTGAAAGATTTATGATAGATCCACATTGTCATTTAAGAGACTGGAATCAAAGTCATAAAGAGACACTAGAGCATGGATTTGATATTGCTTATCGTGCTGGATTAGATGGTGTTTTTGAAATGCCCAATACAGACCCTGCACTAACTTCTGAAGAGACACTGATTAAAAGGATTGAAGATGCTGATGCTGCTATTGGTAATCTTCCTTTGTTTCATGGAATATATGCAGGGATTACTGCTGATGAAAAACAGATAGAAGAAGTTGTGAACGCATGGAATATTTATTTTCCAAGAGTCATAGGATTAAAGATGTTTGCAGGGCAGTCAACAGGAAATATGGGGCTTGTTGATGATACTGAGAGTTCAGGGGAGCAGAAACAAATGTTAGTATACAAAACTCTTGCAGAACTTGGTTATAAAGGTGTATTGGCTGTGCATTGTGAAAAGGAAAATCTTATGAAAAAGGAAGTTTGGAATCCAGAACAGCCATATACTCATTGTGAAGCCAGGCCTCCTCAGGCTGAAGTTGAATCCATATTAAATCAAATAGAATTTGCTGAAAAAGCAGGATATAAAGGGACACTCCACATATGCCATATATCTGACCAAAGCTCTATAAGCAAAGTTGCTAGAGCAAAAGAAAGGGTTGATTTTCAGATAACTTCAGGAGTTACACCACACCACTGTATGCTTTATGACAGCATGATGGATGGAGAGAATGGTCTTTATCTTAAGATGAACCCTCCATTAAGAACACAGAAATCTATGATTTCTATGATGATGGGCCTTAAAGGGGGCGTTATAGACTGGATCGAGACAGACCATGCACCACATACAAAAGATGATAAGTTAAATAGGTACTCTTCTGGTATTCCTGGTTTTGCATTTTATCCTCATTTTATAAAAAAGTTAAGAGAGAACTGCACATCTGAAACAAGGATAAACCAGATTACCCATGACAAGATATGTGATATTTTTAATTTTGGCATACCTAATTCCCACAGAGATCCTGACTATGATCTTTTCAAAGAATATGAGTTCAATGCATTTGAGAAAGTTTTATAAGGATATTGCTTTGCTTTAATTCTATGAGAGACACTACTGACGGCAGCATCATGAAGAATATTCTTCATCTTTCATGGCCGACTATGATAGCGATGCTTCTTCATGTTGGTTTTAATATTGTTGATGCAATTTTTGTGGGAAGGATAGGGCCGAAGGCGATTGCTGCGGTTTCTATTGTGTTTCCTGTTGTGTTTTTGATGTTTTCATTGGGAGTTGGTATTGGAATCGGAGCTGCTTCTTTGATTGCAAGATATATCGGCGCAAAAAAAGTAAAGGAAGCAAATAATGCTGCAGAACATTCTTTTATTATAGCAATTGCTGTTTCAGTTTTATTTACAATATTTGGACTGTTATTTGCCAAAGAGATGTTTATGTTAATAGGTGCAAAACCAGATGTGGTAGATTTAGCAGTAAAGTACAGCAGATGGATATTTGGATTTAATATTTTTATGTTTCTTGGAATGATATCAAACAATGTTCTTAGAGGACTTGGAAATATGAAACTTCCTATGATAGGGATGGTTACCGGAACTTTGCTTAATATCATCTTAGATCCTCTGCTTATATTTGGAATCGGGTTTTTTCCTGCTTTAGGTGTTGAAGGAGCAGCTATTGCCACTGTAGTCAGCAGATTTTCTTCTGCTGTGCTGATGCTTGGATTTATATTCAGTTCAAAAACTGCAATAAGTATCAAACCAAGAGATTTTATTTTCAAGCCTATTTTTATTAAAGAAATATTAAGAGTAGGAATTCCAGCTTCTTTGTATAGAAGTATAATGAGCTTTACAATGCTTGCCTTTACAAAGATAGTTTCATATTTTGGAAGTGTTGCTATTGCTGCTTATGGTGTTGGTTTTAGGATACAAAGCGTGGTTGTACTGCCAGTAATTGCGATTGCAACTGCAGTAATCACCATAGTTGGCCAGAATGTAGGGGCTAAGAATTTTAAAAGAGCAGAGAAAACAGTATGGATTTCTGTGAAGATATCTGCATTTTTTGTTTTTTTAATCTCTTTGATATTGTTTTCTTTTCCAAAGCTGATTTATGGTGTTTTTACAAATGATCCTCAGCTGATTAGATATGGAATCGGTTTTCTTAGGATTATGAGTTTTTCTTATATTTTTATGACTGTTTCGATAATCATCGGAGGAGCATTTCAGGGAGCAGGTCATGCTATGCCTACATTGGTTGTTAATATGATAAGATCTTTTATTTTTGGGATACCTCTTGCTTTGTTTTTTGCTTTTATATTGGGATGGGGATTAAACGGTGTTTGGGTTGGAATAGCACTTGCTGCAATCATATCTTCATTTATCTCTATATTCTGGTTTAAGAAAGGAAGTTGGAAAAGATGACGAGATTAAAAGCTTCTGTGCAAACTTTTAAATAGTCAGTTCTTATTTTTATTTATATGATATACGAGCCAAGAGAGGATACATATCTGATATTAAAGGAGATTAAGGCTTATGCTAGAGGAAATGTTCTGGATATGGGGACTGGAACAGGGATACTGGCTGCTGCAGCTTCAAAGACAGCTGATTTTGTTATTGGAACTGATATCAATGAAGAAGCATTGGATTATGCAAGAAAAGCAGCAAAGATAAAAGAGATAAAAAATATCGAATATATCAGGTCTGACCTTTTTTCTTATTTCAGGAGAAACTCTATGAAGTTTGACCTGATAATATTTAATCCACCATATCTTCCTGAAGATAAAAGAGAGCCTGCTGACAGTGCAGAAGCAACAACAGGAGGGAAAAAAGGATATGAAGTGATTGAAAGGTTTTTTTCTGAAGCAAACAGATATTTAACACCTTTTGGAAAGATATTGATCGTTTTTTCAACATTGACTGGAAAAGACAAGATACATTCTATACTTGAAGAATATGGTTTTAACTATCAGAAGCTTTCTGAGAAAGAGATATTTCAGGAAACTCTTTTTGTATATATTGCTGAGAAAAAAGACCTGATAAGGTCTTTGGAAGCAAATGGGGTTGAGAGAGCTAAAAGACTGACAAAAGGAAGAAGGGGAGAGATATTTACAGGAAGGATGGGCTCAAAAAAGGTGGCAGTAAAGAAGCAGAGAGAAGATATTGAAGCAGCTGGGAGGATAAAGAATGAAGCAAGATGGCTAAAGGTATTGAACAGAAAAGGGATAGGTCCTAAGTTTTTATTTACCGAGGATGAATATTTTGTTTATGAGTTTGTTGAAGGAGATTTTCTGCCTGATTTTCTGGAGAAAACAAAAGGAAAGAGAAAGATAAAGAATATTCTGAAAGATGTTTTTAGACAGTGTTTTAAATTAGATAAAATGGGCGTTAATAAGGAAGAGATGCACAATCCTTTCAAGCATGTTATTGTAAAGGATGAAAAGCCTGTTATGATAGATTCAAGTTCGTCAAAGACGAACAGAATCTCCAAAACCCCTAAAGTCGTTTTGATAGATTTTGAAAGGACCCATGCAACAGAAAAACCAAAGAATGTAACCCAGTTCTGCCAGTATGTTTCCTCTAAAAAAGTCCTTAAGATGTTAGAAGACAATAATTTCAAATACAACAGAAGCCAGATAAGCTCTGCTGCAAAAAGATACAAGAAGAATATGAGTGAAAAGAATTTTAAGAAGATCCTAAAGTTGCTGAAATGATTTAGAAAAGTTTAAATACTTAATCAACTATAATCTTTTATCTAATTCTCTAGTGAAAGATTTAAGATAGTTTTACCCATTATATTGGAGAGCAATGCTCTTACTTTATTTACGAGGTGTAAATAATGGCAAAAAAGAAAAAAGCTGCTGCTAAAAAGAAAAAGAAATAAGCTGGAGGTTTTAAAATGGAAGGAGTTGAATATCCAGAATATGATGAAGAAATGGATGATGACAATGGCTGGGATTATGATGGGGACGACGACGATTAGAAAATATTTTTATTTATTTTTTCCATATTATTTATAAATGAAGAACCATTTGCTTTTCAACTATGTCAATAAATCCGCTTAATTATCTTAGGGAAGCAGTAATTAAATCCTATGGAGATGAAATTTTTTCTGAATTGTTTTTAGACCCTAAAAAATTAGACAGAACAAAGAGATCAAGATTAAAAAGCCATCTTGAAGATCTGCTGCACAAGATAAAGATAAGATCATTTCATTTTCCTGATGAGAATTACCCTATAGAAAGAAAAATAATGAAAAACAGAGATCCTGATGATATATCTTCAGGTTATGTTGAGGGTGTGACAAAGATAGGGGTCTATAATGCTTTTGAACAATATGTAGATGCATTTATCGAATGGCTTGACAAAGGAAAAGCAAGGCTCGGGGGAAGGAATTTTGAACCTGAAAATCCATTGACTAATTTTTATCCAACACCAAGAAGAGATGAGATTCCAAGAAAAAGTTTTGAATCTTTGCAGTAAGATTCCTAAAGGAAAAGTAACAACATATAAAGAGATAGGGAAAGCCTTAGGAAAGAAGGGGCAGGTATACAGGGCAGTTGGAAGGGCTTTGTATGACAATAAATTTCCTGTTAAGATACCATGCCACAGAGTAGTCTGTTCTGATGGAAGTGTTGGAGGATATTCAAGAGGCATCAGGAAAAAGATCAGGCTTCTTAGAAAAGAGGGTGTGGAGATAGATAAGGATAAAATAAAAAATTTTAAGAAAAAATTATTCAGGTTTTAGGATTATTTTTTCTTTTTTTTCTTGACTTTCTTGACTTCTTTTTCGAGATTAAGCTTTTCAAGAAGCTCCTTGTACCTGTTTCTGATAGTAACTTCTGTGACTCCTGCTACGTCTGCAACCTCTCTCTGCGTTCTTTTTTCATTGTTGATCAAGGCTGAGACATACAAAGCTGCTGCTGCTATTCCTGTCGGGCCCCTTCCTGATGTTAATTCTTCTTTTTGGGCTGCTTCAAGTATCTCTATTGATTTTGACTGAGCTTCTGCTGAAAGCTTTAATGCAGATGCAAACCTTGCAATATAGTCTGCAGGATTTGAAGGCAGGATATTGATGCCAAGCTCCCTTGTTACAAACCTATATGTTCTTCCTATCTCTTTTTTTTCTATCCCTGATGCTTCTGAAAGCTCATCCAATGTTCTGGGAACATCATGGCGCCTGCATGCTGCATATAATGCACCTGAGACAACAGATTCCATAGATCTTCCCCTTACAAGGCCTCTTTGAACTGCAAGTGTGTAGATTCTTGCTGCCTCTTCTTCAACTGATGCAGGAAGCTTTAGAAAAGAAGATACTCTTTTCAGCTCTGACAATGCTAGTTTAAGGTTTCTTTCAATCGCAGTTGAGATTCTTGACTGCCATTTTCTTAATCTAAAGAACTTGTTTCTGCTTTTTGACTTTAATTTGAACAGGTCTCCTGTTCTTCCGACTTCTGTTCCAAGACCTTGGTCATATTGTGTATAGGTCATAGGAGCTCCTGCTCTTCTTTTTTTTGCTCCTGACTCTGGATCAAATTCACGCCATTCCTGGCCAAAATCCACCATCTTGTCTTCAATCACTAAACCGCAGTCTTTACAGATGACCTCTCCTTTTTCTCTGTTCCAGAATAAGTTTATGCTAGTACATTCAGGACATTTTTTAATCAATTCAGGCATATAAAACCCCCCCGATTTTATTTAATTTAATACCTTTTTTCATTAACTAATAATAATTACAAACGTTTATATAGAAATATAAGTCTCCTTTTATAAATGTTTCTGTTTTGATTATTTTTTGCGAAAGTCTTAAATGTTTTTTGGTTTGTAATTTTGGTTTTTTAGCAAGATTTAAATAGGCTGATATTTCTTTTTTGTTCATGCCGCGGTGGCACAACCTGGTACTGCGCGGATTGGTTCAAAGCCAAGCGTAAGCCTTGAGTGTTAATTCACTTTTGATCAGGTCAGCCCGTTTCCTTCGGGATATCCCGGTTCAAATTGAACAGGGCTTTGGATCCAAAGTACTATTCATAGAAAGTCCGGGCCGCGGCGTATTTTCTCATTTTTTCAGATGGATTAAGATATTAGAGAAGATGGTGGAAGAAAGTAAGAAATAAAAAAAAGAAAAATTATGCTATATTCTTCTTTAAGTTGTCTTCAGAATCAGCATGTAAACCTCCATATCTAAAAATGGTCTTTAGAGGTTTTAATTTTCCATGTTTTCTTGTTTTTTCAACATCTGCCATCAATTTATCTATCGCTTTTAATGTAAATGCCCACATATATACAGCATTGTGTGGAAAAGAAAAACGTTCGCCTTTGGCTTTTGCGGCTTTTTGTGCAGCTTTTACTTTTTCTTGTAATTTTTTTAATTTTGCCTTTAATCTATTTGCTCTTAATACAACTGCTTTTCTGATCCTTTCTTGATCTCCTCCTGTTTCAAGAGCTTTTGCATAGAATTCAAGAGCTATAAAAGGTACATAATCCTGGATCATCTTTTCACCAATTACAATTTGTTTTGCATAAACATCTCCTTTGTTAATCAAAACATCAGGGTCATTTGTAAGGGTAAGTTCTTTCTCTACTCGTTCCATTTTGTCACGCATCCAACCTGACATCCTAGCCTTGATTAATTTTTTGTAAGTGCCTTGCCTATAATGATTACGCTTAATTTCTTCTTGTTGAGCTTTTTGAAGTTTTTCTTTGAGCTTTTTAAGTTGAGCAATTGTCATTGACTCTTTTTTTAAACTTGCTTGTAAAGCTCCCACCCATTTTATAAGAACATCAACATGTTGTTCTATCTCATCAACTTTTTTCTTAACTGCTCCTTGAGGAAGCTTTTCCTGTTTTTTAATTGCTAAAAGCAATTCAGATAATTCTTCTTTAAAACTTCCACTATAAAGAGAAAAAGCTTTTAATAATTCTTTTTCTTCAATCTCAATCTCTTTTTCTACATCTATCAATTGAGGATAATCTTTAACAACGCTCTTTAATTCTTCTTCAACCTCTTTAACCTCTCTTTCAGCTTTTCTTTGTGATCTGCCTATGTATCTTAAAGCTCTCCATGCTTTCTTGTAATCTTTCTTTTCGTCATCTATAGAAGCATCTTTTCCAATTTTTTCCAAATCTTCTTTTAATTTGGTTAAATACTTATATTCAGCCGCAACCCATTTAATTGCATCTATTGTATCACCCTCTAGATCTATTAGAGAGGTAACAGTTTTTTTGAAATCCATTATGTATCACCTTTTTAGTATAATACTTCTAATAATCAATTTAATTTATATAAATATTTCCAAAAATTATATAACACTTCCTTCACTTTCTAATCTTTACAAAAATAAAAGAAGCAGGATTTTGAAGCGTCCCTTTTATGGCAAAAAGCACCAAAATTTGGTGTGGACTTCAACCAGGGGTCATATGCCGTATCCTGGCGTTGGAATTTAATTCCAATTCCGCATGGCCATAAATTGGCCAAGAGCTTTTTAACTAAACTCCATTTCTCATTTCTATGAAAAAGAAAAAAGATCCAAGATTAGAACCAGAAATTCCAGAATGGATTAAGATATTGGAAAAGATGTTGAAAAAGAATAAAGAGAAATAATTTTATCTGAGAGTCATCCGCCTTATCTTTTAAAATATTTAAGATATAACTCTCTTGCTTCTTTAAGACTTACAATTTTGTTATTCTTTTTCTTAAACAAATAGAAAAATCCAAAAATATCATATCTCTTATTCCAAAAATCTTTTTCTTTAAATAATAACTCAAATCCTATTTCATCTAAAAAATCTTTATTTCTAGCAAATCCCCAAACATAACTCCCTCTATGAACCATAACCCCTTCTTTCTTTACCATATTCCCAAAATTAAGAAATGTTTTAAAAACCCCAAAAAGATCATCATTAGGATTTTTTTCTGTTGAATATTCAACTCCTGATCCGCCATCTAGAAGACCATTTGTATACACTAAATCATAAAAATTATATTTATAAGCAGGATTCTCCAATGATGTCCATTCATATCCTTCTTCAACATAAGGCATACTACTTAATTTATCAGAGAATAGATATGGTCTGGAGATGCCTCTTCCCCTGGCACCTATTTCAATAAATTTGCATTTACTTAGTTCATTAAACCACAATTTAAAAAGAATATTTTCAAAATCGCTTATTTTTTCATAGGACATATTTAAAGATTCCATTACATTAAATATAAACATGGTCTTATTTGCCAATTCTTCTTCTAGAGCATATAAAATAAACTGGCCTTCTCTTCTCCTAGAATAAGACTTTATCAAATAATTCCAAAAAACATCTATCATACTTAAGTAAGTAATATTTTTTTCATAAATTTGATTATATTTAAAATGTCTGTTTGCTGCTTTTTCCTGTAAGGATTTATTTTTAAATTCAAGATATTCTTTATTGGAATCAAGTTTCTTAAAGAGATCAATTAAATCTTCAACATCTTTTATAGTTTCTATCTGAAAATCTATTTCTATTTTTTCTTTCTTTCCAATTAATTCAAGAATAACTCCAACATATTTCATACATTCTTCAGGATTATCCAGATTTTCTTGAATCTTAGAAATCTCTGCACCAATCGCATCTGTTATGTTACATATTTCTAATCCGGCCTTTCCTGATATTGCTTTACTATATAACCTTCCATTCAAAGCAATCAGCTGTCTTAATCTTCTACGGATGTATGTTTCATTATTTAATTTAAAGGCCGCCAATAATTGTTTAGAAATATACTCTATCCTTTCTATTCTTTTTTTAACCTCTTTTTCATCCATATTCTATCTTGTAATTTATTACTATTTAAATTATTCCAAAAATTATATAATCATTCAACCACTTTCTAATCTTTACAAAAATAAAAGAAGCAGGAAGTTGCAGAGTCTCTTTTATGGCAAAAAGCACCAAAATTTGGTGTGGACTTCAACCAGGGGTCATATGCCGGGCGTCGGCGTTTTTTTAGAATTCTAGCACTACAAATCCTGTACATATAGAATTAGACTGGTAAATGAACTCCGTTACATGGCGTTGAACCGCTGATTAAACGCCGCATGGCCCTCTTTGGACCATGAAGTTTTTAACTAAACTCCATTTCTCTTTTCTATGAAAAAGAAAAAAGATCCAAGATTAGAACCAGAAATTCCAGAATGGATTAAGATATTAGAAAAGATGTTGAAGAAATAGTCTAAACTTGAAACTTGACTTTGTCAAGAATATATTAAGTTTTATAGAATGTATCCACTTCAAATCTTTTTATTTTCAATTCTGAATCTAATATCTTTTCAATCTCTTGAATTTTTGCAGAGGTTAACCCTTTTGGATGAATTGAATGAGTTCCATGAGCAGTTTTCCTATAAATTTTTTTATCTGCAGATGTTTTAATATAATTTTCATACATATCTGGAGTTACTCCTTCTTTATTTGCAATTGGGGATCCAGGATATAAACAAGTGTAAGAAATAGCTACTTCATCAGGCATCAATTCTTCGTTTAATACTCTAATTGTTTCTCTAACAGTAGACAATCCATCTAAATCCTCTCCATCTAATCCAAATTGCATTGTTGCCATGCTCTTAATTTTATATTTTTTAGTCAATTTAAAAGCATTTTTTGCATCTTCTAAAGTTATTCCTTTTCCACATTTATCTAAGATATTTTGAACTCCTGATTCAATCCCAAAATACATATATTTACAGCCAGATTCGGATAATTTCTTTGCAATATCTTCATCAATTGCATCAGCCCTTGTCTGTAAAGTATATTCTATCTTCAAATCTTTTATCTTATCAGCAAATTCTAAAAACCATTTTTTATTTGCTAAACTCATATCATCTTCAAACATAAATCCCCTATAACCTTTGTTATATAATTGCTCAATTTCTTTAACAACATTATCAACGCTTCTTTGCCTTATCCCTTTCCAATTAGCTTTTGAAGAACAAAAAGAACACGCATAAGGACAACCTCTTGAAGTCATTATTGAAGTTGATTTTCTTCCTTCAAAAATATTTGCACTATAATAATCATCAAATCTTTTATCCAAATAAAATATTTCCCTTGCAGGAATAGGAAGATTATCTAAATTTTCAATTAGACTTCGTTTCCCATTGTTTATAACTTCTCCATTATCTCTATATATCACCCCTTCTAACCCTTTAATGCTTTTTTTTGAACTTATTCTATTGATTAATTCTTTGATGGTTTCTTCTCCTTCTCCAATTACAGAATAATCAATTTCAGAATTATTCTTTAAAGTAGTTTCAGCACAATTAGTTTCATGAGGCCCGCCTTTAATTATGGGTATATTCTTGTATCTCTTTACAATCTTTGCCACATCTAAAGCATTTTTGTGGGTAGGAGAAGTAGATCTTATTCCTACAATGTCTGGATTATGCTTTTTTAAGTCTTCTTCTAAGATTTTAACTGGATCTTTTCCTTCAATAAATGCTCTTGCTGTTAAATCCAATCCAATGACTTCATAATTCTCTTCCTTTAAAGCACCAGCTATATAAGAAAGGCCCAGTGGAAATCCTTTTAATCCTTCCTTTAAATAAGGTTCTATCAGCATTATTTTCATAACTATATAATAGTAATCAATAATAGTTAAAATCTACTATTTAATATCTTGACAAATGGTAAGTTTTATAAACTATAAAGTATTATTGTCTAAATATGAGTATAAATTTAGATCTTTATGATAGGAAGATATTATTTGAATTAGACAAAGATGCAAGAATCTCAACTACTCGTTTAGCCAAAAAACTAAGAAGATCCAAACAATTTGTAGATTACCGGATAAAAAAGCTTGAACAAGAAGAAATAATAAAAGGATATACAACTGTTATTGATTATTCTAAATTAGGATATAACAGCATAAGAGTTTATTTCAAATTTCACAACATAACTCCTGAAAAGCAAAAACAGATTGAAGAAGATCTTATCAAAGACAAAGAAGTTTGGTGGTTAGTTACAGTTGAAGGTCCTTGGGATGTTGCATATGCTATGGCTGTTAAAGATGTTTTAGAATTTTATGACTATTGGGATAGATTAATGAAGAAATACAGGAGATTTATTAGTAAAAATTCTGTTGTATTATATACTCACATCAAACAATATCCCAAAGCCTATCTTATTGGAAAAGAAAATAATTATGAGGGAACATTAGTTGGAGCTTCTAAAGAAAAAGTAGAATGTAATGACTTGGATCTAAAACTTCTAAAGCTAATCTCTGATAAAGCAAAAATGCCTTTGTTAGAGATTGCAAAAAAAATAAATAAAAGTCCTCAAGTAATCAGAAACCATAAAAAAAGATTAGAAAATAAAGGTGTTATTCAGGGTTATAGAGCATTGATTGACGTTTCATTCTTAGGTTATAGATACTATAAGTCTTATATTAATTTATTAAATACAGATCAAATAGCAGGATTAGAGCTTTTCTGCGCATTGCATCCAAACATATTGAATATGAATCGAACAATTGGAGGCAGGGATTTTGAAATTGAATTGCAAGTAAAATCATTTGATGAATTTGAACAAATAATGAATGATATTAGAGAAAAATTTGCTGGCATGATAGATGAATATGAATTTGTAATTGCAAGAGAAGAAAAGAAAATGACTTACTTCCCTTTTGAATAACTCCTTCTTTTTAGAAAAAGAAGCAAAATTTTACTGCGCTAATCTTTTTTAAGTTAAATAGTACCGAAATCTCTTTTTCTTTATTTAATATTTAAATTATTCCAAAAA
>WJKL01000082.1 GCA_014729145.1 Candidatus Woesearchaeota archaeon
GCCTATGCCTTTTTTCTTCAGCAAATAATCCCCTATTTTTCCATTTAGTTTTGCTGCGTTTACTGCTGAATTAAAAAGATCATTGCTCTGGGCTATAAGCCCTGCGGTGATTCCTGCAAGAATATCCCCTGTTCCACCAACTGTCATCCCTGAATTGCCTGTCTTGTTGTAATGGATATTTTCTCTGTCTGTGATTATATCTGTAGGGCCTTTCAGCAGAAAGACTTTTCTTTTGTCTGCATAGTGTTTTAGCAGAGAGGCTCTTTTTTTTATGTCTGTAGGAAGTTTTTCTTCTGTCAATATCTTAAATTCCTTTTCATGGGGGGTTAGAACAGCATTGACAATTTCAACATCTTTTAATGCTTTGAATGCATCGGCATCAATAACCTTTGGTTGAGGAATACGTTCAATTATCTCTTCGACAAAATCAAAAGTAGATGGTTCTGTTCCCAAGCCATTTCCTATTATTATCACATCAAAATCTTCAGCATATTCTATAACATCCTTAAGATTGTCCCAGTTGAAAAATTCCCCTTCAAATTTTTTTGTTATAAGGTCGGGCGAATAGGTGTTTATGGTCCAGGCTATGTTTTCAGGAGCAGCGACTATGCTCAGGTCAATTCCTGTCCGTAATGCAGCCAGTGCAGCGAGCGCAGGAGCCCCTATATAATCAGTGCATCCTCCGATAGCAAGAACTCTTCCATTTTCACCTTTATGCTGCCCTCTTTTTTTGAGAAAAGTCATGATAATCCTCTTTTTATTTTTTATAGTTTTCTTTATTATTTAAATCTTCCTTTTTGATCTTTTTTATCATCCACCAGGTTAGAAGTCTTGTCTCGTATTCATCAGGAGTATGGATAGATTCATGTATTTTTGTTTCATATTCTTTCTCTTTGGAAAGATTATCATTTATAACCATATAATCCAGACCCAGGAAGGTATAGCCGTAAATTTTGGAAGGAAGATTTGATTTTTTCATCCTTTTGTCAAGTATAAATCTTGTAAAATCATTTTTAGCAGCGTCTTTGTTTTTTTCATATTCTTGTGCAAATGAAGGTCTTTTTTTGTACAGCTGTCTATAATATGTCATAGTTTTATCCTAATGTTTTAATGGTTAAAAAGAAGATTACAGAGAAATGGATATTATTGGGACAGAAAAATCATTTGATCCTGCAGCCGCCTGCAGGAAGCATCCTTATTATGTCATCGAGATTTCCGCCTTTTAATTTTTTTCTTATCTTTTTGGCTGTGTCTGATGTTTTTTCATTTCCCTGGATAATTATCAAAAAATTATCTGTATGAGACCTTATAGAATCTATAGGTCCAGCGATTATTTGATTGTTCTTTAATCCTACTGCAAGTTTTAGCTCTGCATTTAATGTGTTTTTCTTTCCGTATATCATGAATGCCCCTTTGGGAACAAATTCTCCGTGCCCTGCTTTTTTGGTTACCTGTTCAGGAGAGACAAAGAAGACCTCGGCAGCAGCAGCGCCTGCTTTCCATGCACTGGAATAAGAAGCAGTTGCCTGTGCAGCCTCGTTTAATGTTTTTTTTGTAGGCTTTTTTCCTTTGGTCTTGATCACAAAAAAAGGAGAGCCTGAGATGTCTGTGTGGAAAACAATGTCCTCTTTTTCTGTGTGTTTTTTAATTATTATTTCATTTGTGGTGGCGTCTCTTCCTCCTATGCACAGAAAATCTTCTGATGAGTAAAACCAGTGGAACTTTTCATACCATTTCTTTTTTCTTTTAGATTCTTTTTTTTCTTTTTTTTGCTGCTTCTCTTCCTTTCTTTTTTCATTTCCCAGTTTTTTGAGTGATCTTTTAAGGGCTTCTTCAGCACCTTCTAATTTCTTTTTTGCTTTCTTTGACCTTTCAAAATAGGTTTCAGCATTCTTTTCAAGAGATTTAGAAACATCGAGTTTTATCCTGGTCATTTAACAGCTCCTTATCTCTCCAGTTACCAGGGCTTGTTCAGGGCAAAGGATGGGCTTTTCTTCAGGGTAGAGCATTATCTTTGGAGTGATCTTTATCTGCCTTATATCTCCAAATCCATCAAAGTTATAGGGGATGTCTTTTAGCAGAGAATTTCCTTTTGGAATGTTTTCCTTTATCTCAAGATTGTAGACATTTTTTGTTCCGATTATCCTCAGCTGAAGCCCTTCCAGGTCAACGCTTGGTCCATTCTCTACAATGAAATGAACATATCCTTTTTCACCTTTGCCGGCATAGCATATCTCAGGAATGTTGTTAAGATTTACAATACTCAAACCAGTATCAACTGCACATTTGGAGGCTGCCTCCACATGAGCTCTTCCCCAGTTCATAACAACAATACCAAGACCGACAGCAAAAACAAGCAGAATAACCGTAGCAAGTAGCGGAGAGATCCCTTTTTTTGATCGTTTAAGCATAAACATCTTTTTTAATTTACCACGCATATTATCTGTGTTGATATTTTTGTATATAAATGTTTTCGTTAATTTTATAAAAGTCATTGAATTTAAGATAGTATGCCTGAACAACCAAGCCCTGAACAGATGCAAGCGCTGCAGGAGAAGGTAAAGAACATGTCTCCTGAAGAGCTGAAAGAGTTTCAGAAAAAGCAGTGCATATTCTGCAAGATAGTTGCGGGAGATATCAATTCTAAAAAAGTTTATGAAGATGAGAAATGCACAGCTATATTAGATATAAATCCAGCTAATCCAGGACATATACTGCTGATACCTAAGGAGCATTTTCCGCTGATGCCCTTGATGCCGAACGATCTTGTAGATCATCTTTTTTTGGTCGCAAAGGAGATTTCCAGAGTGATGCTTACCGCAGTCAGTGCAGATGGTGTTTCTATATTTGTGGCAAATGGTTCTGCTGCAGGGCAGAGGGCACAGCATTTTATGATACATATAATCCCCAGAAAGACAGGGGACAAGATTAAGCTGGATATTCCTGTAAAAGAGCACCCTCAGGAAGATATCGATAATGCTGTTGAGAAGATACAGGAAAAGATAGATTCAGTCTTTAAGACCAAAAAGAAGATTGTAAGGAAGAAGCCTGAAAAGAAAAAAACTTCAGGAAAGAAGGGAAAAAAGAAAACTTCAAAGAAAAAGAAACCTAGATCTTCCTCTAAGAAACCCAAGAAGAAAAAAACAAAAAAGAAAAGCACAAAGAAAAAATCTAAGGAAGAGTCAGGAGTAAGCCTTGATGATATTGCAGATATAATAGGTTAAAATATAGGTTAAAATGGCAGATAAATGCATACTTTGCAACACAGTTGAAGGAAAGACAAAGCTGGAAAAGGTATATGATGACGGCAAGGTTACAGCAGTTGTCCATCCAAGAGGTGCTGCTGTTGGGCATGTTTTTGTTTTCCCAAACAAGCATTACCAGATATTTGAGCAGATACCTGATTATGAGGCCGGGCATCTGTTTGATGTGGTAAACAAGATAAGCATCGCAGTGTTTGAGGCTTTAGGTGTGCAGGGAACAAATATTATCCTGCAGAATGGGGTTGCTGCAGGACAGGAGATACCACATGTCTGTGTTCATATAATTCCAATAAAAGAAGGAGATGGTATTGATTTTCAATGGGAGCCTAAAAGGATTACAGAAGAGCAACTGTCAACTGTTGAAGAAAAGCTAAAGAAGGCTGCCTCTGATATTGGAGAGTTTGAAAAGGAAAAAAAGAAGAAAGAAGTCAAGGTAAAGAAAAAAGAAAAAAAGAAGATAGATGCAGAGAAGGAAAAAGAGAATTATATGATAAAGCAGCTGGAGAGGATTCC
>WJKL01000011.1 GCA_014729145.1 Candidatus Woesearchaeota archaeon
CTGGTACATTGATCAAAGTTTGAAGAGTTTTTCTCCTGCATTGAGAAAATACTGGATTAAAAGACCTGACTTTATGATACTCCTCCCTAATTTTGGATTGATTTTTGTTGATGTGAAAGATAAAATCCAGGCTAAAAAATATGATAAATTTTTTCTCAGAGCTAATGAAGTTGATAAGTATGTAGGGATGCAAAGAACTTTTAACATTCCGATATGGTTTGTGATATCAAATTCCAAATATCATTACAACACTTGGTTCTGGATACCTTCTTCTGAAATTACTAGGGCAGGCTTTGTTTTTGAAACTCGGGCAGTTAAAGAAAGGTGCTATTCTGTTCCAAGCAAATCTTTTGTTCAGGTGGCAGACACTGATAATTTAGAGAGGATATTCAGTAAATTATTCAGAATGTGAGCCTAAAGGATTTTCTCGTCGATAAAAAAGGTTTTTTAGCTACGAAACCTTTATAAAGGCTTATTCCTCAAATAAAATAACTAAGATGAGTGCTTTAATAAGGTACGATTATCACATTAAAGTATGATGTATGTAGAAGCAATCATCTAGTTGTAGTTCTAATGATTATATTTAGCAGCCAATAGTTAGGAGATGTGTGAAGTGATTTTTCATCTTACAAGAAAAATTGCGCAGAGGATATTATAATGATTTTAATTAAATATTCAATGAAGTTTTAATTCCAGTTGATCCTGCTGGCGGCTGCGGCTATCTGGTTTGTACTGAGGCATGCAAGTTTTTTCTTTGATTCTTCGGAATTTTAGAAAGGCAAACGGTTCAGTAACACGTAGCTAACCTACCCTTAAGTCAAGGATAAGCTCGGGAAACTGAGTCTAATACTTGATAAGAGATATGCCCTGGAATGACTTATCTCTCAAACTCGCGCTTAAGGATGGGGCTGCGGTGGATTAGGTTGTTGGCGGGGTAATAGCCCACCAAGCCGAAGATCCATAAGGGCTCTTAGCGGAGAGGCCCTGAGAAGGAATCTGAGACACTATTCCTACTCCTACGGGGGGCAGCAGTCGAGAATCTTCTGCAATGCACGAAAGTGTGACAGAGCGAACCAGAGTGCTTTCCAAATTGGAAAGCTTTTATGAAATGTAAAAAGTTTCACGAATAAGGACTGGGTAAGACTAGTGCCAGCCGCCGCGGTAATACTAGCGGTCCAAGTCGCAGCCACAATTATTGGGTCTAAAACATCCGTAGCTTGTTTAATAAGTTCCTTGTGAAATCCCATATCTCAAGTATGGGGCGTGCAAGGAGTACTATTAAACTAGAGACTGGAAGACGTAAGAAGTACATTCAGAGTAGCGGTTAAATGTGTTGATCCTGAATGGACTCACAATAGCGAAAGCATCTTACGAGGACAGTTCTGACAGTAAGGGATGAAGGCTAGGGGCGCAAAACGGATTAGATACCCGTGTAGTCCTAGCAGTAAACACTGCACACTAAACATTAGTACCTCCTCGAGAGGTATTAGTGCTGAAGGGAAGCCGAAGAGTGTGCTACCTGGGAAGTATAGTCGCAAGGCCGAAACTTAAAGGAATTGGCGGGGAGGCACTACAACGGGTGACGCGTGCGGTTCAATTAGATTATACACCGTGAACCTCACCAGGAGCGACAGCAGAATGAAGGTCAGTCTGAAGGGCTTACCTGACACGCTGAGAGGAGTTGCATGGCCGACGTCAGCCTGTGTCGTGAGATGACCTGTTAAATCAGGTAACAGGCAAGACCCACATCTATATTTACTAAGTGTACCATATAGAGATTGCCTTGGTAACAAGGATGAAAGTGTGGGCTACGTTAGGTGGGTACAGCCCGAATCCCCTGGGCCACACGCGCGCGTCAAAGGTGAACGCAACGAGATGCGACTCCGAAAGGAGAAGCTAATCTCTTAAAGTTCATCCTAGTCTAGATTGAGGCTTGCAACCCAGCCTCATGACACTGGAATCCGTAGTAATCGTTTGTTATCAGCGAACGGTGAATATGTCACTGTCTCTTGCACACACTGCCCGTCAAACCAACCGAGTTTAGTTATGGTGAAACTTCTAGAAGGAGAGCCTTAGCTAGATAAGGTAGGTTAAGTCGTCACAAGGTACCTGTAGGGGAACCTGCAGATGGATCACCTCCTATATTTACTTTATATGATTATCTAGGGCAATTATCAACTAGATCTTCTACATACTCATCTTGTTTACAGAATAATCTTAGGAAAAAGATTAGACAAAAAGGTTAAAAACCAAGATAGATTCAGTATTCCATTGGGCCCGTTGTCCAATGGCTTAAGATACCTCCCTTGCACGGAGGAGATCCGTGTTCGATTCACGGCGGGTCCATTGAAAAATTCTGTAAAAGATGACTTAGTAATCCTGAAAGAAAAGCAGGTACATCACAAATCATACTCATATATTATGAGACAAGGTGAGGCGAATGAATCGCTTTATCTTTTTGAGAACACAGGTGAAAGACCTGGATTCAAAGAATCATGTTCAATGAAATAAGCAGTAGAAGAATACCCACTTTAGTTAGTGTTCGTTGTAAACATACTACTATTTTATACTGGTAGACGGATAGCTTGGTTTTGGTTTTGATGAAGAACGTGGCAAGCTGCGATATGCTTGGGGGAGCTGCATGCAAGCTTTGATCCCAAGATTTTTGAATCACTCCGAGAGGAGAAAAGACGCCGGGGATTGAAACATCTTAGTACCGGCAGGAAAAGAAAACAAATCATGTGATATCCTTAATAGCAGAGAGCGAAAAGGACATAGGGCAAGCTGAATCTTTCCTTGAAAAAGGAATAGAAATGTGGTGGAGATAAATATCTAAGTTTTTGATTCAAACTTTTCTGGAACGAAAGACCCAAGAGGGTGATAGTCCCGTAGATGAAAAGAATATGATATTCTCTAAAAGAGTAGGGCTTCCTGGATTGGAGGTCTGAATATGGCAGGATTAACTGCTAACCCTAAATAAAACCAAAGTCCGATAGCGCACTAGTACCGCGAGGGAAAGCTGAAAAGTACTTATAATAGAGAGTTAAAAGACTTGAAATCTATCAGTTACAGTTAGTTACTGCTTTAGGCAATTTATTTTGTCAGGGTTGTAACGTACGTTTCGAAGAACGGGCCAGGGAGTTATTCTATATGGCAAGGCTAATCTTTTTAATGAGTAACCAAAGCGAAAGCAAGTCTGAAAAGGCGTTAGTCATATGGATTAGACCTGAAGCCGAGTGATCTATTCATGGACAAGGTGAAGTCTTTCGAAAGGAGGATGGAGGCCTGAACTAGTGCTATGGACATGTGCTTAGATGATCTGTGAATAGGGGTGAAAAGCCTATCTAACTCGGCTATGGCTGGTTCCTGCTGAAATATGCCTACGTATAGTCTTGTTTTGTTTGTTAACGGTGTAAAGCACGGATAAGTTTTGCAGGGACTATTGTCTACGAAAACTTTTCCAACTCAGAAATTGTTAACTGCTTAAAACAGGAATCAGGTGCAGTATGTAAGATACTGTTCCGAGACCCGAACAAGGGAGACTAAAGTTAAGGTCCCAAAATTCATGTTAAGTGTTTTGAAAGGTGTCTTGAACCTGAGACACTAGGGATGTAAGCTTAGAAGCAGCTATCTTTTAAAGAAAGCGTAACAGCTCACCTATCGAGGTTCAGGGCCCTGAAAATGGACGGGGCTAAACATGATACCGATACTTTAGAGACACTCAGAAGAGTGATCTGGTAAGCAGGCGTGCTTTCTGCAAAGAATATTCTCCGAGAGGAGGATTGGAGCGGGAAGCAATGAGAATCCTGGTGGTAGTAGGATGTGACTCTCCTGAGAATGGAGAGTGTCGAAAGAGCAAGGTTTCCTTGGCAATATTTGTTAGCCAAGGGTTAGTCAGTACCTAAGTTGTGTCTTAACTGAGCACGACGATTGGACAACAGGTTAATATTCCTGTACTAATTAAATCTTATACAGTGCGGTTTGTTTTTGGATAAGTGAGCACCCTTCGGGGTGTTCTGGTAAAGAAATCTGTCGAGCGTAATGCACAGACACAAATGAATTTATCAGACAAAATTGCTGACTCCAAGAACCAGTGAAAAGACTGCACTCTTGGTTTAATTAACTGTACCCATATTCAGCACTGATGCTCAAGCTTAATAGGCTAAGACATGAAGGATAAAACCAACTGAGGGAATTCGGCAAGTTAGTCCTGTAGCTTAGGCTGAAAGGATGTCTATCTTTGTGTATTTTCGAAAGTTGTATGCATTGATAGATCACAGTAACGAGGACGGCCCGACTGTTTACCAAAAACGTAGCCAAGTGCTAATCTGAAAAGACTTGTATACTTGGTGAGACCTGCCCAGTGGTGGTGTCTGAAACTTCTTTTCAAGGGAGCTAAGGCCCATCAAACGGCGGGGGTAACTATGACCCTCTTAAGGTAACGTAATACCTTGTCGTCTGAATGGCGACTTGCATGAATGGTTTAACGAGGTTGTTACTGTCCCCAGTTGGAGACCTCTGAACACATTGTCCGGTGAAAAGACCGGAGACACCTAGTGGGAAGCGAAGACCTTGTGGAACTTTACTGCAACTTGTTGTTGTGGTTTTGAAATAAATGCACAGAATAAGTAGGAGTTTTGAAGCAGCCATTCCGGTGGCTGTGGAGCGACTGTGTAATACTACTCATTTATTTTAAGACTGCTTACTCTTTTAGAGAACAGCAGCAGGCGGGCAGTTTGGCTGGGGCGGCGCCCTGTCGAAAAAATATCGATAGGACCCAAAGATAGACTCATCTAGCTTGGAAATCTAGAGTTGAGTGCGAGGGCAAAAGTCTATCTAACTGTATTCTGACCAGCAAGGAATGCAGAGGCGAAAGCCGGGCCTAGTGAACCCACATGCTTTTTTAATAGAAGCTGTGTCTGATAGAAAAGTTACCCCAAGGATAACAGGCTTGTCGCCCCCGATAGTCCGTATTGACGGGGCGGTTTGGTACATCGCTGTCGGCTCTTCCTATCCTGCGCGTGCAGAAGCGTGCAAGGGTGTCGGAGTTCACGCATTAAAAGGGATCGTTAGCTGGGTTAAGAACGTCGCGAGACAGTTTGTATGATATCTACTAGGTGTGTAGTTGTCTGAGTGGAACAAGTTTCTAGTACGAGAGGAACGGGACTTGGATGCCTCTGGTGAGCAGTTGTCAAATGGCAGGCTGCATAGCTACGCATTGTACGAATAAGAGCTGAAAGCATCTAAGCTCGAAGTCGTCCGCAAAACGAGACAACTAAGGCCGTTATAGAAGATAACGTTGATAGAGTTATTGTGTAAGTTTGAAGGTTCGCCGACAAATTCAGCATATAACTACTAAAAGCCTCACATAGTTTGTTTCAACACAGAATTCTTCTACTGCTTATTTTTTGAATTATAATTTTTTTCTTTACTTAAAATATATTGAAAATCTTAGCTATAAATAATGCATAGAATATAATTAAAATTCCTCCTTCCCATCTCGTAATCTCTTTATTCTGAGTGATAAAGAAAAACATAAGTGTTGCCATTATCATCACTGGCAAAGAAAATGTTAACATAGAAGGTGGAATGACCAATGTCCCAAGCATTGAAGGAATTCCCATAACTGCTAAAATATTGAAAATATTGCTTCCTAAAACATTACCCACTGCAATTTCTGACTTGCCTTTCTTAGCAGCTGAAATTGTTACCATTAATTCTGGTAAAGAAGTTCCAAGGGCTACAGCTGTAACAGCAATGACCTCTGCTCCAATCTCAAGAATCTGAGAAATTGTTATCACAGATTCTACAGTGAACCTAGCACCAAGATAAATTCCAATGATGCTTCCAAACAAAATAAACCATGTTTTCAAAGAAATGCCTTTTTTCATCTTTTTCTTTTTTGTTTTGTCTACTAATTCTCCTTTTACACCCCTCAATTGCTTTCTAACTTCTTTTTCAGGTTTTTCTCTAGACTTAATTAAATAAAAAGAATACATTACAAGAGTAATCAAAAGAAGAATTCCTTCTCCTGTTGTGAACACTCCGTCCCATATCATTATTGCCAAAAGAAAACATGTACCCACAAGAAAAGGCAAATCAACATGGAGAAGATTTCTTGAAAGCTCAAGTTGCTTTTTTGCAATTAATCCTGCAACACCAACAATAAGAAAAATATTTGCTATGTTGCTTCCTAAAACATTTCCAATAACAATCTCTGAACTTCCATTGTGAACTGCGATTATAGATGAGATTAATTCTGGTAAAGAAGTTCCGATTGCGACTATTGAAACTCCTATGAAAAAAGTGGGAATGCCCAACCACAAGCCTATTTTTTCAGCAGCATTAGTAAAATAATCAGAAGATTTTATCAAAACAGCCAAGCTAATAATAAAAATTCCTGCCCACAAGAACAATTCATTCATTATTTGCACCTCTTAATTATTGTCATAACTTATTTTCTATATTTAATATATTTACCTATCTCAAAAAGTATCACTCCTGAAACCGCAAAAGGTAAAATAATCATCCAGTTCATTAATGTCAATGGTGCTAATTTAAATATTCCTGCAAGAGGAGTATAAATTAAAATCAATTGTAATGCTAATGATAGGATAATTGCATAATTCAACCATTTATTTGAAAAAATACCTATCTCCAATAAAGGTTTTTTGCTTCTACAAGTATAAACAAAAAACAATTCAAACAATATTGCAGTGGTTAATACCATAGATCTGACAGTCTCTATAGGCATAGCACCCTCTCCAATAAGATAAACAATGAATTCTGCAGCAAATGCTATTATTCCTCCTGCAAGAATAAACTTCCATGTTCCTGTTAATGCGCTTTTTTCTTGTCTTGGTTTTGAGTTCAAAACATCTTCTGGTTCCTCGAATACCAAAGATAATGCTGGAATAGAATCAGTTAATAGATTAAGCCATAGAATTTGTAAGGGTAATAAAGGAAGTGGAAGATTCAAAAACAACGCAGACATAATCAATACTATCTGACTGAAATTTACAGCAAGCATGTATTTTATAAATTTTTTAATATTATCATAAGTTTTTCTTCCCTCTCTTATTCCTGAAACAATAGATGCGAAGTTATCATCTATTAAAACCACATCTGCTGTATCTCTTGCCACATCTGTTCCTCTCTTACCCATAGCTATTCCAATGTCTGCTGCCTTCAAGGCGAGAACATCGTTTACCCCATCTCCTGTTATTGCTACAGTCTCATTATTTGATTGAAGAGCATTAGTGATTTTCAATTTTTGCTGAGGGCTTGTTCTTGCAAAAATAACTACTTTTTCAATAACCTTATTCAAATCAGATTCAGATACTTCTTCTAATTCTGAGCCTGTCATAATCTCTCCCTTAAGCCCTATTTGTTTAGCAATAGCCTCAGCTGTTAGTTTACTATCTCCAGTAATCATTTTAACTTTTATTCCTGCATTCCTTGTATCTTTGATTGCATTTGCTACTTCTTTTCTAGGAGGGTCGATCATACCTATAAACCCAAGAAAAATCATTCCTTCTTCTACTGCCTTTTCTTTTTTGTTAAAATTCTTATAAGCAAAAGCCAAAACTCTCAATGCCTCTTTTTCCATTTTTGAGGATTTTTCCAACAATTCTTTCTTTCTCTTTGGAGTTAGTTTTTTTATGTCTCCCTTAACCATTTCAAAGGAGCACTTGCTTAGAATTTTTTCTGAAGCACCTTTAGAATAAAGGACCTTTTTTCTTCCTGCATCTCTTACAAGAGACATCATTTTTCTTTTGGAATCAAATTCAAACTCTCTTAATCTCGGCTCTTGTTCAGTAAGCTCTTTTTTATTCATTTCAAAATCCAGGGCCATTCTCACAAAAGCCTGTTCAGTAGGGTCTCCGATAAAAGAATAATCTCCTGATTCAAGTTTTTCATACCTGGCATTATTGCAGAGGATACTTGTTTTTATTGTTTGGTACAAGTGAGGGGTTTTTTTCAAATCAACTTTCTTCAGTTTTTTGTTCTCAAACAAAAGATTCTTGCCTTTTTTTCTATACATTTGATCATCTACAAATATTTTTTGAACATGCATTTTTTCCTCAGTTAATGTGCCTGTCTTATCTGAGCAAATTACTGTAACACTTCCTAGGCTTTCAACTGCAGGTAGTTTCCTCACAATCACATTTTTCTTTGACATATAAACAGAAGATATTGCGAAAGAAATAGCTAAAACTGCAGGTAATCCTTCTGGAATAGAACCAACTGCTAGAGCTATTGCTGTTAAAAGCATTTGAACCTTATCAAAATGTTGAGTAAATCCAAGGAGCATTACTATTACTACAAGCCCAAGTATAATCAATCCCAACTGTTTAGAAAATACATCTAATCTTTTTTGTATTGGTGTTTTTTTGATTTCAATTTCCTGAAGCTCTGAAGCTATTTTCCCAAATTCTGTATTCATTCCTGTTGAAACAACAATGGCTTTTCCACTTCCAGCAACAACTTTTGTTCCAGTATAAACCATGTTAGATCTTTCAGGTAGGATTGTTTTTGAAGGCAAAACTTTATCCTCTTTATTTATAGAAAGGCTCTCTCCTGTTAGTGCGGCCTCATTTGTCTGTAAACTTTTTTGCTCAATAATCCTGCAATCTGCATTGATTTTATCTCCTGTCTTTAACACCAAAACATCTCCTGGAACAATCTTAGAAGAAGAAATTTCCATATGCTTCCCATTCCTAATAACTACAGATGTGGGAATGAGTAGTTTTTTTAATCCAATTATGGCTTTTTCAGCTTTGTATTGCTGAAAAAAACCAATTGAAGCATTTACCACAACAATAGCAGCTATTACAATTGCATCAGTAAAATGTCCAATTAAAACAGAAATAATTATTGCTGCTATCAATATATAAATTAAAAAAGACTTGAATTGCTCAAGAATAATTTTAACTGGTCTGAATTTATGGGTTTTTTTAATTTCATTTTTTCCAAACTTTTCTAATCTTTTTTTAGCCTCCTCATCTGAAAGCCCTTGCTCAGAAGTCCCTAATTCTTGAATAACCTCTTCTTTTGTTTTGCTGTGGAATTTATCCATAATTAAATTTATGAAAATATGTTTATTAACCTTATTAAAAATTTATCGTCAATAATTCTTTCCATCATCAATAACCCTTTCCAATTAAATCATCACAAGGTCTGATTGTCCTCATCCCAAATTCATAGGTTTTATTTGATTCAACTCCAGGAAAATTATCAACAGCCCATAAATCTGCCCATATTGGTGTGCCTCTTTCAGGATAATTGATTTTAACTAAAAGGTGTGGGGAATTAGAACAAAAGCTCTGATGAATTATCACTTCCTCTGAAGTAAATCTTCCAGACTTAAGAAGCAATTTTCTATAAATTCTGCCCTGAATATTACTGTCTGCATAACTATCATCTGGTTGATTCCAAAAATATTCAAAATCTTTTATAATAAAAACTTTCCAAGGCTCAAGAAGATACTGCCTTATGGGGGAAGTATACTTTTTCTCTACCTCAAAAAACAGTGCTTTTGCATAATCATACTTGTTTTCAGAATATTGTTCGCTTAAATTATTATTAATCATTAATGCATTTTGAGGAATATTTGAATTAATAGGAAGAAAATACATTCCAACTAAAAGAAAAATAAAGCCTAATGAAGATGCTCCTACGCGCCAATTTATTTTTTTAAATCTAACAAGCAAAGAAACAAAGACAGTATCAACAATAAACCATGTCATAAGTATATGCCTTGTATTGGATTGCCTTGAAAAAGGAACAAAAGCTATGAATGTATCTATATACCAAATAACAACAACTAACAAAACCCCTTTTAATATGTCTAGCAAAAGCTTTTTGCTCTTTTTTCTCTTCTTTCTCTTTTTTTCACCCTCTTTTTTCATTGAAAAACATTAGATAGTAAAGCTTAAAAACCTTACATGTTTTGAATTTTTGTAAGTTGGGTAGTTACACTAAAAAATTCCATTGGAATTTTTGGTGCCACAAAACCAACTGTGCTTGTGCACAGAAAACCAAAAGGTTTTGTTGGATTTCGGAATTCAGCTTTTGATTAAGCAAATATCATATTATATGGATATTGAATTCTGAGGAAGGTCCGCCCACTAAAATACAAGTCATTAGGTGAAAACCTAACTGCTGTGAAGTAGAGCTCTGTGCTAAAAATCCTTTTTGGAATTTTGGCACCACAAAATCCAACTCTATGGAGGAAAGATTTTGTTGGCTACAGAAACGACACAGCTCACAGGGAGCAATGAAAACTGAATGGAGCTTAGAACTGTGAGAGATTCCGCGCAAATCTTCCAGATTTCCGGATCCTTCAAAACCAACCTGTGCTTGTGCACAGAAAACCAAAAGTTTTGAAGTTGATGAAACGAGCACCTTGACTAGTGCAAGTCCTTGAGACGCATAGTGAAATATTAACATGTTTGGTTCGCACCACACTGGGCTTAAAAGTGCAAAAGCGACAAACAACAAAAGGTGGCCTATTCCCAACTTACAATTTTTTAAAAATTTCAATAAAACTAGATTCCTAAAGTGTATTAGTTCTCTCTTATTTTCAATAAGTTTAAAAAAGATTTCCTACTATTTCTTCTTGTGAGGGGATGTAGCTCATTGGGAGAGCACATGACTGAAGACAAGGAAAATCCCAGATTTTCTGGGTGTTTGACTTTCCAAGTCAGACATCATGGTGTAGTGGGTTCGATTCCCACCATCCCCATTTAAATTCAAAAACAACAAAAACCAATTTCAAAAGGTTTATAAAAATAAATTTGCTGTATAAAATATGGTTAAACAAAAAGGGGTAGCATATATCTTTGGAATCTTAAGCATAGTTTTGGCTTTTTTCCAACCTTTACCTGCAATTATAATTGCAATTGTTGGTCTAGTTGAAAATAAAAAGGAAAAATCAAAAACTGCCAAGAGATTAAATGTAATTGGATTAGTAATAGCTATTGTTGTTTTAGCAATAACAGTCGGAATAACTGTTTACTTAATGCAGCAGGGTTCAGCTAATTTCCCAGTATACTAAAAACCCCCAAAAATAAAAGGTAAAATGATGCAAGACAAAAAAGCAGCTATGGAATTAACTATGGGAACAATGGTAACAATTGTTCTATTAGTTATGGTATTAATTCTTGGAGGTTATTTTGTTCAAAAAATATTTTTCAGTGCTGGTGAAAGCTTAGATGCCATTGATCAATCAGTAAAAAGTGAAATTAATAAATTATTCTCAGAAGATACAAATAAAAAAATAATAATTTATCCTGCATCAAGAAGGCTTCCATTAAGTAAGGGTGAGCGAGGGCAAGGATTTGCATTATCAATAAGAAATACAGGAACAGAGGCAGCAGAGTTTACTTATAATGTGGAAGCTCAAGAAACAGATTGTCCTACAAGCCTAAGTGTTAGCCAGGCAAATGGATTTCTAGGATTAGGAAAAACAGGAAGTGTTCAAATTCCTGCAGGAGATATAATGAATAATCCAACACTAGTTACATTTAATATACCTGAAACAGCCCCTCCTTGTTCAATTAAGTATTCAGTAACAATGCAAAAGGGCGGACAACTTTATGGCTCTAGTGTAGATGTTATTGTCAACATAGAATCAGATTAATAAATCTCAAATAAACAAATTAACTAATTTTTTAAAGCAAGGTATATTGTTATATTCAATCAAATGCTAAAACTTTACAACACTTTAAAGAAAAAAAAGCAACCTTTCAAACCATTGAAAAAAGGAAAAGTTGGAATGTATATTTGCGGACCAACTATTTACAATTATGTTCATATAGGAAACCTGAGGGCTTATGTTTTTGCAGATATTTTAAGAAGATATTTGAAATTCAAAAAATACAAAATTAAACAAGTAATGAATCTAACAGATGTTGATGATAAGACAATTAGAGATAGTCAAAAAGC
>WJKL01000083.1 GCA_014729145.1 Candidatus Woesearchaeota archaeon
ATCATAGCCAACGCCTTTCTCCTATCATCATCTGAATCAGAAAGCATAGTTAATAAATTTATACTGTCAATAACAACTCTTTTTATTTTCTTTTTCTTAACAACCTCTCTTACCTCTTCAACCATATTCTCCATTCTCGCATCCACTTTATCCATGTAACTCCTGATATTTGCAATGGGTCCTCCGATAAAAACAAATCTTCCTGTTTTCTCAGCTTCATGCAGGTTCATCCCTAATTTAGCCATATCTTCATAAAATTTCTTTTTTGTTTCTTCTAGTGTTATGTAAAGGCTTGGCTCATGATATCTTACTGATCCATTATAAAGGAATTGCATAGCTAATGTACTCTTTCCAGATCCACAAGGTCCAGATAACAAGATATTTCTGCCTTCAATCAATCCTCCTTTCAGCATCTTGTCCAGCCCTTCAATACCAATAGGCATCCTTTCCATTTATCCGCTCCTCCTTAAAATCTGTCTTTTTCTTTTAGTCAATATTGGCCTTGCCCACTTGATTATATAGAAAAATCCAGCTCCAAACATCAATCCGGAAAAATGAGCCAGCCCCTGCTTGAATGCAAATGCAAATTCTTCGCTTCCAGCGCCAAAAGAAAAATAATTTACAATAGTTTTTATAAAAATTAATCCTGTTAATAGTAGTATAATTAGCCACCCATTTATTTTGTATTTCTTTGTCTCCCGGCTGATTAATCCAAACCCTCCGAAAATGGCATTAGATGCACCTAAAGCAGTAAATGGAGATATCAACCACATAGGCAGCACTGACAATAAACCTGAAGAGAGATATGCCGAAGAAAAATCAGAGAAAAAGGTCTTTAATTCAAATGCAATCACCGCCAGCAAGCTAAATCCTATTAAATTTTCCATCAAATGTTTTAGATTTAAATGGGCAAACTGGTATGTTCCAAATCTCCAGGCTTCATCAGTTTTTTCAGGATTTAAAGCCAGTTTTTCAGTGCTTTCAGGGACAAAAAAGAACACAAAAATATAAACAACCAACAGTATTCCTGCAAATATCAAACTCTTAAATCTTTTGATTTTTTTCATCATTTATCTTGGTTATGTCTCAATATGAATTTTCTTAATTTGGCCTTTACCCTCCTTATGTACATTAGAAGAAAAGCCCCTGCAACAATGATGCTAACACCAGTACCAAATTCAATAATCCACTCCTCAACCATATGTAAGAAACATAAAATTGTTTTAATATAGTTTTTTTATTCTCTGTAAGGTAATAGTCATTCTTCTACAAATATAATCTTTCCTATCCTGTGCATAATCTTTTCATATCTTTTTTTTAATGCCTCTATAATGTTTTTGACATTTGATTTGTTCACTATAGATATTATTCCGATAACAGCAACGATCCATATAAAAAGCAGCAAAAGCTCTCTCCATATAGATCCTACCCCCATGCCATAGATTGTTGATTTTCTAAGCATAGATTCAGACAGGACAAAAGGATTGAATTTAGATATCTTATAGATCAGGTTCGACATATTTTCAAGCGGAAGTATTGTGTTTGAAAAAAAGAGCATAATGCTTGTGATGACCATGGAAAAAAGTATCCCGCTTTCTTCAGAATTAAATATGCTTCCGACCATTATCCCCAAAAGAACAAAAAAAGAAGCAACAGCCAAAAGAGCAAACACCAGGCTTATATTAGAAAAGATTCCCATTCCTATAAAAGCAAAGGAGATTCCTGTGAATATCATCAGCTGGATTATAACAACGATGAGATCAGCCACATATCTTGCTGCCAAAAAAACAGCCCTGTTGGTTGGCGAGATGAAATTCCTGAAAAAAGCGCTGTTCCTTTTCTCTACAATGCTTGCAGTGCTTGATAAAAGCGTTCCCCCAAACATAAGGATGAGCACAAGCAGAGTTGGAAATATGTATGTCAGGTAAGATTTCTCAGGAGCTATAGGTCTTATATCTGTTACAATGGGGTTGACAATTTTATCGGGATCTTTTATCTTGATACTTTTAACATTGGAATCAGTCTCTTTTAGATTGGACATAACATCATCCAGGATTCCACTCTCTCTTAGCAATTCGTTTTTGATCGAAGTCATAACAGAGAATAATTCTCCCTTTAGTTTGTTTATCTGATCTAGACCTTCTTCGAGGTCATTCAAAACATCTCCTGCTTCTGATAATTGTCTTGCTTCATCTTCAATATCTTCAAGAATATCCTCAATATATTCTAGTTTAGGGTGGCTGATACCTTCTTTTTTAATATCACCAATCAAATCGTCGCCTTCATCAACAAGTTCTATGATGTCATTGATGCTATTTTCTACATCTGTCTGCGAATTTAAATCATCTATCTTAGATATCAGATTATTTGTTACTGATTCAAGCTCAGTTATACCATCAAGAACATTGTTCACTTTTTCATTTAAACCAATATTAATGTCTTTTATTTCAGAAACAAGGCCCATGCTTTCTTTGCTTAATTCCTCAGCACTTTTCAGCCTGTCTAGTAAAACACCTGTTAGATTGAGGCTGAGTACAGAGGACTCATCCTTGATATTGTAAGATATCATATTGATTATTGTTCCTACAAAATTTACTTTTGACTTATCGATATGGATTATCAGTTCATTATTTTCATTGATGTTAAAATCAGGAGGCAGGATCATACATACATGGTTTCTTCCAAGCTTTACATTGCTTATGCATTCTTCCTCGCTTTCTGCTTTCAGCAGCGCAAAATTGTTTTCTTTAAGCCTTTCAATAAGGGCATTGCTCAATTCACTATATTCTTCTGAATAAGATATGATAGAAACTTTATTCAACCCAGTATTATTAAATGCGAATCCCAAAAGAGAGATTAGGATCAAAGGTCCCAAAAAAATAGTCAAAATAGTTCTCTTGGATCTCCATAAGAGCAGGAAATTCTTCCTGATAATCTCTTTGAATTTATTTATACTGGCCATCTATCCCTCGTAGATCTTTGAAATATTTTTTTTCATACCTTTTATCTCCTTTATCTTTCTGCTGCTAATCAAAAATATCCTGTCACAGACAGCAAAAAGCTCTTTAGGATCATGGGATGAGACGATGATCGTTTTATTGTTTTCTTTGTTTAGGTCTTTTATCAGGCTCCAGATTTGTTTCTTAAGCACAGGGTCCATATCAGCTGTCGGCTCGTCAAAGATCAGAATATTGGGGTCATGGATTATAGAACATGCGATATCCAGCCTTTTCTGCATTCCCTGAGATAAGTTCTTTGCAATCACATCTTTCTCATTATCAAGCCCCACACACTTTAACACATTATTAATATTCTCATCCAACAAAGATTTAGGTATATCATGCAGAGCAGCAAAATAAACAAGATTCTCATTTATAGTCAGCCTTGAGTAGAAGCTTTTTTCCTGTGTTGAGAATCCAAAACACCCCATCTTTTCAGAATCTTTTTTCTGAAGCCCGAAGGATATATCTCCTTTATCGGGCTCCAGAAATCCTATAATCAGCTTCAGCAAGGTTGTCTTCCCTGCTCCACTTTCTCCGACAAGCCCGATCATATCTCCTTTTTTTATATCCAATCTTATCTCATTTAATATATCTTTATCTCCAAAGCTTTTGCTTACATTCCTTAATCTAATCAAAGAAAAGTCCTTCATATGTATGGACCAGTTTTTATTGGATATTAAATTTGTTTTATAGCCTCAAAAAGAAAAATTAAATTTACTCTTGTCAGAGGATAATATCTTTTTTCTTCAATACAACACAAAGAAAGAATATATACTTTTTTGGTCAGTCTTATTGTTGATTAATATTGTTTAGCAATTATCGGGGGGAAAAATGTCAAGCATATGGAAATTGGTTGTACTCGAGATTCTGCAGAAGAATCCAGATGGCCTTACTATAACAGAGATAAAGGAAATAGCAAACACTACAAGGCATACTGTTTCTTTGGCTTTAGCTGAGCTGAAAGGGGAAGGTAAGATAAAGATAAGGGAGGTTGGAAGAGCCAAATTACATTATTGGATAGGTGAATATGAAAAAACTACTGGAAAAGATAAAAAAATATGATTCAGAGGATCTACTGAAATCAGGAAGTGTATTTTTTATAAGTTCTGCTCTTGTATCAATATTAAATTACTTCTATCATCTTTTTATGGGCAGAATGTTGGGGCCCAATGATTATGGTATATTAGGCAGTTTGTTTGCCATAATATATCTTGCTACTTTTTTTACTCAGACATTCAATAAGGTAATATCAAAATATACTGCTGAATTTAACAGCAGACAACAGAACAGCTATATCAAAAGATTGATTAAGCAAGGCTTTATCAAGATATGCCTTGTTGGAGGGATAATTCTAATTTTTTATGTGTCATTAAGTCCACTGATAGCAAAGTTTATGAAGATAAATAATATCTTTTATATTATTTTTGTAGGACTTATAGCATATATATTTTTGATTAATTCTATACTTATAGGGGCATTGAATGGACTTCAGAAATTCATTAAGCAGAACATATCTAGCTTAATATCTGTTTTTCTAAAATTTGCGCTGGCTGTATTTTTTGTATATTTGGGAATAGGTATATTTGGAGCACTAGGGGCTATCTTTATAGGGCTTTTTGCAGGGATGCTGTCTGCACTATATTTTTTAAGAGATGTTTTTAGGAATTTCAAAAGTGAAAAATTTGATTCAAGAAAGATATACAGATATGCTTTGCCTGTTTTTTTCTCTTCCTTATTTCCTACATTGATGATAACATTTGACCATATTCTGGTGAAGCATTTTTTCTCTTCTGTTCAGACAGGTTTTTATTCTGCAGCAGGCATGATAGCAAAAATAATCTGGTTTGGTTCTGGTTTTTTTGTGCTTGCACTGTTTCCTAAGATAGTAGATGTGGTATCAAAAGGAAGAAAGGCTTCTGGGCTGTTGATAAGGTGCCTAATATACACTTTTTTTCTTGTAGCTGTTGGATTAAGCGCTTATTTTATCATGCCCAAGCTTATCGTGATGATCCTTTATGGAAAACAATATCTTTCTATAATTCCTTTGATAGGTATATTTGGTGCAGGTATGGGTCTGTTTTCTCTATCACAAGTATTGATAACATATAATCTTGCTGCTGAAAAATATAATTTTATCTGGATATTGTTTGTATCTTTTGCTGTTGAGATAGCAGGCATATATCTATTTCACAACAGCCTTATAGATGTGGTAAAAGTTTTCTTTGGTTCAAATCTTATTATGTTTATAGGAATTCTTATGATCAACAGAAAAGAATTGGGTGTTAATATTGCACAATAAAAAACTTTCACTGATAGTGCCAGTATATAAGGGAGAGAAATTCATAGCAGAGAACTTAAAACAGATGAAGCAGTCAATATCAAAGTATTTTCCTAATTTTGAGATAATAGCAGTAATAGACGGCTATGTAGACAAAAGTATGGAGGAAGCAAAAAAAGTTGCAGAGGTCAAAGTTTTGGGATATAAAGACAACTGTGGAAAAGGTCATGCTTTAAAATATGGTTTTCAGCACTGCACAGGAGATTTTGTGACTTTTGTAGATTCCGATATGGATCTTCCTCCAAGGCAGCTTAAGAATTTTATACCTTATATGGCTACAGCTGATATGATAATAGGGAGCAAAAGGCACCCTTTTTCAAAATTAGAATATCCTTTGTCAAGAAAGATATTAAGCAAAGGATATCAACTTTTTTCCTGGATGCTTCTTGGAGTTGGTCTGAGAGATACACAATCCGGGCTGAAGCTTATGAAAAAAGAGGTTCTTGATGTGATAATGCCCTTGGCTATGGTAAAGAGGCATGCATTTGATCTTGAGCTTTGTTTTCTTGCAGAAAAGCATGGTTTTAGGTGTGTTGAGGCTCCTATACATATAGATTATAAGTTCTCAGGCACAAGCATAAGCAGGAATACCATATTCAAGATGTTTCTTGATACATTAGCTATAAGATACAGGTATTCTATTTTGCACCATTATCAGAAAGAATATCATAATAAGAGGTTTGGAAGCAAAAAATGAAATTCTTGAAATTTTCTGTGATAATTCCAGTGAAAGAATTGAATGATTTTCTTAAAGAATCTATCCCTATAATGTTGGATATAGATCATAAAAGTTTTGAGATAATAATTCTTCCAAATGAGAAGCCAAAAAAGATTCCTGCCTATATAAAAGACAAAAAGATAAGAATAATCCCTACAGGGAAAGTCAGTCCTGCGATCAAGAGAGATATCGGAGCTGAGAAAAGCAGAGGGAAATATCTTGCTTTTATAGATGATGACGCTTATCCAAGAAAAGACTGGCTGAAGAAAGCTGAGGAGCTGTTCAACTCTGGAAAGGCTGACGCTGTTGGGGGGCCCGCAGTAACTCCTAAAGATGATTCAATTTCTCAGAAGGCTTCAGGGCTTTTTTTTGAGACAATAATCGGAGGTGGAGGGATGAGCTACAGATATAAGCCTGCAAAGAAAGAGTTCTATGTAGATGATTATCCTTCTGTAAACCTTATCGTCTCCAGAAAAGCATTCTTTGATGCTGGAGGATTTGACAATAATTTCTGGCCTGGAGAAGACACAAAGTTCTGTCTTGATATTAGAAAGAAAGGATACAAGATATTATATTCTCCTGAACTTGTTGTTTGGCATCACAGAAGAAAACTTTTTTTGCCTCATCTTAAACAGGTGGCTAATTATGGAAAGCACAGAGGTTATTTTGCGAAAAGATTTCCAAAGACATCATTTAGACCTGTATATTTTGCTCCCTCTTTATTTTTGGTAGGAAACTTTTCTTTACTTGCTCTCGGTATCTTGGATATCTTTTTTATAAAACTGTGGGGTCTGCTGCTTATTTCGTATTTTCTGATACTTTCAGCAGATGTATTTAGCAGAGCCAGAAGGATGGATATAGGTGTGCTTGCAGTAGCAGCTATATTCTTTACACATATTGTCTATGGGGCTGCATTTATCCAGGGAGGATTATCAAGAAGGTTCAGGAGCGTGCTAAGATGAAAAGACCAGAAAGACCTCATCTGAAAAAGGATTTTAGTGTTTTTATAAGCTATCCCTCTATAAAATCTGAAAAAGGAACAGCACAGATAGGGCAGAACAGGCAGTTCCAATGGTTCAAACAGCACTCTGTGATATATCCTATAGTTCCTGCTTATGCTGCCACTTTGCTGAAAGAAAAAGGATATAATGTTTTTTGGGATGATGCAATCGCAAAAAAAGAAACTTATTCAGAATGGATTAATAGGATTCAAAAAAAACAGCCTAATCTAATTGCTATAGAAACTAAAACCCCTGTTGTGAAAAAACATTGGGGTATTGTTGATGATATTAAAAAGAAATCTCCAAATACCAAAGTTGTTTTAATGGGGGATCATGTTACTGAATTACCAGAAGAAAGCCTGAAGAATTCAAAAGTTGATTTTGTGATTACCGGAGGAGATTATGATTTTCTTCTGCTGAGTATATGCAATCACCTCACAGAAGGAAAAGAACTTGAGCCCGGAATATGGTACAAAGACGAAGATATTATAATCAATAATGGCAGATTTACCAACAGTCATGATTTGAATGAGCTTCCTATGATTGACAGGGAATTAACAATGTGGAGGCTTTATTCTGAGAATGGCAATTATAAACACCTTCCTGGAACTTATACCATGGCAGGAAGGGACTGCTGGTGGGGCAAATGTAAATTCTGCTCATGGCCTTCTTTATATCCTAAATATAGAGTAAGAAAACCCGAATTGCTCTTCAGAGAAATTAAGATGCTTGTTGAAAAGTATGGAGTAAGGGAAATAATGGATGACACTGGAACTTTTCCTGTTGGAAAATGGCTTAAAAAATTCTGCTTAATGATGATTAACTCTGGATTAAATAAAGAAGTCAAGATATCTTGCAATATGAGGTTTGGAGCCCTGAATAAAAGAGACTATAAGATAATGAAAAAT
>WJKL01000084.1 GCA_014729145.1 Candidatus Woesearchaeota archaeon
CAAAGAAAGTAGGAAAGCTGCTTGAATGGTGCAAAGAGCTGGATGTAAAGGAACTTACACTGTATGCTTTTTCTATGCAGAACTTTAACAGGCCAAAAAGAGAGTTTAATTATCTGATGAAGATATTCAGGGAATTTTTTGACAATGAGGAGTACTGCAAAAAGATACATGAAAATAAGATAAAAGTAAAATTTGTTGGAAGGATCCATCTTTTTCCAAATGACATACATGAAAGGATGCTCAAGCTGATGGAAGAAACAAAAGATTATCCTGTTTACAAGATTAATTTTGCAATGGCTTACGGAGGAAGAGAAGAGATAATTGACGGAATCAAAAAACTAGGAAGAGATATTGAAGCTGGGAAGATCAAGCCTGAAGAGCTTGATGAAAAGGCTTTTGAGAAGTTTTTATATATGGATTCTGAACCTGAACTGATAATAAGGACAGGAGGAGATCACAGGACCAGTAATTTTTTGGCATGGCAGGGAATATATGCTGAATGGATGTTTTTAGAGAAGACCTGGCCTGAGTTTGAAAAAGAGGACCTGGTGAATTGTGTAAAAGATTTTTCTAACAGAGAAAGAAGGTTTGGAAGGTAAATTCAACAAAGCGATTTTCTTTTATATCCTTGATATTTGAGTTGATTATAGATTATTGAATTGCATAAGATAGCAGTCATCTGGCTTAGATATTTCCTTGAATTTTTATTGAAAGTTTTTTTCAAAGCTTTTTTAGCAACATTCTCACTTAATCTTCTGGTTATATGCATAGGCAAGTCAAAAGCATTTATTCTTTTTAATGTTTCATATAATTCTAATTTTTCTTGGCTGTCAAGAGTTTTGTTTAGATAATCTTTAATTTTTGGTTGTTTTTTTATTGCTGAATAGATCGATGCTGTAATCAGACCATTTTCAATATCTGAAAATTGATCCTGATAAGGTCTTTCTACTGAAGAAGCTTCTTTTGCAAGGATATTGTCTGCGACATCATTGACTATCTGTATCCCTGTCCCTAAAGCAATTCCAAATTTTGATAAAGAATCTATTTGATTATTGTCTGCTTCAGCTAAATATCCCCCAACTCTAGCTGTGAAGCCAAGGAAATAACCGCATTTTCTTCTGCATGTTTCTTTATAGTTTTCAATGTAGGTTTTTTCAGAAAGATTGTGGGTGTTATTTCTTAGATTTAATCTGTCTACATCATCGCCTTGTCCAAGATAGATCTGATTGTTTACAATTTCCAGTTCTTTTATGATCTTTTCTTTCAGAGATTCTTTTATTGAAGTAGATCTAATCATCTGTTTTGATTTGTCGTAGAGTCTTATTCCTTCGATAACTGCTCTTTGTTCGTCTGCTCTGTCTTTTAATTCTCCTTTTTTATCAAGAAACCAGTTTACAAGATAAGTTGAAAGATTGTAAACTTCGATTGCAGCTCCAATTTTGTAAAGATCTTCTGGGATTTCTTTTTTTGTACATGCTACGTAAGCTTGTTCTATAATAAATTCCCTTAATCTTGGAGATTTGTCTCTTTTTTTGTGAATTGCATTAACTAAATACTTGCTTCTTTCACTTCTATCCTGAACCATCTCTTCTAAAGATTGTGAAACATACTTTGTTACATGGTCTGAACACTTTTTCTTTAGAAAATGATATTCATCAAGTGTGTTTTCTTTGAAATTATCTTTTTTATTTGTCATTTTTTGTTACTATTTAGTAGAGTTTTATAATTAATTAAAAGTTTCCATTGAAATATCTAATTTATAGTAATATTTATATAGAATATTACAAATAATTCTAATATGGATAAGAAAGATAGCAAAATATTGCATGAATTGTCAAAAAATGCAAGAATTTCTCTGAAAAGACTAGCTAAAGCAATTTCTATGAGTCAAAGTTCAACTCTTTACAGGCTGAAAAAGCTAGAAGAAGAGAATATTATACTTGGAACAAATGCAATAATTAATAGTTATAAGTTAGGATATCTGGGATTTAGAGCTTATTTGTTCTTGCAAGGAACAACCAAAGAGAAAGAAAATGAGATTCAAGACTGGCTTGTTAATAGAGATGAGACTTCTGTTATTGGAATTACACAAAATAGTGAAGAATTGATTATTATGTCTTGGGTCAAGTCTACTCAAGAGTTTTATGGCTTTGTTGAAAGCCTAAAAGAGACTTATGGAGAATTTATCAAAGATTTTCAAATATTTCCTTATGTAGGAACAGTGTATTATCCTAGAAATTATCTCAATCCTGGAAGTAAAGGACAGGAGATAGTTGTAAGAACTACTGAAAAAGTTGATTATGATTCTTTAGATCTTGCTATTTTGGAAAAATTATCTACTGATGGTAGAAAAGCTGCATTAGAGATATCAAAAGAATTAGGAAAGCCTGTTAAGACTGTAATAAATAGGATGAGAAAACTTGAGAAGAAAAAAGTAATTGCAGGGTATAGTGCAAATATCAATATTAATAAAATAGGATATGAATATTATAAATTGAATTTGATCTTTAGTAAAAGTGTAAATTATAATATGTTACTTGCTTTTGCTAAAAACTTGAATAATAGCATTTATGTTGATGAAGCTATAAGCAAATATGACTTTGAGTTAAATGTTGAAGTTAGGAATAAAAAAGAATTGAATAAGATTATAGATCAATTGAAAGAACTTTGTGGCGGAATCAAACATATGGAAATCAAACAATTGAATAAATACATCAAATTAAAATTTTTGAGTTAGATTATTTTTCTAGGAACATCTTTTCTACAGTATAGCTTTGTTTTTTGTAGATCTCTGTAATATAGGCTGCTTCTCCTGAAAAGATGTGTGTTCCTGCATACTCACTTAGAATTTCTGCTTTTCTTATGTTAGTATTGTTAGATTTTAGAATATCTATTAGATTTTCTCCTTCTTTATATTTAGCATTCTGCAAAGCAGGAATTATATCGTCTATTATCTCTTTTTGTCTTTCTTCTGTAAGTTTGTCTGTGCTGCCGTTTGGCATCATTCCTGGTCTGTTGAATTTGCTCATTTCTCTTAGAAGTTGATTTATTTTTAAAAAGCTGATGATTTTTTCATGAAAAGATTTTTATATATAGTGTATGTAATCATAATCCTTTGAGCGGATTGTTTTTATATCTGGAAATGTTGATCCAGTTAATCCAGTGATTGAATTTTTAGGAATATAATTTGTTACATCTTCGATAAGCTTATTGATTGAATTAGATGAAGCTATCAGCTGTTTTGCGTCTTCTATATCTGAATAGCCTGCCTGGTATACTTTGTTTATCGCTGATTCTAATTTTTTACCACTGCCTTTACCTGTTCCTGTTTTTTCATCTTAATATTTCCTTTCTAACATATATTCAGCAATCTCTCCTAAAAGGAATTCCCTGCCTTGTTTTTTGAATCTTGCTTTTTTTAATGCTGATTTTGCTTTTTGTATTAATGATTTAGCAAGGTTTTGGCAGTATTCTAAAGAACCTGTCTGTTTTACTATGTTTCTTACCTCTTCTAATTGTGATTTGGTAAGATTTGGGTTTCCTAATGCTCTTTTTATCGTGGTTTTTTGTTTTGGGTCTGCTTTTTCCAGTGCTTTTAGTATCAATAATGTCTGTTTTCCCTCTTTTACGTCTGAATCAGCTGGTTTTCCTGTTTTTTTCTCATCTCCGAAAAGGCCGAGTATGTCATCCTGTATCTGAAATGCTTTTCCCAAGGGAACCCCATATTTTTTTAGAATTTTCAGTTGTTTTTTGTTTGCTCCTGCTAATAATGCTCCAACATGCAATGGGCCCTCTACTGTGTAAGAGGCTGTTTTCATCCTGTGGATAAGTGATATATCTTTTATTGTGACTGGCTTTAGTTCTGAAAGAATATCTAAAACCTGGCCGTAAATAACCGTGTGGTTGATATGCTGGAGTTTTTTTATTGCTGCATTTTTGTGTCTTGGTCTTATGTTCTTCAGATCTGCAATGATCTCATCTGCAAATGCAACAAGGATATCTCCTGCAAGGATTGCCATCGATGCTCCAAAATGAGGGTGGTCAGATTTTTTATATCTTTTTTTGGAGATTTTTTCATATACTTTATGCAAAGCAGGTTTGCCCCTTCTTATATCTGACCTGTCCATAATATCATCATGGATGAGAAAATAAGACTGAATAAGTTCGATGCTCATGGATGCTTTGACGATCTCTTTGAGGTTTTTGTTCTTGAAGCACCTATAGCCGTGAAATAGCATCGCTGCCCTGATCCTTTTTCCTCCAAGGCAGTATTTCTTTAGAATTTTGATCAGTTCAACTGAAGAAGAGTCGATATTTTCTGCTTTTTTGAGTTTTTTGTTGAAGAATTTTTCTATCTCTTTGTCAACGATAGCTTTGTATTCTTTTAATGTAAGAGTCATGCAGTTTTGGAACTTTGCTTGTTTTAAAAAGTTTGTTGATTTGAAGGATTTGGGACTAAAGAGTGGATTAAAGGTTTTCAGAAGAATAAAAGCCCTCTTATGCAGGATTGTTTACAGAGAGGATTAAGGAAAAGGTCAAAGGATAATTACAGAAGATTTAAATAAAAAGTTCTAATTATTGTGTTTATGGAAGATGATAATTTAATACCTGAAGAAGAGCCGTGGTATAAAGGGCCGATGAAGTATATCTTGGCTTTGGGGCTTATATTTATACTGGTATTGTGGCTGTTTCCTGTATATTCTGTTAAGCTAGATCCCAATCCAAATGTTTTTCCAAAATTAGGCGAGGTTCTGCCTGATGAGGTTAATGTGACTGAAAGTCATTTTAATGAGATATCTTTGGTGATGGTTAATGGAAATGATGAAGTAATCAAGGAAGTGGCTGACAAGGTTGTTGTAAGAAGCTGCAAGGAAAGCAGCAAGGTATGCCATGCAAAGGCTTTGTTTTACTTTGTAAGAGATAATTTTGACTATGTTTCTGATCCTACTGCCTATGAATATGTAAAGAGCGCAAGGCAGAGCTTAGTTTCAGGGGGAGGAGATTGTGATGACAGCTCGGTTTTACTGGCTTCTTTGTTAGATGCTGTTGGAGTTAGAAGCAGATTTGTGTTTATCCCGGGCCATGTTTATGTGCAGGCTTATCTTCCAGATGCTTTAAACAGATATAAAGAAAAAGGAGATTATGTCAATCTGGATGCTGCCTGTTCTAGCTGTGAATTTGGAGAGATATCCTGGAAGAGTTTTGATAAAGAGAAAAGGATTTTGGGTTAAGGTTTATAAATAACTTCTATTAATTTATTTTATGATTGAAACTGTTATTTTAGAAGGAGATATATCTAATTATCCTAAATATGGAAATTTTAAAGATCGATTTGAAAGGTTTCCTAAACTTCAATTCAAAGCATTTGCTTATGAAGGGCAAGAAGAAAGGCCTTTTGCTGAGATTCTTTTTTTGAAATATCTTAAATTTGAAGATGTTCGAAGTTATAAATTTGAAAAAGAATCTGAATTTGAACCTTCTTATTTTTTGTATGCTATGAGATCTTTATTTGAAGGAAGAGGAGATGGAAAAAAGTTAGTCAGAATGGTCGAAGAAGATGCTAAAAAGAACAAAGTTAGTTTGATAGGCGGGATTTCTTATGATACTAATTGGTTTTGGAAAAAATTAGATTACACAATAGACAATCCTGAATTTAGAAGAGGGATGTTTAGAAAATATTTATAAGAATTTTGGAGTAAACTTTATAAAAAACATTTTATTATTTGAGTTTTATGACAAATCCCAAATGGATACCAGAAACATCCTCTGGTGCAGGAGTTTATGCTGAAGATCTTGTATATGAAAGCAACTATCAAGCAAATGAAGTAAGCAGAGAAAGCCTTTAGCAAAGAATAAATACAATGTTCAGCAAGCTGAACAATCACAAATATGACTAAAACCGTCACATTTATAAATTACCTCTTTCTCCAAACCTATACTAGCAATCCCATACATACTATCAAATGATAGGAGGGTAGAATGGATAAAGAAACCATAAAGAAAGCATTAGAAGAACTGAAGAAATCTCAAAAGAGAAATTTTACTCAAACAGTTGATTTAATCATAGTTCTAAGGAATATTGACCTGAAAAAAGACGGATTTGAATTTTATCACAGACTGCATTACAAGCCTGGAAAAGATATAAAAATATGTGCGTTTGTGGGTGCAGAAAATGTAAAGAAAGCAGAAGAGGTTTTTGACACTGCTGTTTCTGTTGATGATTTTCCAGAATATCAAAAAGATAAGAAAAAGGTAAAGGATGTTGTAAACAGCCATGATTTCTTTGTTGCACAGGCCAATATCATGCCAAAGG
>WJKL01000085.1 GCA_014729145.1 Candidatus Woesearchaeota archaeon
TGGAAGCTGTGCAGCAATAGTGCCTATTGCAGTTGTTCTGTTCCAAAAAGGAATGCCTTTGGGAACAGCTCTTGCTTTTATGATGGCCGTAGCAGCATTAAGTTTCCCAGAAGCAGTCATCCTAAGAAGAGCCATGAAGTTAAAGTTAATCATTATATTTTTTAGTGTAGTAACATTGGCAATCATCCTGACAGGTTATATCTTCAACCTACTGCAGGGAGCATTTATTTAATTTACAAAAAACTTTTTAAAAAACAAATCATTTTCTTTTTATTATGAACGAAGAAACTTTTTATATTTTCAAAGCAAAAAGAATTCCATTTGTAAATGGAAGAAATTTTGGGGAAGAACTACAGACAAACGTAATCTATTCCAGCTGGCCAGGAAGTTGCAATAAACCATATCATTCTTCAGGAGATGTAGGCTTTGATATTCTTGCTGGAACTTTAATTGATAATTATTATTCCTTTCTTGAACAGAAGCTTGTAAAAGACAAAGACGCTGTTTTAACTTCAGACTTTGATCTTAATTTTATCTATGAAGCCCCATACGATAGCAGAATTTGGTATGGCAAGTTTTTGGAAATACCTAATGGAAAACCCAATTCTAAAGAACAAGAAGATTTTCTTAAAGCGCTTAGCTATAACTTAGAGCAAAAAGTTAATTCTGAACTTAGACGTAAAAAAGAAATTAGAGATCTTAAAAATTCAGTTGGAATTAATTAACTTCTAAAATTAGGCAGCAGCATCTGCACCGCATATTCCATGTTATTTGATGTAATACATAGAATTTTTAATCTTTTCTATCTCTGCAAAGCTTGCTTGACAAATCCATATGCTTTTTCACATCTAAATGGAGATTTAATAAAAGTATGGAAGCAGTCAACTGTGATATTACCTTCCTGCTCATCAAGCCATACAGAATCCTTCAATACAACACCATCTCCTCTTCCGTCTATATCTCCTGCAGCAGTATAATACTCAATCCCTTCAACAGTCTCAACTTCATTAAGCTCTTTCATAAATTCATTGTTCTCAGAAAGCTCTATAAAATCAATGCTGAAGTTATAATCCCATTCTTCTGCAAGTCTGTCTGCAAATTCAGCTATATTGTAAAGCCCTCCATGATTTGGAGTTCCAAGCATAATCAGTTTTCTTATTGAACTGTTGTCTATTGTTCTAATATAGTTTCTTGCAACAACACCACCCATAGAATGAGACACTATATCTACTTTCTCAGCTCCAGTGCAGTTCTTTATCCTCTCAACAGCATCTCCAAAGTCTCTTGTATATTCTTCTATAGTAGGATTTTGAAGATTATCAAAATAAGAAAATCTGATGACTATCTTTTCTCCCCTTATAGAAGCACAGGACATATTTGTTATGTAGATTCCTCTGTCTTCATATCCAAGGCCATCAGAAAGCCTAAACTGCATCTCTTTAAAAGAAAGTTCGCCTATCCTTGGATTGTAAACTGGATTAAAACCATGAACTAATATCAAAGGGGGCTCTTGGCTCATCTCATCATGATCTTCATTTAAAAAAAGAGCTATAAAATACTCGCTGTAAAGCAAAGATAAACCTACAGCTATAATAAGAAATATTGCTATTGTCCATTTCTTGTTCATCTTAGATATACACAGAACTTCTTTATCAGATGTTCAGATTTTGGGATCTGTTTTTCTTTTATCTCAAGTTTTGCCAAAGGCTTCTTGGATAGTTTCTCCATCTCTTCAAACGTTTTTCCTTTCTGTCCACCACATGTGCAAAAAAATGCAACTTTCTTAAATTCATTTTTATCCATATAAGTCCTTACTGCAGGAGTGACTGTCCAAGACCAAACAGGAGTTCCAATTATAACAAGATCATATTTGAAAGGATCTTTAGCAGTTCCAATCTCTGTCAGTTTCTTTCTTGCCGCATGATATCCAGATTTGAAATAATTAAAAAAACCTTCTCTTTTAGCTTTATCTTTTATTTCATCAACATCTGCTTTCAATTCTTTTGCTATATCCTCTGCAACTTTTTTTGTATTTCCTGTTCTTGAATAATATACAACAAGCGTCTTCATTTTTTGCCTCCTTTTTTTGCAAGAAACTGATCTACCATTATTGAACAATGTCTTGCTGGATTCTTCTCAAGATAATTTTGATGATATTCTTCTGCCTTATAAAATTTCCCAGCTTTTTCTATCACTGTAACAATCTTTTTAGGATAATTTTTCTGTGCCTTTTTCTTTGAATTCAAAGCAATCTTTTTCTGTTCATCAGAATGATAGAATATTGCGCTTCTGTACTGCTCTCCTACATCTGGCCCTTGTTTGTTCAACTGAGTTGGATCATGTATTTGCCAGAACACATCCAAAAGCTCTTCATAAGAAACTTTTTTAGAATCAAACTCAACCTGCACAACTTCAGCATGCCCGCTTCCTGGAATGTCTTCATAAGAAGGACTATCTAAATCTCCTCCCATATATCCAGAAGTTACTTTTGTAACTCCCTTTACTGCTCTATAAGCTTTTTCTATGCCCCAAAAACACCCTGCTGCAAATGTAGCTTTTTTCATTTTTTCTTCTTCTTAAAATCCAATGACAGTGAATTGATGCAAAACCTTTTTCCAGTAGGTGTCTGTGGTGCATCCTCAAATATATGTCCTAGATGTCCACCACACTTTCCGCACACAACTTCTGTCCTTTTCATGCCATGGCTTGTATCTTTTTTAAATTCAACAGCCCCTTTCTTAGCATCATAAAAACTAGGCCACCCACATCCAGACTCAAACTTTGTCTTTGAATCAAACAGAACATTACCGCATCCAGCACAGACATACTTTCCCTTTTTATCATGCTTTACATATTTGCCAGAAAAAGGAGCTTCTGTCCCTTTTTCCACCAAAATATGTTTTTGTTCTTCTGTTAATCTCTTCTTAAATTCTTCCTTCATTGTTCTATAGGATAACCTGCATCAACCCATCCGCCATAATTGCCTTCAAGCCTATATACAGGATCAAATCCAGCATCAACTAGTTTCTCTGCTCCTGCAATTGCAACAGAATCAACATGGCAATAAACTAGATAGTCTTTGCTTTTGTCTAATGTAGGAATCGCAGCATCTAATGAACCATCTCCAAGATAATAATGCACTGCTCCAGGCAGATGACCTTTATCATAATGCGGAGATACATCAATCACAACTAAATTGTCATTAGTATCTATCATCTCTTTTGCTTCCATGGCAGATATATCCACATAACCTGCTGTTTCTTCCATCATTTCATCTTCTACTATACTCTTATCTTCCATTTCTGTCTCATAAGTTTGGCATCCTGTTAAAGCAATTAATGCCAAAACAAACAAAATTAATATTGTTTTTTTCATTTTTTCTACCTCTTAGTTTTATATAATGTATTAATCCAAAAAGGATTTACATACTATAACTCATCTATTTAACATTTACAACATTCTTCACATGACCCACATTCGCCACATACATCTTTCATTTCCTCGCCACATTTTTTACATTTTTTCATTTTTTCACCTCATTTAAATACACTTTCGCCAACATTGGCTGTATTACTATAACCTCTTTTTTCCCAGTATCCAAGATAATCTTCATCATCTGACAATTCTATTTTAGTTATCCACTTAATCCATTTTATTCCATACTTATCTTCTGCAACCAACTGGAAAGGAAAGCCATTTCCAGCAGGCAAGATCATATCATTTATCTTATAAGCCATAATTATATCATTCTCAACAATATAATCAAGCGGCAGAGCAGTTGAATATCCATCAACTGCATAAAATATAACAGTATTTGCTCCCTCTTTAGCAGAAAACAAATCTTTAACTAACACACCTTCCCAAAGAAGAGTATCGCTCCAACCTTCAACACAATGCAATGTAACAACTTTCTTATAACTCTGCATATCTAGAACTTCTTCATAACTCAAACTCTTTTCTTCTTCAACTAATCCAGTTATCTCCAATTTATATTCATCAATATCAATATACTGTGTCCCTTTAATCCCTACTTCTCCTGTCCTTTCAAAAGAATCTAGTTTTTTCCCTTCGTACTCATTAACTTCAACTTCTTTTAATTCCTGTATCTCTTCATAGTCTGTAGGATTAGTACACCCAGATAAAAATAAAATCAAAACCAAAAGAAAGATTATTCTTCTGATTTTCCTGACCTCTTAAACAGCTTTTTGGTCATAACAACCATAAAGTTCCAGTGCATCGCCAGATGAACAAAAACAAGAATGCTCATAATCAATCCAGAGACATCGTGTGCATTGCTTATCTGCTTCAATGGAAATGTCTTAAGATCAACTCCAAGCTTCAAAAGAAGTCCAGGCCATTTGATAATCCCTGTTACAAAAGCAACAAGAAAAGCAAGACCCATAACAATATCTATCCAGTAATTTATTTTTGCTTTATTCATATATTCACCTTTCAAATTTTAATGCATTCTTTGGGCATAGTTCAACACATCTGCCGCACTTGATGCAGTCTGACTTGTCAATCAATTCATTGACTTTCAGCTGCATAGGACAGCACTTTAAACATGCTCCGCACCTTGTACATCTATCTAAATCGACTTTAAGTTTATATTTGTTTCCCCCAATCATCTTCTGTAGTGTTCCCATAGGACAAAAAGTACACCAAGTTCTTGGGCTGAAAAGAATTCCAAACAATACTGCAATCAATGTGGTTGTTAAACACATTATGACAAACACCATCCCTATCTTGTTGACAATTCCTTGTGTTTGAGCAAGTCTAAAAAACATAAATATCATCATAATTGCAAAAATAGGGACTCTCAACCACATACTTCTTAAAATTTTAGGAATCTTCCCTTTTAGGCTTATCTTCCCTATCCAGAAATCATTAAAGCTCCCTCTTGGACAAAGATTGCCGCAGAACCACCTTCCTCTGAATGGACTTATAGCCAACAGTGTTGCAAACACAATCAAAAGAAAATATCCTAATTTTGGATACCACAACCCTGCTATAGATACAATTACAACCAATATACCTAAATAAGGAGTTATCTTTAACATTCTATATATTTATCTTCAAAAATACTTGTTTTGTCTTGCCTTTTGCTTTTCTACTAATTAAACCTTTCTTTTCAAGTCCATCCAAAACAATGCTTAATTTAGATTTGTGCATATCAGTTCTCAATCGCAAAGTCTGTTGTGTAATTCCATCCTGTTCTTTAACAGCTTTAATCACTTTCTTCTCCTCATCACTCAACCCTTTTAACAATATGCTAAATTTTTCTTCATCAACCTTTATCTGCTTCTGTTTTTCCAAAGCAGAAACAATTGCTTTCTGAGATTTTTCAAAAAATACTAAATAAGATCCTAAGGTTATTACTGCTACTGAAAATATCCATCCCAAAATATAGAAATTAGAATTTCTGTCTTCATGAAGACAAGTTCCATCATCTAAAAAACAAGATTTTTTCTCTTCAATAACTTTATTTACTATCTTATCTTCTCTTACTTTTGCAAAAAATATAGCTGAAACTAAAATAATACCAATAACAACTAAAATTATGCCTAATTTTTTATTTTCCATTTTTCTTCTTATAAAATATAAAACTTGTTGCTAATAATCCAACCCCCAATATTATAAAAACCGCACTATTTTTTGATAAAAATCCAACCATCATTGAAACTCCGCCAATAGCTGCCAATGAAGGAGCTAATGTGCAAGGACATATTCCACTAGCTGCAAATGCGCCCCCGATTAATGCAGACGATGCTCCAATAATAGCAATAATCTTTTGCTTTAATAATTTCATATTCTCAATTTATCTATTTGCTCCCTTTTTATCTTACTAACTAATACCTCTTTATTAAGTTTGTCCTGCCCATAACTTACAATCCCTTCTTTAATTTTTGAATGTGATATAGTCAAAGAAGCAGCTAACTCAATAGCTTTCTTAGTCTTAGGACCTTTCAATAAAGTCACAGGACCAACATCATCTCTCAATTCAAAAACATAATCTGATTTCTTCTTAAGCTTAAGCAATTTTTTATTATCTTCCTCATCTCTGCCTACAATGATCTTATTATCTCCTTTTCTGAAATGCCTTCCAAACTTCAATATCCTGATGTCTTCTTCAGAGACTCTTTTTTTATGTTCAAATAAATCTCTTAACTTATTGGAATAAGCTTCATATGTTAACAAACATCCTCCGCCAGGAGTTTCAAATTCTTTTATCCCATATTTCTCTGCAAGTTCAAATTGTTTACTTCTTCCTCTGCCTCTAATATCTCCTAATTTCTCTCTATCAACCACTCCTGTTTTTTCAGCTTCTGTCTCTTTCATATGCTTTGCAGACAAAGGCCTCAACAATTTCCCATAAAGTCCTGCCTGCTTTGCAACTATTTTCAAACTTCCTGCATTCTGGCTCATTGGTCTTTCATCAAGAACTTCTCCAGTAAATACAAACTCAGCTTTAATTTTCTCAGCATACTTTCTTGCTTCATTTATCATAAATGCATGGCAGTCAATACAGGGGTTCATATTTTTTCCATGGCCATGAGGAGGATTTCTGACTAGTTTTAAATAATCCTCTTTAAGTTCTATAAACATGATTTTGAAATTGTATTTTTTTGCGATTTTCCTGAGTTTTTCTTTTTTTTGTTCTGTTCTTATAAAAAAAGGAGAAGTGAAACTGACTGCAGTAACATCTATACCCTGTTCCTGAATAAGTTTTATTGCAAGCAAGGAGTCCAGTCCTCCTGAAAATAATGCTATAGCTTTCATAATATTTGTTAAGTAGCAAGATATTTAAATACGTTTTGTTTTAAGGATAGCAATGTCTAAAAAAAGAGGTTTATCATTTAGTGAATTAGCTTCACTTCTTGAAGAGCTGGAAGGCATATCTTCAAATATTTCTCTCAGAGACAAACTTGCCGAGTTCTTCAAAGGAAAGAAAGGAAAGATCATAAAATATTCATCTTATTTTATTCTGGGAAGGGTTGGCCCAAAATATGAAGACATCAATCTTGGGTTTGGAAACAAGACCATGATAAAGATAATAGCAGGGGCTTTTGATGAAAAAGAAGACAAGGTAAAGAAGATATTTGACAAAAAAGGCGATCTTGGAGATACTGCTGAGAAGCTTAATAAGAGAAAGAGAAGTTCCTTGATGCTTGAAGATGTGTATAAAAAATTACATAAGATCAAAGACATATCCGGCAGGGGCAGTCAGGAAAAAAGAGCAGAAGAATTTTCAGAGCTGATGAAGAAAGCTAAAGGCAAGGAGGCAAAATATATTGTAAGGATTGCTCTTGAAAAGATGAGATTGGGTGTAGGAGAGATGACTGTGCTGGAAGCTTTTGCCAAGGCCTTTACTGATGATATTGAAAACAAGAAAAAGATCGAGAAAAGTTTTAATGTCTGCACAGATATTGGTGAATTAGGGGAGTCTCTGTCAAAACACGGATTAAAGGGAGCAAAAAGATTTTCAATAACTATCGGAAGACCTGTAGAAGCGATGCTTGCACAGAGGGTTAAGAAGGTTTCTGATATCCTGGAGAAGATAAAAGGGGACAAGATAGCGGCAGAGGAAAAATATGATGGTGAAAGGGTCCAGATACACAAAGACGGGAATGATATAAAATTATTTTCCAGAAGGCTGGAAGATATAACCCACCAATTTCCTGATCTTGTTGAGTATGTAAAAGATTATGTAAAATCTAAAAAGGTTGTTCTTGACGGGGAGATCATTGCGTACAAGAAAGGGAAAATACTTTCATTCCAGAAGCTGATGCAGAGAAGAAGAAAATACGATGTGAAAGAATATAGGAAGAAAATACCTGTGGTTGTATTCTTGTTTGATATTCTTTATCTTAACGGAAAATCATTACTGAAAAAGCCTTACCCCGAAAGAAGAAAAAAGCTTGAGAATGCTGTCGACAAAAAATCCAAAAAGATTAGGCTGGCAAAAAGAAAGGTTTCCAAGAAATTTGATGTTATAAAAAAATTCTTCAAGAAATCAATTGACAAAGGCCTGGAAGGGATAATAGTAAAGTCAACAGCAAAAGATTCTGTTTATCAGCCTGGAAATAGGGGATGGTTGTGGATAAAATGGAAGAAGGAATATTCAGAGGGTATGAAAGAAGCGATCGATGCTGTTGTAGTCGGAAGCTTTCACGGAAAAGGAAAAAGAAAAGGAGGGTTTGGAGCTTTGTTGTGTGCTGTTTTTAACAAAGACAAAGACAGGTTTGAGACATTTACTAAAGTAGGCACTGGTTTTACTGACAATGATTTTAAGGTTATTGGAAAAAAATTGAAGAAGATCGAGACAGGGAACAGGCCTAAAAGACTGAAAGTGAAGAAAAATATGAAGCCGGACATTTATTACAAACCAAAATTAGTTATAGAAATAATAGGGGCAGAAATAACCAGGAGTCCATCTCATACTGCTGCTGAAAAGAATGGAAAAGGGCTGGCGTTGAGGTTTCCAAGATTTCAGAGAGTAAGAGAAGACAAGGCTCCTGATGATGCAACAACTATAAAAGAAATAAAACAACTGAAAAAATGAGTACAAACAGAAAGTTAGTAAAGATATTTAGGGATATGGCTTTGATGTATGAACTTAAAGAGGTAGAGTGGAAGCCAAGAGCATACAGAGAAGCTGCTTATGGCCTTGAAGGGTTAAGCAATGATGTGAAGGAGATATATGAAAAAAAAGGAGAAAAAGGTCTCAAAGAGATTCCAGGGGTTGGAGAGAGCATTGCAGACCATATTGTTGAATATATTAAAAATAAAAAGATAAAGAAATTTGAAAAATTAAGAAAAAAATATCCAAAAGAGATCACTGAACTTGTTGATCTGGAAGGGCTGGGGCCTAAGAAAGTCAAGAAATTAGTGAAA
>WJKL01000086.1 GCA_014729145.1 Candidatus Woesearchaeota archaeon
GTAGAGGAGGTAAGCAAGGGGAATTTTGATGAAAAGATAGAAGACAGCAGTATAAAGGAGATACAGGTCCTTGTTAAAGCTCTTAATAGAGTGATGAAAACTATGAAGCTTGCTGTACTTGAAAAACAGGAAAAACAAAAGAACGAAAATAAAATATCAAAAGGTAAAAAACAAAACAAAAAAACAAAAAAACAAAACAAATGAACTTAAAACAGGTAGTCACTGCAGCATTTATAATTGTTGCAGTGCTCGGAAGTTTCACAGGAACATCTATATTTTATTCAAAGTCAAGCCAGCTGCTGAAGTCAGAAGTATCCAACCATCTGGAGACAACTGCAGTATCAAGGGCAAACAATATAGAAATTCTGCTTGAGAAATACAAAGAGCTTATTTCTATAACTATTGAAGACCCAGATCTAAAGATACTTTTAAGCAAGACAAAAAAAGATGAAGATTATAATTTATGGCTGGAAGATGTTGGAGAGGATCTTGATTCAAATATAGACATCTATAAAGGAGTCAAAAAGATATTTATCCTTGATAAAGACAGCACTGTGGTATATTCCACTGAAAAAAGTGAGATAGATTCTGTAAAAGAAAATATGATCAAGGAGATAATTGCAGAAGGAAAATACCTTAGCAGTACATATCTTTCTGAAAAAAACAATATTCCCTGTTTCTCTGTAGGGTTTCCTGCTTACAGCTCTTCTGGAGATGTTCTTGGAGCTGTTGTGATGGAGATAACAATAGATGAACTAACTCAAATAGCTTCTGAAAAAACAGGATTGAAGCAGACAGGCGATGTTTATCTTGCAGACAGTGAAGGTTATATGATAACTCCTGCAAGATTCATAAAAGAAAACAAAAATTTTATGGAACAAAAAGTAGGCGAAGAAGTATTGAAAAATATTAGTGAATCAAACTATGATAAAGAACATAAAATAATTGTTTACAAAGATTACAGAGATGTTAATGTTTTTGGAACACACATCCGCATAGAAAATACAGGCTGGGTTCTTGTAGTTGAGATAGATGAATCAGAAGCTTTGGGAGAATTTAGAAAAGAACTTATGAAAACTTCTTTGATGATAATCGTCTTAATTTCTTTGCTTGTAGGAACAGCAGGATATGTTCTGTCGATAAAGATATCTGAACCTATAAAAAATCTCACAAAAAAAGTAGACAGAATCACAAAAGGAGATTTTGATGTTGAGCTTAAGGAAAACAGAATAGATGAGATAGACTCTTTGACAAATTCTCTTAACAGGATTCTTGCAAGCATGAAGCTTGCCATCTTAAAAACTGGAGCTAAAAAAGAAGATATTGGAATAGGGACAAAAAAAGCTTTGGAAGCAAAGAAAAGAGCAGAGAAGAAGATGAAAGAGTCAGAGGAAAGATACAAATTTTTGTATGAAAAAGCCTCAAACCTTAACTGTGTTATCGACCCTAAGGGGAATGTTGTAAATATCAACCAGAGCTTTATCAAGAAATTAGGATATAAAAAAGATGATATCATCGGAAGTCCTATTTCAAAGCTTGTCACTGAAGAAGACAGAAAAAAAGCGATGAAAGCTCTTGAAAAGGGTTTCAAAGACAGTAAAAACAGCCCAGAGATGGAATTCAATCTACTTACAAAAAAAGGAAAAAAGATTCCTGTACTTTTTTCAAAGGGGCACGAGATATTGTATGAAAAAGGAAAAAAACAGAGTATGCTTATCACTGGGATAGATATCTCTGAAAAAAAGAAAGCAGAAAAAGAAGCTGAAAAAAGGCTGAAAAAACTGGAAAGATTTGCAAAGCTTGCAGAAGGAAGAGAAGAAAAGATGATAGAGCTGAAAAAGAAGATAAAAGAGCTTGAAAGTAAAATGAAAAAGGGAAAAACAAAAAAAACAAACCAAAAAACTAAAAGAAAAACAAAAAAAACAAACCAAAAAAACAAAAAATGAAATCAAAAAAAGACTGCAAAAAATCTCCTTTAAAGTCAGAAGCTCTTCTTAATATGCTTGAAGACCTTGAAGAGGAAAAAAACAAGGCAAAAAAATCAGAAGAAAAGCTGAAAAATATCTTGTCTGCAATAGACAATGTTATTTATTCATTTACTCCAGATGGAAAAGTCACATTTGTTTCTGAAAAGATAAAGGAATGTGGATATGATCCTGAAGATTTCTATAATAATCCTAAAATGTGGCTGAAGATGATGCATCCTGATGATGCAAAAAAACAAAAGAAAATTTTCAAGAAGTTTATGAAAAATAAAAAAAAGAAGCTTGAAAGGGAATATATATTAATATGCAAAAAAACTAAAAAAAACAAGATAGTGAAGGACACACTTGTAAAGACCTTTGACAGAAAAGGGAATCCAAAAATGTACTATGGTTCTATGGTGGATATAACCGAGCAGAAGAAAGCAGAGGAGGATATCAAGAATATGTTCAATTTTTCCGGTGCTTTGGTATGTATTGCAGATATAAAAGGACATTTTAAGCAGCTCAGTCCTGCATGGATGAAATTGCTGGGTTATTCTGAAAAAGAGCTTTTGTCAAAACCATTTATGGATTTTGTCCATCCTGAAGACAGGAAAAAGACAGAGAAGATAATAAAAAATAATCTTAAAAAAGGGAAAGAGGCTGTACATTTTGAGAACAGATACAGGTGTAAAGACGGCTCGTACAAACATCTAGACTGGGTATCGAGGCCTTTGTTGGATGAGGGAATAGTATATGCTGTTGCACATGATATAACTGACAAGAAAAAAGCAGAAGAAGCTTTGAAAGAATCAGAAGAAAAATATAGAAAAGTGATAGAAAACTTATCAGATGTTATCTATTCTTATGATCCTAAAACATTAAAAGTAGGTTTTATAACCCCTAATGTTCGCTCTTTTTTTGGATATAAACCAGAAGAAGTTATCGGGCATAAGATAGATGAATTTATCCACCCTGAAGATCTGAAACAAGTTTATGAAGATATGAAAAAAACAATCAAGACAGGAAAAGCAAGCCTGACAAAAGCCCGTCTAAAGAAAAAAAATGGAAAATATATACTTATTGAAGAAAAAGGCAGTGTAGAAAAAGAAAAAGGAAAGACAATACACATCAATGGAGTAATCAGAATCTCTGATAAAAAATCAAATAAAAAATGAATACAATAGATTATGTTGATATAAAAAATAAGGTAGAAGAAGAAAAAAAGAAAAACAAGTGTGAATTAGATGAGTTTTGCGAAACTTGCATCGAATTAAGGGCTTATTCTGTTCTTGAAAAAGTCTTAGAGCAATCTAAAGAAATATATAAGAACTA
>WJKL01000012.1 GCA_014729145.1 Candidatus Woesearchaeota archaeon
TAGAGATTATGTTAGTATGTGGAGAGAAGAAAGATCAAAACCTTAAATACAAAATTTTAAATACTATTTCTCTCACTTATTAACTATGGCAAAGAAAGGTTTCACATCAAGACTGAAACACAACATTCTTATGATAGGTATAGCTATAATCTTTGCTTTGTTCGTAGGATATGGAATAGACACTTTCTATGAAGCTCCAGAATATGAAGACTTCTGTAATGAATCAGAAAGATTACGTCCTGTCAAATTAAACCAGTCTGACATGGAAGAATTCAATGCAAAACAAAATCAATGCTGGGAACAGTATGATGCAGCAAGAGAACCTTACAACAGAAACGTATTCATCATAACTTTAGTCATAGGATTGGCTGCAGTCATCGCAGGCAGCTTCTTCATGAAAGTAGAGTCAGTTTCCTCAGGCATTATGGCAGGAGGAGTTCTAACAATAATTTATGGTACTTTAAGATACTGGGGAGATATGCACAAATATCTAAGATTCTCAGTTCTAACTATTGTTCTAATAATCCTAATCTGGATAGGATATAAGAAATTTAGGGACTGATCCAGACAGCCTGATAAGGCTCCAACACATTCTCAAACTTTTTTCCAGAAATCAAGTCATTTCTTTTAAACTTCTTCCTTAAAATAATCTTCTCATCTGTAATGTTTATAAGTGCAATAATTTTATTCTTACCTTTACCTCTTTCAATAGAAAAAATCCTATGGTCAACAGATAAAACTTTCTGATCAGCTTCTGGTTCAAAAGCCTTCAGCTTTTTCTTGATCTTTAGCATCTTACTTATACCATTAAATATCTTGTATCTTCTTGAATCTTTATCTTTTAATTCCTTTTTCAGCTTTTTCCATCTTAATTTCTCCCTGTTTATCTTTCTCTTTATTCCTGTATTCTTCACTCCTTCCCGCCACCCCCTGGATCCTACTAAACTATGGAAATATATACCTGGCACCCCAGCCAAAGAAAAAGCAATAGCATGAGCAGCCAAAAATCTCTTTACATCTAATTTATCATCTTCAGCCAAAGCATCAAAATAATTTATATCCAGCTCATATGGATATTCCTTTCCTTTGCATTCTTTGTATTGTATAAATCCTTTCTTCTCTTTTGCAGCATCACACAGCTCTTTCCTTTCTTTTTCAGGGATTAGACCTTTTGCTCCCAACAGGCCAATGCCGTCATGCGATGCCAGAAAATTAAAAAAACACATTCCTTTTGGCAGATTCCCTATAGAATCAATCCATTTAAGAAGATAATTTGCATTTCCTTTGTAAAATGCATGCAGCACAAGAGGTGGCAGAGGAAATTGGTAGACCATCTGAGCTTCATCTTCTCCAATGTAAGAGATATTGTCCTTGTGCACAACATTGGTCTCAGTTATCAGTGCCACATTTGGATTTACAATATTTAATATATCTCTCATCAGCTTGACAACTTCGTGAGATTCCTTTAGATGAACACATCCTGTCCCTATCTTTTTCCAAAGATAAGCAATTGCATCAAGCCTTATTATCTTTGCCCCTTTTTTAACATAAAAAAGCAAAATATCTATCATCTCTACAAGAACTTTTGGATTTTTATAATTCAAGTCAACCTGGTCTTTGGAAAAAGTTGTCCATATGTTTTTTCCATCAAACCTATGAACCAAAGGGCTTTTTCTTGCCCTAAACACATCAGATAGATCCCTTCCTTTATCAATTTCAATAAAATAATTTTTATAATTAGGGTTTCCTTTCAAAAATTTCTTAAACCATCTGCTATTCGCAGACATATGATTCAATACAAAGTCAAACATCAGCTCAAAATCTTTTCCAATATTCTTAACATCCTTCCACCCTCCAAGTTTAGGGTCAACTTCTCTATAATCAATAATAGAAAATCCATCATCAGAAGAATATGGAAAAAAAGGAAGAAAATGCACTGTATTTATCCCTTTCAGTTTTTTTGAGAATTTATTAAATGTCTTTAATGGCTTTACTCCTTTCTCTTTCACAATATCTGCATAAGTTATAAGCACAGCATCTTTGTTGGAAAACATTTTTCCTTTTTTCTTAATATTATCATACTTTCCGATAACTTTTTTCAATCCTTCAAAAGCTTTCTCAGAATCCCTCCTATTATAAAGAAAATCAAGCCTTTTTTTGATACTGCTGTACTTATTGTTCATTTTCAAATAAAATAAAGGATATCAAAACTGTTTTTAAGCAATAATTTATCTCCGCTTCTTAATGGGGTTTTTCTGCCTGTAATCTTCTTTCCGTTTACCCACATATCCTTCAAGGCAGTAATCCTGTATGTGCTGCCGTTCCAATGAAGTTTTGCATGTTTTCTGCTTATTTTAGAGCCTAGTAAAGGCCTTATCGCAATCTTATCCCCTATGACTTTTATCCAGTCATCATTTGTCTTAAAAAATTTCTCCCTCTCTTCTTTTGTAGCTCTGCCTATGATGTACTCATCATGTTTCAGCTTAACTGGAAATCTGCCTTTTTCAACACCTATTAGAACAAACAGCAAACTTGCCTTCGTTCTTGTCAACAGATCAAGCACGCTCATTTTTTCTTTTCTTCAATCTCTTCTCTCTCAGCGTCTAACAATAATTTCTTTTCAGTCCTTGCTACAACTTCTTTGATGTCATGCACAGCATCAGGATTTGCACTAATACTGTCAATTCCAATATTCACCAAGAACTTTGCCATCTCAGGCCTGCTTCCAGCCTGTCCACAGATAGAAGTCTCAACATTGTATCTCTGGCATACTTCAACTACTTTTTTTATTTCTCCAAGAACCCCAGCATGCATCTCATCAAATAATTTTGCAATCCTTTCATTGTTCCTGTCTATTCCCAACGTCAGTTGAGTCAAATCATTTGTTCCAAAGCTTACAAAACATATACCTTCCTTGCAAAGATCTTCAATAATCCAGCAAGATGCAGGGGTCTCGATCATAACCCCAAACATGATATCTTCACACGGCTCCAATCCAACATCTCTCATGAGTTTTTTGGCTTCCCTTACCTCCCTCGTCCTTATAACAAATGGAAGCATCACCCCTATATTCTTTAATCCTTCTTCATGAAGCCTTTTGATTGCAGTAAACTCAGCTTTTAATATCCTTGGCTCATCAAGCCCTCTTCTTATCGCATGCCATCCTATCATGGGGTCTGTTTCTTTGGGTTCTTTATCCCCTCCTTTCAGATTTCTATACTCATCTGTTCTCATATCTGAAGTTCTGACCCATACTGGCTTTCCTCTGAAAGCTCTGGCAATACCCCTCATTCCGTCCATAAGAAGTTTGATATATTCCTCATCTTTGTTCTGTCTTATATATTCAGCAGGATGCATCTCCCCCTGCGCAATCATTATCTCCAGCCTTACAAGTCCAACACCGTCCGCATTTGTCTCTTTTGCAGCTTTCTCAGCAAAATCAGGCAGATCCATTATAACCTTAACTTGAGTTGCAGTTATTATATCAGCAGGAGCAGAAGGTTTCGCTTTTTCCACTTCTTTTTCCACTTCTTCTAATCTGCCTTCATACACAACGCCGTGAGTAGCATGCACAGTAATTTCTTTTCCGTCCTCTAAAATCTTTGTCGCATTTCCAGTCCCGACTATACATGGAGTTCCCATCTCTCTAGAGACAATAGCTGCATGGCATGTCATCCCGCCTTCATCTGTGACTATCGCACTTGCTTTCTGCATAGCAGGAACCATATCTGGGGTTGTCATGGTTGTAACTAAGATATCTCCTTTCTTTATCTTGTTCAATTCAGAAACATTTTTTATAATCTTGACTTTGCCTGCAGCAACACCTGCAGAAGCAGTTTCTCCTTTTACCAAGGATTTAGCCTCAACTTCCTTTACTTTTTTGACATCTTCAGGAATATCTTTTCCTTTAGTCTCTTCTTTTTTCTTGAATGTAGTGACTGCTCTTGATTGAAGGATATAGACATTTTTTCCTTCAATTGCCCATTCCATATCCTGCGGCTTTTCATAATGCTTCTCTATTTTTTTTGCTAATCTTGCCAGTTCTCTTATTTCCTTATCATTGCATACCTGTTGCGCTTCCTCTTCTTTTGAAAGGCCTTTTTCAACATTCTCTCCTTTTTCTTCATCTAGAACTATTTTCTTCTTCTGTTCTTTGACTTCTTTATTTTTTATCTTCAAATCTTTTTTGTTTACTATATAGAGATCAGGATTCACACTTCCTGAAACAACAGCTTCTCCCAATCCAAAAGCACCTTCTATCATTATCTCTGTATCATCATTTGTTGACGGGTTTATAGAAAACATAACACCTGCCTTGTCAGCATTTATCATCATCTGCACCACAACAGCTATATACACTTTTTCAGTTGGAAAATCATTTCTTTTTCTGTAATATATTGCCCTTGCTGTAAACAAAGAAGCCCAGCACTTTCTTACATTTTCCACAACATTGTCCGCTTCTTTAATATTAAGATAAGTGGCTTGCTGCCCTGCAAAGCTTGCTTCTGGAAGATCTTCAGCTGTTGCCGAACTTCTGCATGCCACATACTCTTCTTTACCTTCTATGATCTCATCTGCTTCGCTTTTCCTGTGGGTTCCGATCATCTTGTAATTTTCTTCAATCTCTTCTCTGATATCTTCAGGAATATCTGTTTTTTTGATCAGTTCCTGGATATCTTTTGCAACTTTCTGAAGTTGAGAAGTATCTTCTGTATCCAGATCCTTTATCATCCCTAAAATCTTGTCTTTTATTCCTGTTTTTTCTATAAATTCTTTATAAGTCTGAGCAGTCACCATAAATCCGGAAGGGATAGGAAGCCCTGCATTGGTCATCTCACCCAAATTTGCTCCTTTGCCTCCTACTATCTCAACATCATCTTTAGAAATATCTTTGAACCATTTGATTCTTTCTGACATAATTAAGCACCTCTTTATTATATTCAAATATTTATTAATGGTTTATATAAATTTTTCTCCTATCTTATGCTCTTTTTTATCTTCATTAACAGCTATCTCTAAAACATATTTTGCTTTTTTCTTTGGATTATAATAAGAAAACGGCTTGAAATCTTTCTTTATCTCAACTATCTTTTTGTCTTTATCCAAAAACAGAACATCAATCGAAAAAAACACAAAAAAATTATGCAGCGGAACTTTCTGTTCTTTATCAAAAACAAACATCAGATTCTTTTTCTTTGAAAACATCAATCCTCTTGCTTTTCCCAATTTTGAATTTATAATCTTATATTCCATAAAGAATTATTCTATATCCCTATTATATAAATCATTCCACATCTATCATTGATTTATTCAACAATTATGGATGCGTACCCCACAGCATTGCTCCAGTCACCTGTAACATCTCCGCTTGTATAATACTGCTCAACTCTAACTTTAGATGCCCCCAAAGCTCTGCAGGCTTCGATAAAAGCAGCAATTGCATATCTTCCGCAGATAGTTGCTCCTGTTTCCTCAACATTGTTAAGAAAACTCCATGAATCCATCTCTTCTATCCATTTGATAAAACTTTTGTCAAACTCTTCTAATTTTTTCTCTACATTTCTTCTAAAAGGTACATAGCCGTAATGTATCCCGTGGTGTGTAAAATCACTTGAACATATAAGGATAACTTTTTTCTCCATCTGCTTAGCTGTATCAGCAATAGCTTTTCCCAATCTTTTATAGTCTGCCTCTTTCCCAACCACAACAGGAACTATCTTAATATCCTCTATCTTTTTCTTTTCAGTAAACTGCAGAAAAGGAAGCTGCACCTCTATAGAATGCTCCTGCTGGTGAGCCATCTTATCTTCTTTAACAGCTCCTTTGTCAATCAGGCTCTTTGCAAACTTCTCGTCTACTTTAACTTCTCCAAAAGGTGTTTCAAAATCCTCCAGCAGTGTAGCTGCATCAGAAAAACCAGCATGGCTTGTCCCTAAGATAATATAGATATCAGCAAATTCTGACTCTCCAACTGCTTTGTAGCACCATGCCTGCCCTGCTCCTGAAAACTTATATCCTGCATGAGGAGCGATAATCCCAGTTAGTCTTTTATTTCTTCCTGTAACAGGCATATCTCCAGGTCCAAACTTTTGATTTTTAAAACATCTTATTATTTGTTCATCTAGTTTTTTCTTATTATCTTCATAAAACATCCCGGCAGCAACAGGTTTCCTTACCATAAATATAATAAAATCATCCAGATATAAAAATTTTATCAACAAGTTTATATACTTTAATATCTAAAATTATACTAAAGAGGTGATATTATGGCTTTTTTAGAAGAAACAGGCCAGGCTTTGCTTAATCCACTTGCAAATCTTTGGAATTCTTTTGTTGAGGTTATACCTGGATTGATTGGAGCATTGGTTGTATTGCTGTTTGGTTATCTGGTTGCTTGGATAATAGGTTTTGTTATAAAAAAACTTTTGAAAAAAGCAAAACTAGATCAGATGGTTACCAAAAGAAAGACAGTGAAGAACATCACTGGAAAATTAGAGCTTTCTGCATTGCTGGGACTGATAGTTAAATGGTATGTATTTGTATTGTTCTTGACTCCAGCAGCATCTTTGGTTAAACTGCCTGCGCTTTCGACTTTCCTGAATAGTGCAGCCCTTTGGATTCCAAACCTGATAGCAGCAGTATTGATTGCACTTGTTGGTTTGATTGCTGCAGACTATATCTATGAAAAAATATCAGGAACAAAGACAAAGAAATCTGCGTTGATAGCTTCAGTGACAAGGATAATTGTTGTAGTTTTTACTTTAGTGATTGCATTGAACCAGATGGGAATAGATATCTCAATAGCAGAAAACAGCCTGCTGATAATCATCGCTGGTATAATGCTGGCTTTGGCAATTGGATTTGGTTTGGCTTTGGGCAAAGAATTAAGACCAACAGTTAAAAAGATGATAAAAAAGATATAATTTTTTTTCTTTTTTTCTTTTTATATTATATTCTTTCTGAATATCAATATCTGTAATGCTCAGGCTTATATGGCCCCTTTACTTTTACTCCAATATATTCAGCCTGCTCTTTGCTCATCTTTGTAAGCTTGGCTCCTAATTTATTAAGATGCAGTCTTGCAACCTCTTCATCCAGTTCTTTGCTCAACCTTACCACAATAGCTTCTCTGTCAGGATTATTGGCAATATCTATTTGTGCAAGAATTTGGTTAGTGAAAGAATTGCTCATAACAAAACTAGGGTGACCTGTAGCACATCCTAGATTAATAAGACGCCCTTCAGCCAGAATATAGATTGAATGTCCGTCTTCAAAAGTATACCTATGTACTGGACAGTCGCTTCCTTTGATCTCTTCCTTTACAACCCCTGGCAATTTCTCAAGTCCAGCCATATCTATCTCATTGTCAAAATGTCCTATGTTGCACACAATTGCCTGGTCTCTCATCATGCTCATATGTTCTGCAGTTATCACATTCTTATTTCCAGTTGCAGTAACATAGATATTAGCTACAGGCAAAGCATCTTCTATTGTTACAACTTTCAATCCAGCCATACATGCCTGCAAAGCGCAGATTGGGTCAACTTCAGATACCATAACTTTAGCTTTTTCTTGCTTTAAACTTTCAGCACTTCCCTTTCCAACATCACCATAACCGCACACCATCGCAGTCTTTCCTGAGATAAGTACATCCATAGCCCTCTTTATCCCGTCTGTCAAACTATGCCTGCATCCATATACATTATCAAACTTAGATTTTGTAACAGAATCATTCACATTCACAGCTGGAAACAAAAGTTCTTTTTTCTCTTCCATTTGAATAAGTCTGTGAACCCCCGTAGTTGTCTCTTCAGAAACCCCTTTGATCTTAGAAGCAACTTTATGCCAATGCTGATTATCTTCTTCTAATTTTTTCTTTAGAACAGCATTGATTATCTGAACTTCTTTGTTGTCTGTGGGTTCATCTAGGATCTTGGCATCATTTTCCGCTTTATAACCTCGATGCACCATCAAAGTAGCATCTCCTCCGTCATCAACTATCTGATCAGGCCCGCTTCCATCAGGCCAAGTAAGTGCCTTAAGAGTACAGTCCCAATAATCTTCTAATGATTCTCCTTTCCACGCAAATACAGGAATTCCTGCTTTTGCTATCGCAGCAGCTGCGTGATCTTGTGTTGAAAATATATTACACGAAGCCCACCTTACATCTGCTCCTAATTCAACTAAAGTTTCTATCAAAACAGCTGTCTGTATTGTCATATGTAAGCTGCCCATAATCTTTATGCCTTTCAATGGCTTGGAAGGCCCGTATTTCTTTCTTGTAGCTACCAGCCCAGGCATCTCTTTCTCAGCTATCTCTATCTCTTTTCTTCCAAATTCAGCTAGTTTGATATCTTTTACTTCATAATTTTCAGTTTTATCCATATTATCACCATTATTGATATTTTTGATTAATTTTACTATTTCTTCTATAAGAAATAGACAATTTATATACTTTATGCATAAAAATATAAAATATGTCCAACATTTATTAAAATATATAAACAAATATAGAAATATTTATAAATAAATTGGACATTTAAAGAAATAATGTATGAATTGGATACAAAAGATCATAAGATAATCAACATCTTAAAAGAAAATTCAAGGCTTTCTATACGTGACATTGCCAAAAAAACCCGGATAAGGCCTTCCACAGTCCATCTTCGTATAAAAAAACTCAAAAAAAACAATGTAATCGAGAAATTTACCTTAAAGCTCAACAACAAAGCAGTAAAAGAAGGCTTTATCGTTTTTATGTACTTAATTACTGATAAAAACCTTCCTGACTCTTTTTTCAAAAACACTCACATCAAGGAGGCATTTGGAGTTACAGGAGAATATGACATTCTTCTCAAGCTGAAATTCAAAGATATCTCTGAATTCAATGATTATATAATCAACCTTCGTAAAAATGAAGCTGTCAAAAAAACAATCACCAATGTTGTTACAGCGAATATAAAGGAGGAACTGAACTAAAAAGAAAAAAGATAATATAAAAATTTCATATTTAAGGTCCCGGATATTTGAACCGCCCCCAAACGCGATTTTCTCCAAATATCTGGGACCTCCTTTTTTCACAAAAATTTTAAATCACAAAAAAAATCAATAAAAGAACAAAAAATGCCTTTAGCAGTCACACATGTTTTACTAACAATAATTGTAGTTGATCTATATAGAGACTATATCACCAAACACAAAAAGCTCTTCACTTTGCATACTTTATTTATTGCTGGCTTTGCAGGTCTTCTTCCGGATATAGACATTGTCATAAAGATGCTTGCAGAATTCTTTAGCTGGAATGTTCCTATATTATTACAGCATGGAGGTATCTCTCACACTTTAATATTTTCATTGATCTTCTTGATCTCAGGATTGATACTCTGGAAACAGAAAAAGCATAAGCCCGCAGTTATCTTCTTCGTAATTTCTTTTGGAATATTCTTCCATATATTTCTTGATTGGCTTTTAGGAGGAGGAGCACATTCTGGTATAATGTTTTTCTGGCCAGTATCCACAGCTTCATTCAAGATACATTTACTGAACAAAGTAGGATTAAACAATTTACCTGTTGCTTTGGATGCATTGGTACTTCTAGGCTGGCTTTGGCATGAAGAAAGAAAACACAAAATCTCAGATTTTATCTAGTCTTTTCTTTTGTTTCTTTTATACCATCCTAAAGAAAATATCTCCAGCATCTTTCTTCTTACTGGATTCAGATATTTCATAAACCCTCCTGGAACCATCTTGCCGCTTTCAAGGGTTTTTACCATCAGTTTTTCATAGTCTCCATCAAATCCCTCTCCAGGTTCATATACATCATCTATCCTTATATCTTCTTCCCTTTCTGAAGAATATAATGTTGCTTCCTCTGCTTTTAATGGGGATTGGTTTGCAGGATATTCTATGCCGGGATTTTCTTTGACACTTTCAAGATTATAATATGAGATCCCGTCTTTTCCTCCTGAATCATATCCTTTTTCTGGTCTTTCATAGTTTTCAATCAGGTCTTCTGCAAAATCCTCTCCCTGCAATACATCTTCTTCAGAATCTTCATCATCTTTTTCTTCTTCAGAATCTTCATCATCTGTATCATCATCTTCTTCAATATGTTCTTTGATGTCCTGCTCAACTTCAGGATGTATGATCCCTTCCTCTTCAGCATCTGAAGGATTTTCTACAACAATCTCTTTGAGGTCGGCCTTCTTGTCTTTTGTTTTTGTCTTTTTCTTCTTGATCTTTTTACTGAATTTTACCAAGATCAACACCTTGATTTAATCTGGCTTCTTCCTGCCCTACGACCAAAGAAGCAGCATAACTTCCGGTTTTTCCAGATTTTTCCATATCCCATTTGTTTGCGATTCCGTATAGGATCCCTGCAGCAAATATGTCTCCAGCTCCGTTTGTATTGATAACCTTTGTCTTGTATGCAGGTATCCTGTATATCATATCTTCAGACTTGATTATACTTCCTCTTCCCCCTAATTTTACAACAGCTATTTTGCACATATCATATATCTCATGCAGCGCATCCTCTTCTTTCTTCCCTGTAAAAGCCCCTGCCTCATTTTCATTAACAAAAATTATATCTGCATATTTTTGGACCAGTTCTCTCAGGTCTTTAAGATTTCTTTTGATCAAAGCAGAATCACTTAAATCAATAGATATCATCACATTGCTGTTTTTTGCAATCTCCATAGCATGCAAAGAAGTTTTCTTCAATTCTGGATCTTCCAGCTGATACCCTTCAAAATGGATTATCTTGCTTGCTTTGATCTCATCTTCAAAAATATCATCTTTTCTGAAATGAAGAGAAGCTCCCAGATGGGTTGCAAAAGTTCTTTCACCATCAGGAGTGATAAATGCAAGCGTATGTCCTGTTTTTTCCTTGTTTTTTTTGCCTAATCTGCTATGCACTCCGCTGTCTTTTGTCATCTGCTCATACATATCTCCATGTTTGTCATCTCCTATCTTTCCAAGAAAAGCAGCATTTCCCCCCAGCACGCTTACGCCTGCAAGTGTGTTTGCTGCACTTCCTCCTGGAGCTGTTGTAACTTCATGATTCTCCAGTCTTTTCAATATCTCTCTGCTTTTTTCAGGATCAATAAGATGCATCTCTCCTTTTTTAAGGTTCATCTCAGCCAGCATATTATCATCTACCTTGACTATAAAATCCATCAGCGGACTTCCGATCCCAATCACATCATATTTTTTGTTCTGCATTTTTATTCTGTTTCTGAATAATTTTCCCATATATTTTTAAATTCTTCCAAATATATTTCTGCGGTTTCTTTGTTTTTTATTATGAGTATATTCTCGTCATTTCTTGTATCAGCATTTTTGCTTGGGTTAAAACTCCCTGTAATGACTGTCTTATTGTCTATAATAAAAACCTTGTGGTGCATAGCTCCGCCGTTTGAATCCTTCCTTACTTCTGCTCCCTGGTATTCTAATAATTTATATCTTGAATACTCGCTTCCTGCTCCCCTTTTCTCAAAAACACCTTTGACTTCAACATCATTAAATATTCTCATAACCATCTCATTTGCGATTCCAGTATGCGTAAAGCTGAACAGCATAAAATATATGCTTTCTTCTGCTTCTCCCAAGGCTCTTTCTATTTTCTCTCCACAGGAGTCTTCAGGGCAGAAATAATTTTCAACTTTTGTTTTGTTGATATACACTACAGGCATCCTTGTTCTATCCCCCTTTCCAAATTCCCCTTCCCACATCTCATCAAATTCATCTTCATAATTCTCAGCCAGCCTTTTTGATTTCAATATGATCAAATTGTTGTTGTTTCTTTCCGCACCATTTACAGTGGGGTTCATACTGCCTGTTATTATCCTTTTATTATCCACTATGCAGAACTTATTGTGCATTATCGAGCTTCTATTGTCTCCCAAAACAAAATCCAAACCCTCTACATATTCATAGTTGTCAGTATCTACTATCAGTTTAATATCGATCTTTTTGCTTTTCTCTTCTAATATACCAATAGCCCCTTCCAAATCAAGATCATATATTGCACAATGCAAAGATTCTTCTGCACTTAATAAAAATTCAGAAAAAGCTTTGCTGCAGTTGTCTCCAGGACAGAAATAAATATCTTCTATTTCTCCTTTGTCATGAACAACAAATTCAATATTCTGTTCAGCAACTTTCCCGCTCATCCCGCAGCCACTTACCAATATCAAGATCAGTATTGGTGTTAACCTATTTAACAAATAAGACTTTTTAATCATTTTTAAATCATGTTAGTCTATCTAACAAATAATTCATTTTAATTAGTTTATGTTAATTTATTTAACTTGTTAACCTATTTAACAAAATAAATTTTTTTTGATTCAAAAACCTATAAAAAAACATTTAACTCCCATCTGTTAACTTATTTAACCCTTTAATGTTTCTTAACAGATTGTATTTTATATTTGGATGTTTCTTCTCTACTTTATCCAATAATCCTTGAACATCTTTATCTTTTTTATTTTCCTTGAAATCTAATTTCTTAATTTCAGCAAACTTTTTGATCTCATCATCAGTAACAGCAATTAATAATTTCACATACTTTTCAGGCATTTTTTCATAACTTTCATCATTGAAAATGCCTTTCATAAACCTATTGTTCTCGTCATCCATAGTCCATTCAACAACTACTTTATTGATATTTTTCTCCTTGATAAATTTCTTGTCTTCTTTTCTTTTAAAGAATAATTTAACTGGCAGGTCTTTCAGGATGCTCTTCACAAGATATTTATTTACATCTCCAGTTACCAATATTCTGTCATCCTTGCTGAACAGTTTATTTACTCTGGCATGTTTCCTTATTCTTTTCTCTAACAACCTGCAAAAACAAGCTTTACAGACACTTCTGCCTTTCTGCTGTTTAATATCTCCATTTCCGCCGCATAAATAACATTTCATTAACCTTAAGAATTAAACATATTTTTTAAGTATTTGCCTTAAAAACCACAAAATTTATAAATAACTTATACTACTCTAAAGTAGAAATAGGTTTACTCTATTGCAGAGTGAACACGAATTGGGGGAGGTTCAAATCATTGTGCTTTTAAGCACAACTAAATATCACAATCTATCACCTCTTTTTCCTGCGCAAACCAGCTTTTGTTGGTTTGCGTGGGTTTTATTATTCTTAGAAAATTATTTTTGTTTCTTTTTTCTTTTAATCAGAAATACCGCCATAACACCTATAACAATTCCGCCTAAAAAAAGCATAAGTCTTTCACCGTCTGTATCACCAATAGCCACAAATTTTTTCTTATGGTTAAAATAAATATCCAGGTTGCTTAACTCCAGGGCATATTCAGTATAAAGCAAAGCGCTGATCTTATTGTCTTCTTTCAGCTGGTTTGCATATTCATAGTAACTATATCCTAATATTGGAAACATCCCTTTTTCCTGCTGTTCTGCCATGACATTTCTTACAATCTTCAGCTTGTTCTCAAGAACAGTTTCTATCTGGTTCTCTGCAACCCCCACCACACTTAATACTACATCTGACTCTGCCTTTACTTTACTTGCCTTAAACAGGCAAAGTTCATAATCATCGTTCTTGAAATCTTCATAAGCATCCTCCAATTCCTTTTTTGAGCCTTCAAGAGTATTAGGAAAATAAAGTTTAGCATAATTATACCTTTCCTCTGCTTCAGAAAGCTTGTTCATACAGGACTGCATCAAGCTTTTCCTTTCAAAATCAAATTCCCTCCCTTTTATATCAAAAAATACACTCCATGATTTTGCAGAGTATATCCTTTCGACAGCATATGCAAGATCAACTTCATAATCCTCGCCTTCTCCATAAGATTCCTTTGCACTCTCCAGATAATTTGAAGCATCCTTAATTCTTTCTTTTACTATGATATATGTCTGCAGGTCGCTTATAGTGTTTATAGGGACGCCATCAACAGCACTGTCTATATCTGAAATCTCTTTTTCAATCAGCACAAAATCATCATATCTGTTTAATCTAAGTAAAATCTCTCTGTATTTCAGATTTGCACCAAAACAAAAACTGGCCGCACTATAATATGCTTCTTTTTCATAAGCTTCTTCTCCTTTGGTGCTTAGATTATCTGCATTTTCTTTCTTTGCAGTAAAATCTTCTGCTAGACCTCTTTCTTCAAATCCAGCAAATTCTTTTTTTAATTTTTCAGTCCTGTTGCAAAGGTCTTTTGCCAAAAACCTCATTGTATTTTCATATTCTTTGTTGACTTCAAAATCTTTTGTATCTTCTTTAAATCTTCTTCCTGTAAAATAATACAAAGCATCAGTCAGATCACCAGCCTCCACTACAGCAACATTATACTTTTTTGCATAGTCAGTCAGGTCCAATGTCAGGTTAATCTCCTTCAAAAATCTCTCACCTTTTGGTATAAGTACTGTATTGATATTTGCTTCAGAAGCAGCTTCTATCTTTGCTTTTAATCCTCCGACCGGCCCGATAACCCCTCCTGAATTTATTGTTCCTGTGATGCTTACATCCTCGTCAATTTCTACATCCTCTAAAACTGCAGCAGTCAGCACTGAGATAGCAGCCCCGGCTGAAGGCCCCCCTATGATAGGGGCATCAGCATTTATAGCATAAAAAAAATCATACCTGCTGCAGTCCCTGTCAAGATAATCACAAGCAATATCTTTGGCAAACCTTGTTGATATTTGAGTGTCAAATTTGGTAAGAGGAACGGTTTCGATAAATACTCTTCCAGTCCCGCTTTTTACTTCCAAAAAAAGATCTGCTACACTTCCTTCATTGTTTGCCTCTCTCACAGCAAGTAGTTTCATGCTCCCTTCTCTGGCTGCAGCTAGGGGAATTACAAATAAAAATAAAACAAGCAAAACAGATGCTTTCTTCATATCTTTAGAAATTTTTTTATACTATTAAAGTTTTGTGATTCGTGGTGATACTATAATGGACAATATAACATTTGATGACTGGCAAAAAGTAGATATAAGGATCGGAACAATAAAAGAGGTAAAAGAGCATCCAGATGCAGACAAGCTTTTGATCTTAAAGATCGATGAAGGCAAAGATTCTCCTAGACAATTGGTTGCAGGATTAAAAGAGCATTATTCTGCAGAAGAATTAACAGGAAAAAAGATTGTTTTCCTTGCAAATCTTGAGCCAAAAGAACTAAGAGGCGAAATGTCTCACGGAATGATACTTGCAGCAGTTGACGGAGAACAGGTTGTCCTGTTGACAACAGACAAAGACATCCCAAACAACGCAAAAATTAGTTAATTTTTTTATTTTTTAATAAAAAAAAGAAATTCTTAAATTTTATTCAGATAAGAAATGAGATAGAGCTTGGACAATAAATGCCTTGGTATCATCAGGAAGTTTATGTCTTCTTGCAATTCTTCTAACTCTTTTTTCTATGAATTTTTCTCTGAATTTTTCTCTTTCAAAATATTTTTTGATGCTGTCCCCTATAATTCTGCAGCTAGCAAGCATCTTGCTAACGTATTTTGGAGTTAAATCATTATCTAAGTGCAAAATTTTCATATGTTGTTTTCCTTCATAAAATTTAGCAACATTTTCTATCATACCCAAAAATACACCTATAGCTCTCCCTATTATGCCTGCTTTGTTCAACGTTCCTGTGTTTTTGTCTATAGACTCTATAGCAGCCGCAGCTCCTTTCAATTTTTCCTGAAATTCTTCTAGTAGATAATATCTTTTTGTTGTATTCTCTTCTGCATAATCATATACTGCTTTGGCTGCATGATAATGACTTAGAAATTCTTTCAAAAACATATGCATAGCACTTTTTCTCTCTTCTTCTTCAAATATATTCCTAACTGCTTTTTCAGCAGCCCTTGTGTCCATTGTTTTTTCTAAAACCATTTTACCACCATTTGAATAGGATTATACTATTACTATCATCTCTTTATTTAAATATTTTATTCTTTCTTAGCATTCTCCCACATAATATCAAAATAACTTTTGTAGCCTTTAATATACCAAATTATTAAATAAATTAGGCAAGTAAAAAATTATCAGGAATAAGAGGCGAAATGTCTCACGGAATGATACTTGCAGCAGTTGACGGAGAACAGGTTGTCCTGTTGACAACAGACAAAGACATCCCAAACAACGCAAAGATCCAGTAAGGATTTTTTTATTTTTATTTTTCTGATATTTTTAATCCAAAACATTTAAAATCATACAATCACTAATTAAGCTATGGATTTTTTGATAGTGGGTATTGATCCAGGAACAACTTTGGGATATGCTGTTCTGAACTTGAAAGGAGATAAGCTTAATATAGACTCTTCAAAAAAACTTAACCTAAACAAGCTAATCTCAAAAATAATAAACATTGGAAAACCCTTAGCCATAGGGTGTGATGTTTCTCCTGCCCCTTCTTTTGTGGAAAACTTCTCAGTAAAAACAGGCTCAAAACTCATAGAACCTGATACAGACTTAACCATAAAGGAAAAAAAAGAGCTCACCAAAAAATACAGACTCAAAAACGACCATCAAAGAGATGCACTAGCCTCATCTTTGTACGCCTATAAGATTCTCAAACCGCTGCTGGATAAAATAAGAAAAAGACTAAAACAGCTAAATAAACAGGATCTCTTTGATAAAGTAGCTCAAACAGTGATAAAAAACAACATCTCGATAAAATCAGCAGTCAACAAGATAGAAAAACCAGATTTCACCACAAAGAAAAAACCACCAAAGAAAAAACCAAAGCCTAAGCTTACCATATCTAAATTCAAGAAATTAAAGTCAAGATTAGATACAGCAGAAAAAGACATAACTGAATTAACAAGACAAAACCAAAGACTGAAAAAACAAAACAAAAAACTCTTAAAAAAAGGATCTAAACTGATATCTAAAAAGAAAATACCTCAAAAACTATCTCAAAAAGAAAAAACTATAAAATTCCTAGATAAAAAGATAAAACAAAAAAATTCCCTGATGCAGGAAAACCAAAAACAGATATCCTGCCTCAATAATTTTATATCCAGGATAGATAAAAATAAAGTTCTTTTAAAAAAACTAGACAATCTTGGATATGATGAATTCAAGGCAAAAGAAAAAAGATTAAACATAACTGAAAAAGACTTACTTCTGATAGAAGACGCAGATATACATTCAGAAAAGACAATACAGGAACTAAAAGATAAGATAAGCATCTTGATAGTAAAGAATATAGGAAAAAGACATAAGCTTCCCTTTTCAATAATAAAAGCAAAAGATATTGACATCTTTGAGATCAAATTCTATGCTCTAGCAGACAAAAAACAGATAGAAAAAGAGCTGAAAAAATTGAATATCCTTGACCAGGTAATAACCCAATACAGACAGGAGCGTTAGATTACCTTGTCATAATCAAAAGATATTTTCTTTCCTGTATCTACATCCACACCAAAAACTCGACTCCCTAATCTTGTAACCTTTACAAATCTTCCGGGGATCTTTACAGTATCGCCTACCTTAAAATTAGGCAATCTAAATAAAACAGTGATCCTGTATATTTTTTTGCTTGTCTCCCGGCTTACCCCATATAATTTGCTGCTTATTTTTACCTCTCCTCCAAACTTTCTCTGCAGTCTTTTTCCGATATCCATCAAAAACTTTTTGCTGCTGAGTTTATAATCAAATCCGTTCCTGACCTTGTTTCTTTTAGCAGTAAAAACCCTTTCTTCGTTTTTTATCGCATCCTTTACAAATTTGATCACTTCTCCGCTAGGATTTCTAAGCTGCAGTATCCCCTCATAATAGTTTGAAGCGACTTCTCTTCCCTTGTCATTCACATATTTCATGTTTTCCAGTAAAATCGATAGGTTTATAATACTTTTGTGTTCTATTCAACATTATGAACAGGCAGGAATTTAAAAAACTTTTAAAGAAAATATGGTGGTTTATCTGGGAATCCAACTCAGCCTGGAGCTGGATTGTCAATATTATCCTCGCTTTTGTAATAATAAAATTTTTGGTCTATCCTGCTTTGGGTTTTATTTTATCAACCTCTTATCCTGTTGTTGCTGTCGTTTCAGGCTCGATGGAGCATGACGGAAGTTTTGATGATTGGTGGGAATCTGAAGCTTTCTGCATCAACACCAACTGCAACCAGGCTCTTTACTATAGAAATTTCAACATAACCAAAGAAGAATTCCATGATTTCAATTTCAGGAATGGGTTTAATAAAGGAGACATCATGATCCTGTACGGCTCAGAACCTGAAAATATAGAAGTGGGTGATATAATTGTCTTCCAGAGCATCCGTCCCGACCCCATAATCCATAGAGTTATCAAAAGAGAAAAGATAAATAGTACTTTTTATTTCCAGACCAAAGGAGACCATAATCCTTCTTCATATCCTTCATTAAAAGAAGAAAAGATCCATCAGAATAGGATACTTGGAAAAGCTGTAGCAAGAGTTCCCTTTCTAGGATGGATAAAGATAACTGCTGTTAAATTTTTTAATATAATAAGACCAAGGTGATTATATGACATTATTCTGCCCAAAATGCGGCTCTTTGATGAAGCCAAAAGAAAAAAAAGGAAAAAAGACAATGGTATGTAGCTGTGGCTACAAGACAAAGGATGTAGAAGAGACCAAGATAAAAGAGACTATGAAAAAAGATGCACATTCCTTTGAAGTTGTTGAAGAGGAAAAAGAAGCCCTTCCTCTTGTTGAAAAAGAATGCCCAAAATGCGGACACAAAAAAGCATATTTTTGGGAAGTTCAGACCAGAGCTTCAGACGAGCCTGCAACCCAGTTTTTCAAATGTGAAAAATGCAAACATATCTGGAGGCATTATGATTGATGACCACATCAAGAACAACAGGCTAAAAGTAAAGATAAGGCCCAATTCTCCGAAAAACCAGATAAGATCATGGGACAAAGAGAAAGAACAATTGAACATAAACATCAAAGCTCCCCCTCAAAAAGGAAAAGCAAACAAAGAGCTAATCAACTTCATGCAAAAAACATTGAAAAAGAAAGTAACAATCACTTCAGGAAAGACTTCCAAGAATAAGATACTAAATATCAGTTAAATCTATACTTATTCTTTTTTCTTTTGGTTTATACTTTCTGTGTCTGATTCCAGCCATATCCATCATTCTTTTTGAGGCCTTTACAACGTCAGAATCAGCATATTTATTGCTAAGATAGATAACTTCTTTTATCCCGCTTTGTATTATCAGCTTGCAGCATTCGTTGCATGGAAACAAAGCCACATAGATTTTACAGTTGTCTAATTTTACAGTTGAATTAAGGATAGCATTTAGTTCAGCATGGGCAACATACGGATATTTTGTATCCAGAAAATTTCCTTTCTTCCCCCAGGGCAGTTTTTCATCAGAACACCCAATAGGAAATCCATTATAGCCTATACCCACAATCTTTTTCTGCTGATTCACGATGCATGCCCCAACCTGTGTATTCGGGTCTTTGCTTCTTAACGCAGATAATTTTGCTACACCCATAAAATAATCATCCCAGGAGATATAATCTTTTCTTTTCTCATCTTGATCTTTTTTTTCTTTATCTCTTAGATCTTCAACAAGCTTATCCACTTTCTGCTTCAAAACCTCAAGACTTGAATTATTGATCAAAACAATCTTTGCTTTATCATTGCATTCCTTAAGCCGCTGCCCTGAACCTTTTCCTTTCATCTCTTTTTTCTCAGTTTTCTTGAATTCTCTGAATGTCTGGGGGTCTTCCTCCCTGTTTCTCAGCTTCATCCTTTTAAACCTTGTTTTGGCAGGAGCTTCAACTTTTATCAAAGTAAAATCAGCATTTCTTTGAAGTACATCAATCTCATCAGGGTGCCTTATCGAAGTAACAACACAGTCTTTTCCTTTTACCTTATCCAATGCTTTTTCAGCAAGCACAGAATTCCCGTATTTTTCCCTGAGATCTTTTCCAATTTCCTGCAGGTTATCTCTTGTTACCTTTCTTTTTCTTTTCTTGCATTCTTCTCTGATCATATCAGAAAGAGATATATGCTTGAATCCTTTTTCAGCTAAATATTCAGCAGCAGTGTCCTTGCCCCCGCAGAAACTGCCTGTAACCCCTATGATCATAACCAAAGAATAATAACTCCAAATAAATATTTTATTATTTTTAAGAATACAAAAATATATAAAGCACAATCTCATTTTTAGAGCAAGGGGGTTGAGATGAAAGAATATTTGGATATAATAAGAACAATTCTAGAACAAGGAGTAAAAAAAGAGGATAGGACAGGAACAGGAACAATAGCTATTGCAGGAGCCATGTTTAAACATGACATGTCAGAAGGCTTCCCTCTTTTGACCACAAAATCAGTTCCTTTAAGGCTTGTAGCTTCTGAATTGGAATTCTTCATAAAAGGGATAACAGACAAAAACTGGCTCAGAGACAAGAACAACCATATCTGGGACGAATGGTGCTCTCCAGACAAGGTGAAATATGGGCATGATGAAGAGACAAAAAAAAAGATGATGAAAGAAAGAGAGTTGGGGCCAATCTACGGCTGGCAGTGGAGAAATTTCGGAGCGAAATACACGACCTGGGACAAACCCCCTAAAGGAGATGGAGTTGACCAGCTTAAGAATGTTGTAGAAAAGCTGAAGACAGACCCATCTGACAGGAGAATGATAGTTTCTGCATGGAACCCTGTAGATTTTCATAGGATGGCCCTTCCGCCGTGCCATTATTCATTTCAGGTTACTGTGATAAATAACAGGTTAAATCTTCTCTGGAACCAAAGGTCTGTTGATTCTGCTTTAGGTTTGCCTTTTAATATTGCTTCTTATGCTTTATTGCTTCATCTCCTGGCAAAAGAATCAGGTTTTGAAGAGGGAAAACTGGTGGGTTTTCTTGGAGACACCCACATATACACAAACCACATAGATGGGTTAAAAGAACAGATCAAAAGAAAGCCATACCCCCTTCCAACAATCAGGACAAAAAATTTCACATCTATTTTTGAATGGAATTATGAAGACACCGCAGTCCAAAACTACAAGCACCACCCAAGAATCAAATTCAAAATATCTGTATGAGGTAAATAAAATGACTGAAATAATAGTTATAGTTGCTGTTGCAAAAGACAACACAATAGGAAAAGATAATGATATCCCGTGGAGAATATCAGAGGATTTCCAGCATTTCAAAGAGCAAACCACAGGCCACCCATGTATAATGGGAGACAAAACATATGAATCTCTTCCTGATAATGCAAAACCTCTTCCTGGAAGGGAAAATATAGTTCTGACTTTTGACAAAGACTATAATCCTGAAGGAACCACAGTTTTTCATGATTTCTATAAAGCATTGGAATACTGCAAAGATAAGGGAGAGGAAAAAATTTTTATCACTGGAGGCGCAACAATCTACAGGCTGGGTATGGAGGTTGCAGATACTTTTGAGCTTACAAAGATAGACAAGGAATACAAAGGAGATGTTTTCTATCCAGAGATAAACTGGGATGAATGGAAGCTTGAAAAGACAGAAGAACATGAAGGCATAGATAAAAATACAGATGAAAAAGTAAAATTTTCATTCAATACATACAAAAGGATAAAGAAAACACCCCTTGCCAAACAGGATATGATAGTGAATTCCATTGTCCAGAATGAGAAAAAAAGACAGCAGAATGAACTTAATATGATACCTTCTGAAAATTATTCAAGCAAAGCTGTTCTTCAGGCAGCAGGTTCTGTCCTGATGAACAAATATGCAGAAGGTTACCCCAAAAAAAGATATTATCAGGGAAACAAAAATGTTGATTCTGCTGAAATCCTTGCAATTGAAAGAGCAAAAAAACTTTTCAATGCAGAACACGCCAATGTACAGCCGAATTCAGGCTCTCCAGCCAATATGGCTGTCTATTTTGCTTTATTACAAAGAGGAGACAAGGTTTTGGGTATGAATCTTTCTCATGGAGGGCATCTGACTCATGGCTCTCCTGTTAATTTCTCAGGAAAATATTATAATTTTATAGAATATGGTGTTGACAAGGAAACAGGTATGCTTGATATGGACAAGATCAGGAAATTGGCTGAAAAAGAAAAACCAAAGCTTATTCTTTCAGGATTTACAGCATATCCAAGAGAGATAGATTTTAAGGAATTCCATGATATTGCACAGTCAGTTGGAGCTATCTCAATGGCAGATATCTCTCATATTGCGGGGCTGATAGCAGGAGATTCACATCCAACACCTTTTCCTTTTACAGACGTTGTCACCACAACAACCCATAAGACATTAAGAGGGCCAAGATCTGCAATAATTCTCTGCAAGAAAAAATTTGCAAAGGCCATAGACAAAGCAGTATTTCCAGGACTCCAGGGAGGACCTCATGAACACACTATCGCAGCAAAAGCAGTTGCATTTTCAGAAGCCATGCAGCCTGGATTCAAGGTCTATGCAAAACAGATAACAAAGAATGCAAAAGCCCTTGCTGACAAGCTGATATCAGAAGGGATCAATCTTGTTTCAGGCGGAACAGACACCCATTTAATACTTATAGATTTGATCAGGACAAAATCAGTAGGCAAGAAAGGCATGGGAAAAAAAGCCGCAGTTGCCCTTGAGAATGCAGGTATAATCACAAACTGCAATACAATTCCATTTGATCCTTCTACTCCATTTAAACCATCCGGAGTAAGACTCGGAACACCCATTCTTACTACAAGAGGAATGAAAGCAGCTGAGATGGAGACTATAGGAAAATACATGGCAGACATAATAAACAATCTTGACAAAAAAGATATACAGAAGAAAATAAGAAAGAAAGTATATGATCTGTGTCAGCAGTTTCCTTATTACTGAAGATAAAATGCAGGGAAAATTCATAGTTTTTGAAGGGATAGATGGTTGCGGTAAAGGAACTCAGCTTAAATTAGCTTCTTCTTATCTATTTGATTTAAGCAAAAATCATGATATATTTCTTACCAGAGAACCCACCAGGGATTTCAAGGAAATAAGAAAAAGATTAGCTGAACAAACTGATGCAAAACAGGATGCAAAATGGTATGCAAATGCTTTTGTCAAAGACAGAAAAAATCATCTTAAAAGATATATCCGGCCAAATCTTAAAAATGGGACCCACGTACTTTCTGACAGATACAAATATTCTACTTTAACTTACCAGCAGACCCAGGGAATGCCGTTACAAAAACTTCTTGATATACACAAAAACATGCTAATTCCAGATTTAACAATTATATTTGACTGTCCAGCCAAAATCGCTTTTGAAAGAAGGAAAAAAGACGGCGCAACAGAAGTATTTGACAAGGATCTAAAGTTTCAGGAAGAACTAAGACAGAATTATATCAAACTTAAAGAACAACTGCCTCAAGAAAACATCATAATCATAGATGCAACAAGACAGATAGAAAAAGTATTTGATGATGTTAAAAAACACATCAAATATTTATTCTGATTCTCTTGGCTCTTTTTCTTTGCTGAAATTATCTAAGCTTACACAGTCTTTTGATGCAGCATAACTCACTAATGGTTTTCCCATACGATTCACCTCTATTTTTTGTCTATGATTATAATAAAGGGATAAAAGGTCACCTCCTGCCTTCTCCCTATCTAAACACCTAATGGGTTCCGGTACTTCCGAAACCCCCTTTTCCCCGCACTGTATCATCAAGCTCCTGAACTTCTTCAACAGCTCCGGATACAACTGGTTGTATAAGCATCTGAGCGATCTTCATGTGCTTTGTGATTGTAAACTCTTTATCTCCAAGATTCTTCAGGACAATTCCTATCTCTCCTCTGTATCCTGCATCAATTACACCTGCCAGAACATGTATTCCATGTTTGGCTGCATTTCCGCTTCTGTCCCAGATCAATCCAACATGGTTTTCAGGGATAGCCATATGAGCCCCTGTTCCAAATATCCTTTTCTCTCCAGGTTTTAAGACAGCTTCTTCCTTAGAATAAAAATCCATTCCAGCATCACCGGGATTCGCATATGTTGGCAGCTTTGCCCCGTCTGTTATTTTAACTGGAATCTTCATTTTTCATTTTTTAAAAAATAAAACTCATATATAAATAATATGTAACTCAAAAGTATAATTAAGAAACTATATAATTAAGACCGATACCACTTAAAGATAAAAATCAGATATTTAATTCAGAATTTACTACTTTTTCTGAAGTTTCTCAGCGAGATCAGCCATACCTTTCTGGTCCATCTTGAACAAAGGCTGTAGTTTCTTATCGATCACTCTCAAACTCTCGCTTCTTATCTTGAAATTAAGAGTATTGAAGCTTTGTGTAAAGAAGGTGATGTTCCAAACCTGCTCTCCCCCTAATGTCTGAAGTATAGCGATTATCTTTTTTGGAGCTTCTGTAGCATATTCCTCTTCCTGAAGATTCACTGCAGTGGTAACCGCATCACTAATATCATGCTTTACCTTTCCTGCGTCTATCTTTCCCACTGTCTTGTCTTTTTCCTTTAGCACCTTGTCTTCAGGCTCTACCTTTATCTTATCTCCTACATCAAAAGAGGTCACTTTGTCATGCTCCTTGTGGTAATAGCCTATCTTCCAGTTGTCATCCTCATCTTCAACAATATACATCGCATAACTCAGATAAGTTTCCGGGTTCTTTTCTTTCCATTCCTTAAACTCATCAGAATCTTTCAGGAGTTTCAAAGCTTCTTTAAATTGTTTCATCTCTTTTTTTAAATTACCTAAGCTTTATATATTTTTGCTTCTCTTTGTCTGTTATGTCAAAGATAAAACCAGAGCTGAAAAAACTTCTTGAGAATCAGCAGTATGCATTTATAGGCAGCCATTCAGCTGTAAAGATATGCGCATGGACAAAAAAATCACTGCTGGATGAAGGAGTATGCTACAAAGAGAAATTCTATGGTATTTCTTCTCATAGATGCTGCCAATTATCTACAACAGTAAATCACTGCCAAAACAGATGTATCTTCTGCTGGCGTCCAACCCAATATACAGAAGGTATTGATATAAAAGGAAAATTAGACGATCCTAAAAAATTGATAGACAAAGCCATCAAAGCCCAGCAAAAACAGATTTCAGGTTTTGGTGGAAATAAAAAATTAAACAAGAAGAAATTCAAAGAAGCGCAGATCCCAAACCAGTTTGCAATATCTCTTTCAGGAGAGCCCACTTTGTATCCAAAATTAGGCGAACTCATAAATGAAATATTGAAAAGAGATGCAACTGCTTATGTTGTTTCAAATGGTTTATGTCCGGATGTTCTTGCTGATCTCCATCCTCTTCCCACAAATATGTATCTTTCCTTGGATGCACCAAACAAGGAGTTGTTCAGGAAGATAGACCAATCACAAATTAAAGATGCCTGGGAAAAGCTGAATAAATCCCTTGAAATCCTAAAAAAACTAAACACAAAAACAGTATTGAGGATAACAGTATTAAAAGGCCTTAATGATGTCCATCCAGAGCAGTACGCAAGCTTAATAAAAAAAGCATCCCCTGATTTTGTTGAAGTAAAAGCATATATGTTTGTAGGAGCCTCCCGCCAAAGATTGACAATTGATAGGATGCCAAGACATCATGAAGTAAAAGCATTTTCTAAAGATATATTAAAGCATCTTAAAGAATACAAACTTAAAGACGAGAAAAAAGAATCAAGGGTTGTTTTGCTTGCTAAAGATTAGTTTGACTTGACTAATTGTTCTTTTTTTACATCATATTCCAGCAATATTTTATAATTCTCATTTGAAGGGTTAAGTATCTGAACATTTTCAGGCCTGGATTTTGCTATGCTGCTTATTTTTTCTAAAGTGCCGTTTTTAAAATGCATTGCCCTATTCAGGTCAATCAATATGTTTTTGTTTTTCTCTTCTTTTATTTCCTCTAATCTTTCATCAAACACATCTCTGTCATATTCATAATCCACTAAAATAGTGTCTTCTTCTTTGCTTCCTGTAAAAAATCCTGCCTTTTTGTTGAATATGATGCCTCTTACTATATTTTTGAAAACATTTTCAAATCCCACATAATATGAGATTGGCCTTTTTTTGCCTTTTCTTTTGAACTTAAGGATGCGCTCTTTCTCAACTTGGCTCTCCTTCAGCAAAAATAGGTAACTGTCTATTATCCTCTGATTTAATTCACTCACAAGCACATTGTATCCTTTTCCCAGCAGCTCTTCTTCAGAATAACCCAGCAGTTTCTGGACATTTTCTCCCACATATACTATTTCATTTTCTTGATTAATCCCAAGACCGTCTTCTCCAAGTATATTTTTTATATTTCTTGCAAGAGCTAAAGAATTATTCCTCATTATATATTGTTCAGTCAGCAGTTCATGTTTCTCTTCGGTCAATTCCTTTTTTTCTTTCTCCAATCTGTTGGCCTTCTGTTCTATTTTAAGACTCTCTTCAACAATTTCATCCTCACTCCTTCTACTGTTCCATTTGTTGACTATATAGATTAATTTCAGTCTTTGGATTTGCAGAGCTTTTTCATCTAGCTCTATATTTTTTCCATTGATAAGCTTTTCCAGGCTTTCTCTGGCCTGAACTTCTAATTTACCCATGAGATAAATTTTAGAATTCTTTCTTTAAATATTTTTATAGTTTATATTGTTATTATCTTTCCCTTATAGCCTGGATTGACTATTCTTGTCTTCCCTATTCTGTCCTCTCCCACGCATTCATGCAGGTGCCCTGAAACCGCAAGCACAGGCTCGAACTTCTTGATAAATTTTCTTATTGATTTGTTTCCGGCATGCTCTTTTCCTATCTTGTCGATCTTTGTATCGTAAGGTGGAGCATGGCTTATCAGCACAATCTTGTCCTCTTTCTTTGTTTTTAATTTCTTGAAATATTTCTCAAATTTCTTATCCTTAAAATCAAAGCCTCCGCCACCCCATCCTATGAACAGATAACCATTCTTCCTGAATTTTTTTCTGTAGATAAAATTACAGTTATCTAATTTCTTGCAGTCCTTTCTTACCTCTTTAGCTTCTTCATGGTTTCCATGAATAATTAATACAGGCTTTTTTGCCTTGTCCAGCTCAGAAAGTATATCCTTCTGCTCTTCTCCAAATATAGTAAAGTCTCCTGCACAGATAACTAAATCAATATCCTTTTTCTTTGCTCTCTTGACAAGCTTTCTTAATGTTTTTTTATTTCCATGCAGATCAACAAAAGTTAATATCTTCATAAAATTAAATCTTATTTTATCATATTTAAATTCTTCTGAAATCACGGGTATGTCCCAAGAGTGCGTCTGTGCCTTGAAATGCTGCAGATTTGCACAGCAAATCAAGTCATGGTCAGACGTAGCTGAATAAGTTCCTAAACTTGGGTTTAGGGTTTTGTTCAGTGAAGTAGAACTCTTAGGACACACCCTGAAATCACGAAGGTTTTTAAATAACTTTAAATGATATGGGTTATGGAAAAGCAAGCAAACTTAGAAAGCCATGTTAAAGTACATGTACCTATAGCTATAAATAAAAAAGCATCCGTCAATAAACAGAATCAAATCACTATTCCTAAAGACCTTTGTAATATATATTTAGAAAGAGAGCAAAAAGAGGACATAACTAAATGTAAATTATTTTATTATCTAAAAGAACAGGGAAGAGCTTATATCAAAGAAACCCCAAAAGGAGAGGAATGTTCTCTTTATAATCCTGTGAAAATAGGCTCAGATTCAAGAGTAACCCTTAAATCATTCAATTCCAGAAAAAAATCGATTGATGTAATGTTGATAGGTCATGAACATTATCTAGAAATAGTTTCTTCTGAACTTTATGATTCTATACCAAAACCCTGACCAGCCATAGGATAACTCCTGCAACCAAAGGCATGATTATATTATCATCAAGCTGATTTGAGCCTATCTTTAATGTGATCCCTTCTGATATCATAGCAGCAGCAGCAGCTATCAAAGCCTGATACCATGCTACAAAAAGCCATGCTCCTAAAAAGCCGGCTACTGCTCCTGCAAGACTCCCTTCTAAGAATTTCTTTTTGTCTAAAGGATGCCTTATCTGGCCGTACTGTCCAATTAAAGGGGCAATAGAATCTCCAAGCGCCAGTATCATTATACTTGCCATCGCAATATCTTTTTCAAAAAACAATAGCACCAATAATGCTCCTATACCATACAATATAGCTCCTTTTCCAGGAAAGGTTTTGATATCTCTTGGCCTGTCCATCAATACAAGGATCTTATGCAGGAAAGGTATCCTGATCTTTTTGTATATAAAAGACAGCAGAAGTCCTGCCAGGACAGATACTGCCATGACAAACGCATTAATTATATCAAAATATATCAGAACAACAAAGATTATCCCGCACAATATATGAAATACTTTTCTTCTTATCTCTCTTTTTGGAATCATCTTCACACCTTGATAAAAAAGTTCCACGCTCCATTCCCGAACAAGCATATAAGCGTGACCAAGACCCCCGCAATCAATACCCCGATTATAGATGCCTTTATATAATCCTTAAAATCAAACCCCAGCAGATAAGCCCCTAATCCGCCTGAATAAACCCCGCTTCCAGGGAACGGAATTCCTATAAACAAAGCTAATCCTATCTTTCCATACTTGTCCACATAAGGTTCAACTCTTTTTTGTGTTCTTATTATTAGTTTTTTATATATTTTATCTATAAGTTGGATCTTAAGAAAAAATTTCATGATATAGTTTACAAAAATATAGACCAGCGGCGCCAATAATATGTTTGATATTACACAGACAAAAAAAACTAAAAACCAGTTCATCCCTAAAAACAAGATACCATAGGGTATAGATGCCCTTAACTCCAAAAAAGGAATCATGGTCATAAATATTAAGATTATAATTTCTTCCAGCATAAACATAGAAAAACAACAACCACTTTATAATATTTTTTGTTATAAGGTTGAATCAAAGGGTTATTTAAGATATTCCATCGCTTCTTTGACTTCAGCGTCTTCAAAAATAATGCTTTTGACTGCTGCAGTCATCTTCATAGGATTTTTGTGCTGCCAGATATTTCTTCCGATTGCCATACCAGATATTCCTGTTTCCATCATGTCCTTTACTCTTTTCAGCAGGTCAATATCAGGCAGTTTGCTTCCTCCTGCAACTGCAACCCTTGCTTTTCCTGCACACTTGACAACCCATTTAAACTCTTCTTTTTTCCCGTTATATTTTATTTTTAATATATCTGCTCCTAATTCCAGTCCGATCCTTGCAGCATAAGAAAGCATGCTTGTGCTTGTCTCATTAGATACAAATCTTCCTCTTGGATACATCCAAGCCACTACAGGCAGCCCGTAATCATGAGCCTCTTCCTGGATCTTTCCAAAATCCTCAAATATCTTCGGCTCAAGAGGGCTTCCCACATAAACAGTATATCCAACAGCATCTGCTCCCAGGTCCACTGCTTTTTTTACAGAACAAAGCTGTCTCGAGATAGGAAATATTCTTGGAATATTGCTTTTCCCGTTTAATTTAACTATCAATGGAATTTTCTTCCTGTAGTTTTCATGATACTTCTCAGCAATACCTTTCTGACAGATAAATGCATTATAGCCCCCGTTGATTGCAATATAGATAACATACTCGGGATCCACATCATCTGCATTAAAATCAATAGGGCCGTGCTCTAGACCATGGTCATAAGCAAGCATCATTGTCTTCTCTTCTGTAAAAAGTTTGTCGATCTTGATCCTTTTCATCAATTTACCCCCTTTAATTTTAAAAATAAAAAAAGAAAAAAAATTAAAACCTCGAATTACTCAAAGCTTAATTTTCTGCTAGTGAATAAACAGTCTTTAATGCAACTACGATTGCAGCAGGACTTACAAACACTATTATGTTTCCAAGTATAGATGTCAATCCTGTCCATATTGTAGCCAAAGTCAAAGCACTAGCACTGCTGGCGATTATCAAAGCCATTGAAGCAACCAAAAAACCTGTTGTTTCTTTTGCAGTTACATTTAACAGCCCAACAATAACACCTAATATCACTAATATCCAGACAGAAATATCTCCTCTTAGCTGAGGCACCAGCGCAATCAACACTGCCAGGACAATACCTGCTATAAAAGAATAATGTCCAGTCTTTTTTGCATCTCCTTTTTTCTTCTTAGCCATCTGTTTCACCTCTTTATATGATATGGTTTAGACTAGTTTACTGTTTTCTACTATATAAACGTTTCTAAAGAAA
>WJKL01000087.1 GCA_014729145.1 Candidatus Woesearchaeota archaeon
AGTTGGAGGACATTGTATTGGTGTAGATCCTTATTACCTAACTTATAAAGCCAAACGCCTGGGATATGAACCAAAAGTAATACTTGTAGGAAGGGAGATAAATGAATTTATGTCCAAACATCTTAATAATATGGTATTAAGAGCCTTGATGAAGCAAAAAAAACAAATTACTGGTTCAAAAGTACTTATAATGGGCCTCACATTCAAAGAAAATACTCCTGACACTAGAAATAGCAAGATCAAAGATGTGATAAGATATCTAAAAAAATATTCAATCAATGTCAAAGCATACGATCCTTTAATTTCAGAACAAGATATTAAGAAATTTGGAATAGAACAATTTAAAGAAGAAGACGAATTTGATGCAGTGGTCGTATTCAGCCCCCATGACATATTCAAAGAAACCACTTTAGATAGATTAAAAGAAATGATGCCTGAAAAACCAATCTTGATAGATGTAAAAGGATTCTATAACAAAGAACAGGCTGAAAAAAAAGGATTTTATTATAAAACCTTTTAATCATATCCTAGTTCCTATCTCAGAAGCTCTTGTGAACATTCTTTTGATCAACACGATGATAGTATAAAAAATAATCTTCATATCCAAAAAAAATGACCTATTTTTCTCATAAAAAGAATCAAAATCCTTTCCAACACCAAAATGTTCCTGTATAAAACTGTCCTTTTCTTTATTAGGGAGATAATTATAAAGAGCCTGAATTCCAGTCATTCCTGGTTTTATGTTTAATTTTTTTTTATCCTCTTTATCATATGGCCTTGGCCCTACTAAACTCATATCTCCTTTTAAAACATTGATTAATTGCAGTATTTCATCCAAAAAAGCTTTTCTTATAAATATGCCTGTAGATGTCTTTAGTTTATCACTGGAAACCCCTTCTTTCTGCATATCTCTCGCACCTACAAACATTGATCTAAACTTATATACATTAAACACCCGATGATCTTTTCCCAGTCTTTCATGTTTGTAGATAATTGGCCCTTTTGACGTCAATTTTATCCATAAAAATATGATCAAAAACAATGGACTCAGAACTATCAATCCAATCAATGAAACAATTATATCCATTATTCTTTTAATAATCAAATAAATACCCATAAAAACAAAATTTAATTTAGAATATTAAAAACTTTCTATTATCTAAACATTTAAATAACAATAAAGAAATAAAACATCTATGGATGTAATCAAAAAGATCAACAAATATCCTTTTCTGTATTGGATACCTTCCTTGATCACAATCATAGTAATATCTTATTTTAGTTTAATGCCTCAGGAGATTATTATCAGTAAACAGCCAGGTTTTAATTTTAACTTTATGCATCTTTTCGCATATCTTTTTCTTAGTTTTTTCATGGGAATATCATTATTCCATTCAAAATTAAAAAATCATTATAACCTAGCAATATTATACTGCTTTCTATTCGGAACATTAATAGAGATACTGCAATATTTCATTCCAGGAAGATTATTTGGTATTGATGACTTAATTAGAAACACAATCGGAATTGTATTAGGTCAGGGAGCAAGAAATATTCTAAGAAAAAATAAATTTTTAAAAAAAATAATCTAGATCTCTTCTTTGCAGGATTCTTTTAATCCGCCTAATAAATTATTGCATATTGAAGGATCATTCAATTCTTTAGCAAGTACTTTAAAACATTCTTCTCTTATTAACTGTTCTTGTATATAATAACATTTAGAAACATCTTTTTCCTCAACTGCTTCATCTAATTTAGCCTGATCTTTTTCTTCTTGAGTAGGCTGTTCTTCAACTTCTTCAATTATCTTTCCTGTTATCCCGCAGCCAGTCAAAAAAACAAGCACAATCAATAAAGACAATATCTTTTTCATATTATGGATAAATAAGAATACAGTATTAATAAATCTTATGTTTTTGAGGCATTGTCAACTTTGTTGTGCAAGTCAAGACCGTCTGTGCCATCAATATCATTCAATGCGTAGCATCGATGGCATGGCCAGACGAAGATTTTGTGAGCATTTTTTTTAGCGAGCAAAATTGGAGTAAGGCTTGATCTTGCACAACTCAAAAGAGTTGACTTAGCCTGTTTTTGATAAAAAATTTCAAAAAACATTAAAATAACACCTTATTAATCATTCCTATGAATATCCAATGCTTAAAATGCAAAGGAAGAGGTTTTTGCGGAAGAAAATTCTGCCCAATACTTGCAAAATCAGAGGCAGTGTTTAAACTAAAGAAAACTGTCTCTAAACAGGGTTTTATGGGCTCTTCTCCGTCTCCATTCATAGGACATTACGGCTATCCTTATCTTAATGTAGGGATACTCTCAACCCCAGAAATTAAAAAAAACGCCTGGGAATATGATGCACCCAAACACTGGGCATCCCAAAATTACCAGATAAGACAGATTATAGACTTCAGAAGCAGTCTTATCAATTCAAGATTTAAGGCGCATGCACAGGATAAAAACAAGTTCTTAGATATAAGCAGAGAGATAGGGATGTCAAAAAAACCTGTTGAGCTTGAAGTTAATCTCAAACAAAAACCACAGTTCAGGCTAAAGACAGACTCTGTAAACCAGCCCATGGGCCCAAATGCAAATCTAGAAAAAGCAAAAATAACCTCAAATCCCAAAATCCCAAAAAAAGTAGACAAAGTCTATTCTGATTCAGACTTAAAAGCAAATGATGCATTAATCTACCTTTATGAAAACAAATTCGATGAAAATGACCTTAACAAACTACTGTCAATTGGAACTCTGGGATTAAAGAAAAGCAGAAAGCTTGTTCCCACAAGATGGTCAATAACAGCAACAGATGATATGCTTGCAAAATATTTATTAGAAGAAATAAGATGGTTTCCTGAAATAGACTATCAGGCTTATTTTGGAAGCTACTTAGGAAATTATTATCTAATCCTCTGTTTTCCAGGCCCCTGGACATATGAGCTCTTTGAAACATATCTTCCAAAATCCTCATGGAACAGAAGCGATGAAATTTCTTACATGACAGATTATGAAAACTTTGAAGGAAGAAAATCCTATGCTCAAAACTGTGGAGGAGGATATTATGCAGCAAAGCTTCCAATCACAGAAAAACTAAGAAAAATAAACAGACAGGGAACAGTACTTGCATTGAGGTTCATCACAGGAGATTATGCTGTTCCCCTTGGAGTATGGGTTGTAAGAGAAGCTACAAGAAAATCTCTAAACCAAAAACCAATTGAATTTTCAGACAGGGAACTGATGCTAAAATACGCAAAAGCCCTGATAAAAAAGAAATTTAATTATGATTTAAACAAACTTCTAAAAAAAAGCATTATCCTGAACAACATAAAAAACCAGACAAAACTTTCTTCATTTTTCTAATGCAGATTGTATATTCCAATAGTGATAGAATCTTCCTTTCTTCCTAAGCAAGCCATTAAAACTGCCTTGCTCAGTGACTTTTCCATCCTCTAGAACAACGACTTTATCAGCATTCCTTATTGTAGACAATCTGTGAGCAATAGCAATAACTGTCTTTCCTTTGAAAACATTTTCCAAAGATTTTTGAATCTTCTTTTCAGTAGAAGTATCTAAGGCAGATGTAGCCTCATCTAATATCAATATATCTGGGTTCTTAAGCAAAGTTCTCGCTATGGATATTCTCTGTTTTTGGCCTCCAGAAAGATTCATTCCTTTCTCTCCAAGCAAGGTATTGAATTTCATTGGGAGCTTCTTTATAAAATTATATATTCCTGCATCTTTAGCCGCTTTAACCATTTCTTTTTTACTGACATTTCTTTCAAGACCATAACAGATATTTTCTTTTATAGATCTTCCTAAGATGGACACATCCTGGCTTACCACCCCAATTTTTCTTCTTAAAGATCTGACATCATATTTTTTGAGGTCTACATTATCAACCAATATCTTCCCTCTCTTATAATCAAACATCCTAGGTATTAGTTCAACAAGGGTCGTTTTTCCTGAACCGCTGGGCCCTACAAATGCTATAAGTTTTCCTTTCTCAATTAGGATATTTATATTCTTCAAAATATTTTTTTTATTATATCCAAAATAAAGATTTTTGAATTCAATGCCTTTTTTCAATCCTTTAAATTTCTTGTCTCCTGATTTTATCTTCATCCAGGGCTTTTCTTCAAAAACTGAAAGGAACTTGTCTAATGATGCTTTATCCTGAGCAAAAGAAGGTATCATCCTGATTAAGCTTTCTAACTTATATTGAAATCTTCTAAGTATAACAAAAAAAGGAATAAATCCTGCTAAACCTCCTTTGGTGCTGTCTAGAAAATAAAAATAGCTAAATCCTGCAAGCAGCATAATTCCTAAAGTAAGGGTAGGCTCATTAAGGGAGCTCAATAGACCAGCTCTGTCTCCCAGTCCGATATGCAGATCAACTGCTTCTTTTTTTAAATTCCTGTATTCTTTATTTTCTTTATCTTCATTTGCATAAAGTTTTATAAGATGTATAGAAGACAAGATTTCATAAGTCTTTGAGCTTGTCTGGCTTCCGATTTTTATAAGCAACTTAGAAACTTTTTCAACTATTTTCTTAATCCATTTAGAGATAAAAAATAAAGGAATAAAGATTATGGCTATAAATAAGGTTATCTTTGGAGATATATACAGCATTATGATAAGATAAGATAAGCAAAGAAAAAAAATGCTGGACATTGTCCTTATTCTATTCAAGATATTTACAAAAATATTGCTTAAACCGATGTTATAACTAAGATCTCCTACTTTGTTCTTTTCAAAAAACAAAAAATTTCTGCTTAGATATGTTTCCATAGCTTTGGTTTCCAAGGTATAAGTTATCTTTCTAAATATTCTTCTGTCGATAAAGCTTGATGCATAGATAAATACATTCTTGAGTATCACTGCACCAAGAATCATAAAAGCGACAGCAATTATCACATTCTTTGCTTCTGTTATTGAAAAAAAATCCAATATCTTTTGAACAATCCCTAATTGAGATTCTTTATTGTTCAAAACTTGTTCTAATAAAGGAACCACCAGTCCAAGACTTATCGCATCTAACGCAGAAGCTGCAAAACTCAAAAAAAATGCAAAACCTAAAAGAGGGATATTAACAGAATCTCTGCATTTTCTATAGACTGCAAGAAATAATTCTAACCAGCTCTTATCTACCTCTTTTTTTTTCATTGAAAACAATTGATTAAATTTCTTTGGATATCTTTCCAAGATAAATTATATTCACTAATGCAAGGATTATTGAAACAAAAAGTATTAAAAAAAATATAATGCCCATATTTATTATATCTAATTGTTCAAGATTAAGGATACTAAAACCAGTTATCCCTTCCCTGGATAACAAAAATAACCCTACAGAGCCCGCAATAATTATAAAAAAAGACAGACTTATAGATATACCTTTATCAAAATTTAATATTCCTTTATAAATTTCCTTGTCAATCTTTTTTTCTTCCACTATAATGCAATCTAAAATGTTTTTATTTTATAAACTTAACTGTTATTAAATAATAATAATAATAATTAAACCAAACATTTAAAAAAACATTATTCCTAACCTCTTCATTATGAAAGCTTCAGAGCTTAAAAAGAAATATTTGAAATTTTTCAAAAAAAAGCAGCACGCAATAATAGAATCAGCTTCATTAATTCCAGAGCATGATCCAACAGTTCTGTTTACAACAGCAGGAATGCATCCTTTAGTGCCTTTCCTTGCTGGACAACCTCATCCGCTTGGAAAAAGGCTTGCAGACGTCCAAAAATGCATCAGAACAGGTGATATAGATGAAGTTGGAGACCCTTCACACTTAACTTTCTTTGAGATGCTTGGAAACTGGAGTTTGGGGGATTACTTCAAAAAACAGGCAATTGAATGGTCTTATGAATTCCTTACAAAAGAACTGAAATTCGATCCTAAAAAAATATCAGTAACCTGTTTTGCTGGAGATAAAGATGCTGAAAAGGATGATGAATCAGCCCAAACATGGAAATCATTAGGGATTCCAGAAGAAAGAATTTATTTCCTTCCAAAAAAAGACAATTGGTGGGGTCCTGCAGGAGAAACAGGACCATGCGGCCCTGATACAGAGATGTTCATAGACACAGGGAAAAGACAATGCTCACCAGAATGCAAACCAGGATGCTCCTGCGGAAAATACTTCGAGATCTGGAACGATGTTTTCATGGAATATAACAAAAAGAAAGACGGCACATATGAAAAACTAAAGCAAAAAAACGTTGACACTGGTATGGGGGTTGAAAGAACTGCTGCCATGCTTCAGGGAAAAGACAATGTATATGAAACAAAACTGTTCCAGCCGATCTTCAAAGAGATAAAACAGTTAGCAAAACTAAAAAACCTTACTGAACAGCAAAACAAAAGCGCAAGGATAATTGCAGATCACATGAGAGCAGCTACTTTTATCTTAGGAGATGAAAGAAAAATAACTCCATCTAATGTTGACCAGGGATATATCCTAAGAAGGTTCATCAGAAGAGCTATAAGGCATGGAAGACTGTTAAACATCAAAGGGGATTTGTGCAGGCCTCTTGCAAAAATCATCATCCATATCCACAGCAATGATTATCCAGAATTAAAAAATAACAGAAAATTCATCATGGATGAACTGTTAAAAGAAGAGAAAAAATTCAGCAAAACTCTTGAAAAAGGCCTAAAAGAATTCAAAAAAATAGCTGAGCAGGGAGATATTTCAGGAAAAGATGCTTTTCTTCTTTACCAATCTTATGGGTTTCCTATTGAGATGATCATAGAGCTTGCAAATGAAAAAAATATAAATGTAGATGAAAAAGGATTCAAAAAAGAATATGAACACCATCAGGAAATCTCAAAAAAAGGAGCAGAAAAAAGGTTCAAAGGAGGCTTGTCAGAATCATCAAAAGCAACTGCAAAACTTCACACTGCAACCCACTTGTTGGGAGAAGCATTAAGAAAAGTTCTTAACGATCCAGACATTAAACAAAAAGGCTCCAATATAACTTCAGAAAGATTAAGATATGATTTTAATTTTGACAGAGCATTGACAGATAAAGAGATCAAAGCAGTAGAAGATGAAGTCAACAAACAAATCCAGGCAGGTCTTGAAATAAAAAAACAGGAGATGAAATTAGACAAAGCATTAGAGTCAGGAGCACAATCAGAATTCGGAGCAAAATACCCTGAAAAAGTCTGGGTTTATTCTATAAAAAATTATTCCAAAGAAATTTGCATGGGCCCTCATGTTAATAATACAAAAGAACTAGGCCATTTCAAAATCAAAAAAGAAAAAAGTTCTGCTGCTGGTATAAGAAGGATAAAGGCTGTTTTGGAATGAAATAAAAATTTTTAATTCTTCCCATGCATATATTCTATCATCTCTTTAAAATTAAATTTAGATCTTTTGATTAAAGATAATAAACGAAATTCAAGATAAGTAACAATATAACCTATTTTTTTAAATTTGAATATTTTTTTATATAATCCTAATAAAATGATCAATAATTCTGAAAAGGGCATTTTATAAAAATTATACCTATTCAATAATAAAATTTTTATCATCAGTCTGTTTTTAATTCTAGATAATTTTCCAATTTTCAAAGGATTATAAAAAAATAAATCTTCTTTAATTAACCAAAAAGTCAACACCCTCTTAATTTTATTTGGTTGAATTGATTTTATCACTGAATTAGGAACAATATTATATATTTTATTTAAAAGATAAAGATTAATCCACAAAGAAGAATTTAATCTATATTTTTTTGCATTTTTAATTAATAAATGCCAATTAATATTATTATTATTAATCAGATTATATAAATTAACAAACCGATATAATTGCCCAAATCTTTTTGTCAAATATCTATAAGAAAGATAAATAAGATTATCTTCAGGTTTAAGGATTCCAACTGAATAATTATTTATATTGATTTTTTTTGCATTTTTCCAAAATTCATTCAAATCCATATTTGCAAAGTTCATACCCTGATAAAGATTAAGGTTATGATGATACTCAAGATAAGGCCATTTGGATTTGACATCATAGGGAACTCCACAATGATCTAAGAAAATTCCTGCATAAGTAGAATAAACAGGCCTATCTATGAATAGGTCTATATCGCCTATAGGTTTTGTTCGTTTTTTTTTATATAATGTATATGCAAAAGAAATACCTTTTAATAAAATTATATTATTATATTTTAAAATTGAAGGCAAAACAGTTTCAAAAGCTAGCATGTGTTTTTTATTGAACTTTACGATTATTTTTTCTAAATCTCTAAACTTTTTTTTATTCTCTTCTGGGATTTCATTTTCTAAGCATTTAAAAACATTATCAAAAACTTTATTTATAGCGGAAATCTTAAATAAATACTCCCAATTTATTTTTTTATTTAATAAATTATTTACTTCTTTATTTTCATCCTCATTTAAATAACCCTTAAAACATAAAAAAACTAAATTTTCTTCTGTTTTCATCTTATTTGATTTGAATTCTTTTCTTTAAAAATATACCTATATTTACAAATAATTTGCCAAAATAGAAAAGAATTTAAATTAAAAAATAAAATAATTATCATGCAGGAAATTATAAAGAATATATCTTCAGGATTGAATTCAATAAGTTCGGTAAAATACGCCTTAATAGAATTTTCAAAGGTAAAATTAAAAAATTCTTCTGATTTTTTTGGTTTTTTTAATAAATTAAAGGATAATAAAATATATAGATTATACAATAAAATCTATTTCATATATAATGGGGGGAACTTTCTAAATTTAACAATCAAATTTAATAAAATACCTAATAATCAAGAAAAGATATTAATAAAAAGTATGATCAGTACTATAAAAGAGATTACACTTCTTCACGATAAAATTAGATTTGATGAATTAACAAAAGTAGGGAATCTTAAAAAATTAAAAGAAGATATACTTTTTTATATAGAAAGAGGAAAAAGAAATAAAAATAAATTTTCATTGGTTTTCTTAGACTTAGATGGATTTAAAGAAATTAATGATTTTTTAGGGCATTTGGCAGGAAATTTTATCTTAAAGAACTTTGCATCATTCATTAATAAAAATACAAGATATATAGATAAACTTTATAGATATGGAGGAGATGAATTTGTTTTAATATTAGAAGAAACTTCAAAAAAAGAAGCTATATTTTTAATGGAAAAAATCATAAAAGAATTAAGTAAAAAAGTATTTTTAATAGAAGAGAATAAATTAAA
>WJKL01000013.1 GCA_014729145.1 Candidatus Woesearchaeota archaeon
ATAGAATCAGATCCAATAAAGCTAACATTGCATGTAAAACAGGCAGAGAACATTGATATTGATTCAGATGGAAAGCCGGACATAAGGATAATACTAAACAAGATAAAAGATGAAGAAGCAGATATAACATTGAGATTTATAGGATCAGGTATAGGGTCGGTGACCGGGCAGGCAATTAAGGTCCTCCCTCATAAAAAAGCAAACCCTTATTATCTTCTGCCTACAATACTGCTTTTGATAATATTTATAGTGTTGATATCAACAAGAAAATCACACCTATCTAAAAAGAAAAAGAAAATCTTCACTATACTTCACCTTGTATTGATGGGCCTTATTCTGCTTCTCTTTGTTTCAGCAATAGCAAAGAATCTGGCAGCAGGGGCAGTTATTACAAATATAACCAACTCTAACAGGGTGCTGCTTCCAATAACAATACTTGCATTTATTTTGGCAGGAGTATCTTCTGTTTTGATGATACTGGAAAGAAAAAAAATAGAAAAGTATATTAAGAACCATAACAAATCAACACACAAGAAAGTCAAAAAAAACAGGACCAAAAAAAGTATAATTGATGACCTTAAAAATATATATATGGTATGAAAATATAAAAAGTAACATAGGTAAATATGATACAGGAAAAAACACACAACAACATCTATAAATTCCTATTATTTACAGCAGTTTCTTTAGTACTGGTTTCAACACTGCTGCTTTTTCAGGATTCTGGAATTACTGGGCACTTTTCAGCAGACTTCAGGTCACAGATACTTGACATGGAAGTGAAAGAAAGCCAGACCTATTCAATATCAACAAACAGCCTGGATCCGATATATATCACTTCTTTAAGACTCACAGGAAATATAATAGGCTATGGCGGTGTTGAGATATACATAGAAGATCAGGGAGAAAAATTCCTGATATACCAAAACATCAAAGAAAAAGAAACAGGTCTAACTTCAATAACAGGAATGGCTGTTGCAGAAGCTGCAGAACCTGAAGGAAACGAAGCTGAAGAAAAACTGTTGTTGATAGAACCATTGGAGCAGATTAAATGGGAGAACAGACTTTCATTGTCAGAAAACCAAGAATTTGCAATGGGTCTGTTCAGCAACAAATGCAAAGATACCTGCTATATAGAAATGCCTGTTTCATCAAAAGATAGGTATAAACTTGTATTCATGATTGAACCTGGAACGATTGTAAATATAAATAAGATAATATATACATTAAAAGAAGATATGATAGAATAATCAAAAAGAGGTAGATAAAGATGGCAAAAGGAAAAACACTTGGAATAATATCAATAAAAGGAGGAGTTGGAAAAACAACCACTACTTTGAACCTTGGTGCTACAATTGCTCATGAATTCAACAAAAAAACACTGATTATAGATGCAAATTTCTCTGCCCCTAACCTTGGGCTTCATCTTGGAATAACAGATCCAGAAACAACAATACATGACGCCTTGCTAAAAAAAGCAGATATGTCTGATGCAATATATGAGTATGATGAAAATCTTCATATCATCCCTGGAGCATTGATAGGCAAAAAGATAAGCCCCTACATCCTTAAAGAAAAATTAAAAAAGATAAAGAATAACTATGATTTTGTATTGATTGATTCATCTCCTGCATTGAACGATGAGATGCTTGCGACGATGATAGCTTCTGAGAAACTTTTAGTTGTTACCTCTCCTGATTATCCAACATTGAGCACAACCATGAGGGCAGTAAGACTAGCAAAGCAAAAAAAGACGCCCATAACAGGTTTAGTATTAAACAAAGTCAGAAAAAAGAAGTTTGAGCTTAATCTTGATGATATTGAAAAAGCAACTGATACCCCTGTCCTTGCAATACTTCCTGATGATATAAAGATGCTGGAAGCACTATCTAAAACAAAACACATAGCAGAACATGCACCAAAAAGAAATATTGTCTATGAACTTAGGCATCTGGCGTCAAGCCTAATCGGTGAAGACTATCAGGACAAAAGATTCAGCAGAAAATTAAAAAGATTCTTCAGAAAAGATATTCCAAGAGAAGAGGTTAACAGGCTTCAGATTAAAAACAATTTATAAGATGAAATTTACCAAATTAATATTTATTATCATAAGCTTTTCTATGTTTGTATTGAGCGGTTTTTTGTTGTTCGAGCCGGGAACATTGTCTTCTCCTACCGGTCATTTTGTATATACTCCTTCTCTTGCTGTGATAAACTCTCAAAACAACATTCCTTTAGACCAGGATCTTGAGATAGAATTTATCACCAAAGGAACAAATAATCTTACAATAATGCCTTCTGGAAAGATGAAGTTAATAGAACTAAGATGTAAAAATATTACAATGGGGAAAAAGATGGAATATGAAGACTACTCCTGCAGTGGAAACAATGTATTAAAAGTCAAGATACTTTCAGAAAACCTTAAGATAAACATTAGATTTGGAGACATGACCCAGCCTGTATTGAATACGGTTCCTTAATTATAAGAGTTAGATTATCAAAGGCGTGATGTAAACTTCTATTATTGCTGCGATAAAGATAATCGCAAGTGCTATAGCCAGCAACCCTGCAACATCTTTTAAGATATTCTTAAATTTATCATCCATAAAATCATGTTTCATCAATGCAAAGCTTACCATACCAGAAGCCAATGCTCCTATAAAATAAGCGACTATCTCAGGGATTCCATGCAGAAGATACTGCAGCATCCCAAACATAGTAACTTGAAAATAATCAAACATGCCTTTTGCATAAAAAAGATTATTTCTTATAAAAGATCCGATTGCTGTTGCCATCACAGATGCATTCCAGGTTAAGATAAATATGGCTCCTGCTCCATAAAAGAAAGAAAAAGCCATACAAAACAATAAGATCTTAATGTTGTTCATAAATATCTTGCTAAATATTCCAAGTGAACCTATAAATTCTCCAGTCGGTGCACCCCCAGACTGAACAGTGATTATTGTCTCCAGCTGTGCACTAAACATTCTCTCAACAATTGCACTGGGCATGAAAAGATAAAGCATTGTAAATGTAAATGTAAATCCTAAAAACAGGTACATAAAAGCCTTTATTGCTTTGCTGTGCTCCTTTAACAACTTTTTTTCATTTTTCTCAGACCTTTCCTTTTCTTCTTCATTGTTTATTATCTTTCTCATGATTGGAATAGCAGCTATAATTGTAAGGGCTATCATAACAATGCTGATATAGCTCTTGAATATCCACAACGCCAGAAAAGCAGCAACAAAAGAATATCCAGCCCCTAACAAGAACAGCTCCCAGGGCTTTCCTTCTGCTTTAGTCGGATTCACCAGTAAATCTAGTACCATATGATATATTTTCATTCTTAAATATATAAAAGTTTTTATTATTTTCTATTTTAATGATTATTTAACTACTTAAATTAATTAACTAAACAAAACATTTAAATATAAGTAATTGTATTTTATATATGATGGAGCTGGAAACACTATTAACAGGAACAAAATGGGAAATAATCCAGCTTTTGGCTTCAAAATCATATGCTCCCTTAGAACTCTCAAAAAAGCTGGACACAACTATTGCAAACATATCTCAGCAGCTAAGACTTCTGCAGACAGCTGGCCTGGTAAAAAAGAAAAAAACAGGTTCTGCAAAGCCTGGAAAACCAAGAACATTATTCTCTTTATCAGATAATTATGCATTCATCACAGTCTTTTCTAAAAATTTTGCAGAAAAGAAGCTTATCAAGATATCAAAAAGACAAAAAGAGGTGCTTAAACAATTAATAAAAGAATAAACAAGGCAAAAGTTTTCAGTATTGTTCAAAAGACAAGAAGAAAAAGCAGCCTTCATCTAAGCAGGATGTTTGAGATTGAAAAGAAATGCATCAAAAACAAAAGAAAAAATATCGGAGGTTAGACATAGATTAATATTTTTTGGCGGAAAACTCGTGCCATGGCAATCCAGTGAGGGAGTGGGCAGAGTAGATTTTAAACTACTCTGTCTCTCGCTGGAATTAACACTAAAATTAAAAATTTATCAAAATGAATCTGATCAACACAATAACATCAAACCCATTGATATTCCATTCATTAGTAGGATTAGCCAGCTTTTTTATTATGGTTAAATCTGCTGATATGATAGTCTATGGCATTGACAAATATGCAAGAAGAACAGGTTTATCTGATTATCTTATTGGATTATTGATTATATCTATAACAGCGTCTGTTCCTGAATTTGTATCTTCAATCACCGGTCTTTTGGAAGGAGACCAGGGAATTGTCTTTGGAACTATTTTGGGCTCAAACCTCACAGGAATTACTCTTGTTTCAGGGATCCTCGCTTTAGTTGGAAGAAAAATTAAGATGGAAAATAAAGTCCTCGAAAAAAAAGAAGTACCTTTGTTCTTTATGATGTCTCTGCCTTTTGTTCTCGGAGCAGACGGATTATTGTCAAAATATGACGGAATAATATTGATAGCAGTATATCTTGTATATGTTGCTGCTATCTGGATAAGAGAAGAAAAAACAGGACATGTAAGAAAAAATGTACAGTTTAGATCGCTTTGGAAAAATATGCTAATCTTCCTAATAGCCCTGGCTGCATTGTTCCTAAGTTCAAGATGGCTTGTATTTTCTTCAATAACAATATCTAAGACATTAAATGTTCCCACTTATATAATGGCTATCCTTATCTTAGGTATTGCATCTTCTCTTCCTGATATGCTTGTAGGAATAAGATCTATTCTCGAAGGAGAATCTGGATTCGGCCTTGGAAACACGCTTGGAAGCATAATTGTAAAATCTCTTTTGTTTTTGGGTATATTTGCACTGATTACACCACTAAAAGTCGATTTTAATTTAATAGGGACAGCAATACTTGCAACAATTTTCAGCCTTGCGATCATACTTCACCTTTCAGAAAAAAAAGAGATGACCTGGAGATACGGCCTTGTCTTATTGTTTATCTATATATTCTATATTTCAATTGAACTGATAAGAGGTTTCTCATGATGTTACCCCCTATAGTAATATTCATATTAAGTATCATTGCATTGATTATCTCTGGATCTTTATTGGTAAGATCATTGACAAAGATAGCAAATTTTCTTCATGTAAGCGAATATACCATTGGCTTTATTCTTCTCGCCTTTGCAACATCTGTTCCTGAACTATTTGTAGGAATTGCTTCAGCAATAGAAAAAAACACAGCCATAATATTGGGAACAGTTATAGGATCTAATATAGCTAATCTTACTATAATAATTGGAATTCCCATCCTTTTGGCAAAAGGCATGAAAATCCAAAGCAAAAAAACAGGAAAAGATTCATTGTATATGGTAATTTTATGTTCCCTGCCGCTTGCTCTAATGCTTATTGGAAATGAAATCTCAAGGATTGACGGAGTCATACTCATACTTTCTTTCTTCATATATGTAAGGAAGATTTTTTCAGAAAGAAAAAGATTCAGCAAAGAACTTGAAAATAAAGTTTCCAGATGGAGCATTATTACCTCTGTAGGTGTTTTTCTTTTCAGCCTGGTGGCTTTATTCTTCAGTGCAAATTTTTTGGTAAGCTCTGCAACAGATATTGCCTTGTCTTTCGCTGTCCCTCCGATATTGATAGGGTTATTTATGGTTGCTATAGGGACATCTCTTCCTGAATTGGTATCTGGAACTACTGCAGCATTAAAAGGGCATCCTGAAATGAGCATCGGAAATGTAATCGGAAGCAATATTGCCAACGTTACTTTTATATTGGGAATAACTGCCTTAATATTTCCAATAACCTCCAATTTTCTTTTGTTTATAACTTCAGGAGTTTATATGCTCATAACAGCATTCATATTTGCAACTTTTATCAGAAGCGGAAAAAGAGTTGACTGGGAGGAAGGCCTTTCACTTGTCCTGCTTTATGTATTTTTCATAATCCTTGAAGTCTATATCAAGGGAGCAATAGCAGTACCATGAAAAACCCAAAAAAATTTTGGATTGCAGTTGCAACTTTAGTAGGAACTATAATTGGAGCAGGAATTTTAGGACTGCCTTATGTAATTGCACAGGCTGGATTTTGGACAGGAGTTCTGGATATAATCCTGCTTGGAAGTATAGTACTGCTGCTTTATCTTTATCTCGGAGAAGTTGTTTTAAGAACAAAAGGACTCCACCAATTGCCTGGCTATGCTGAAAAATATCTTGGAAAGCTCGGAAAAAAACTTATGGTCTTTGCCATGTTCTTCGGAAACTATGGGGCTTTAATCGCTTATATTATAGGGGTTGGCTCTGCAACTGCTGCAATATTTGGAGGTTTTTCAATGTTTGGATTATCTCCTTCATTATTTTATTCACTGATCTTCTTTATAGTTGTCGCTTTTATCATCTTAGTTGGATTAAAAGCAGTAGGAAATTCTGAATTATTAATGCTTCCTCTGATTATTGGAATTGTCTTGTTTATAGCTGCAGCCTCTTTTGGAAAGATAGATATTATAAATCTAACCTCGTTTAATATCTTTAAAATATTGATCCCTTACGGAGTTATATTATTCGCTTTTCTGGGAGCATCATCCATTCCTGTTTTAAGGGAACAACTGGTTAACAATGAAAAACAAATAAAGAAAGCAATATTTATCGGAGTTCTTATCCCTATAATATCTTATCTAATCTTTGCAGTTGCAGTTGTCGGAGTAACTGGGAGCTCAACCACAGAGGTTGCCACTATTGGGCTTGGAGAGTCAATAGGAATGTATATGATACTTATAGGAAATTTCCTTGCAATAATCACAATGACTACATCATTCCTAACTTTAGGACTTGCATTAAAAGAATCCTATAATTATGACTATAAACTTAATCAAAATATTGCATGGGCATTAACTTGCTTTCCTCCTTTAATAATTGCATTATCCGGCTTTACAACTTTTGTAAAGATTATCGGATTGTCAGGTGTGATTGCCGGAGGCCTTGAAGGAGTTTTAATAACCTTAATGGCATTAAAAGCCAAGAAAAAAGGCAGCAGAAAACCAGAATACAAAGTTCCGATCAACTGGATGGTCACTGCAGGATTGATCGCTGTATTTGTATTCGGGGCTGGCTATTATCTTTGGAGCTTGGTCTAGACATATTTTAATAATTCTATTTAGATTTATTTTAATAATTTTAATTTTTAATCAAAATATTGGGTGTGTCCCAAGAGTGCGTCTGTGCCTTGAAATGCTGCAGATTTACACAGCAAATCAAGGCATGGCCAGACGCACTCTTGGAACACATCCCAAAATATACGCTATCTTTTAAGTCATTCCTACAAACCTTTATATACAACATTTTTCATCTTTCTGTTATGTCAAAACAAGAGATGTATAAAGAATTAATAGAAAAGATAATAGAACAGCATCCAAACAACAGACAGTTGAACAGATTAAAGCATGAACTCTGCAAGAAATATAAAGTAAAAAAACACCCCACAAATATTCAGATTCTGCTGCATGCAGATCCAAAGCAGGCAAAAAAACTAAAGCTAATCACAAAACCAACCAGAACTATCTCCGGCGTTGCTGTTATAGCAGTCATGTCTTATCCTTTTTCCTGTCCTCACGGAAAATGTATTATGTGTCCAGGAGGGCCTGCATCAATATACGGAGATATCCCTCAATCATACA
>WJKL01000088.1 GCA_014729145.1 Candidatus Woesearchaeota archaeon
GCAGGATTAAATACAGGAGACGATGACAACAATTCAGAAGAAAACAACAATACAACAGCAAATACTCAGACAGAATATATAATTGTCATAACAAATTTCCAGGGAGATCCTGAGGACCTTGAAATAAAAACAGGAACAACAGTCACAATCATTAACGAACAGGAAAACTTCAAGCATGTTGTAGGCTTTAGAAAAGAAGTCGATGGTGCATACTCAGGAAACAAAGCTATTGACGACTGGCATTCTCTGCTTCCAGGAGAATCTTATGAATATACTTTTGAAGAAGCAGGAAACTTCCAGTGGCTTAGCAAAAGCAACTACCCTGACACTTCTGGAGAGATTATTGTAACAGAATAAAAACTTAAACTTGGGCAGAGCCCAGTTTTATTTTTATTTTTTAAAAAAGAGTTCTGATAGTATTTTTTAGGATGAAAGAAAAAAATCTATTTAGACTGGCATTGATATGTTCTGTAATTGGATTGACTATATTGTTCTTTATCTCTGAAAATATTGAAACCAAAGAAATTGATGTAGGAAAGATAACTGATTCAGACACTGGAAAAGAAGTAAGGGTTATAGGAAAGGTTGAAAGATTAACCAATACAGAGAAAGTTATGTTTCTGGAAATTGCCCAGGAAAAGATAGAGAATATTGATGTAATTCTGTTTAAAGAAGAGAAAAATATTAATCTGAAAAAAGGAGACTATATTGAGTTATTGGGGGAGATAGACGAATATGAAGGAGAATACAATATAATTGCAAATGCTGTTAAACTAAGATAAAAATGATGCTGCAGATATTAATTGCAATCTTACTTGGCTGTTTTGCTGGAATCATAACAGGCTTAATTCCAGGCATACATATTAATCTGGTTTCTCTTTTATTAGTCAGTATTTCTGGTTATTTTGCCGGAATTCCTTCAATTATTCTTGGAGTTTTTATTATTGCGATGGCTGTCACCCACACTTTTCTTGATATCATACCTTCTGTTTTTTTAGGGGCTCCTGATGCTGACACTGCCTTGGCTGTGCTTCCAGGACATAAGCTATTGATGCAGGGAAAAGGATTTGAGGCAGTTAAATTAGCCACAATTGGAAGCCTGCTCTGTCTTATTGGAACTATTGCTATTATTCCATTATTGCTTCCGGTTGTCCCTGCTGTATATTCTTTTATCCAGCCATATATTGGATGGATTTTGATGGCTGTTGTTATATTCATGATATTAAAAGAAAAAAGCCTGAATAAACAGGCATGGGGTGTTTTTGTATTTTTAATTACAGGTATACTTGGAATAATTGTTTTGGTTGGAATTCCCAATATGGATCAGCCTTTATTCCCAATGCTTTCAGGATTGTTTGGTATATCTCTTTTGTTAATATCTATGTTTAATAAGGTTAAAATCCCTGATCAAAAAATTTCAGAAACAATAAAATTAAGTAAAACAAACTTAACAAAGATTACAGGAGCAGGAACTTTTTCTGGTTCTCTTACTGCCCTGTTTCCAGGACTTGGAGCTGCTCAGGCAGCAATAATAGGGAGCCAGCTCGTTGGAAATATTGGAGAATATTCTTTTATTGTTCTGATAGGCGGCATAAACACAGTTAATTTTACATTTAGCCTAGTTACTCTTTACGCATTGGAAAAAGCAAGAAACGGAGCAGTTGTTGCAGTGATGGATATATTAAAATCAATAACCTTCAGTGAATTGATTGTTTTTTTAGCAGCTGGATTGATTGCAGGAGGCATTGCCACTTTTCTGGCTATGTATCTGACAAGAGGTTTTTCAAAATTCATCACAAAAATAAATTATCAGTTCATTTGCATCACAGTAATTACCCTTATTGTTTTGCTTGTTTTTTATTTTTCTTCCTGGGTTGGGTTGCTGGTGTTAATAGTCAGCAGTTTTATTGGCATGCTTCCTTCTCTTACAGGAGTAAAGAAATCTTTGGCAATGGGTTGTTTATTGCTGCCTGTTATCCTGTTTTTTATTTTGTAAAATTTTATATAATTCCTATATTTATTGAGATTATGGAATATGAAGAAGTGGATTTTATATGTGAAGGCTGCGGCAAAAAAGTCAAAAGAATAAGGAGAAAGAAGATAGCAGGAAAAGAATATCTCTGCCAGCAGTGCGGAAAAAAGCTGACTGAAACAGAATGATTTATAAATTCTTGATTTATTTTTATCTTTAATGAAAAAATATGATGCAGTTGTTGTTGGAGCAGGTCCTGCAGGGTTGAAATGTTCTGAAACGCTTGCAAAGACTGGAAAAAAAGTTTTAGTTCTTGAAAAAGACAGCATTTTTGGAGATAAGATATGTGCAGGAGGCATGACTTTAAAAGATTTCAAGCTGGGAATACCTTCTAAGATTACTGATATGAAATTCAAAAAAGTGATCATCCATACTCCCAATCAAAAGACAGAAGTTAAACAGAAAAATTTCTTTATATCAACCATGGACAGGAAAGTTCTTGGAAAGTGGATGGCTGAACAGGCAGAAAAAGCAGGCGCTGAAATAAGGCTGAACAGCTGTGTAAAAAAGATAAAAAACAATCATGTGGTCTCAGGCAGGGACAAGATAGAATTCAAATATCTTATTGGTGCAGACGGCTCAAATTCTATAGTAAGAAAATCACTGGGATTCAAAGATAAAGATTATGCTGTGGCTTTCCAGTATATAACAAAGAAAAAGTTCAACAATATGGAGCTCTTTTTTGATTATGATAAGTTTGGACCAGGTTATGCATGGATATTCCCGCATGGAAAATATACATCTGTTGGAATATGTTCAGATTCAAGAAATATAAGAAAAAGAAAATTAAGAAAAATATTCAACAGTTGGTGTGAAAAGAAATTTTCAACAAAAAAACTAGAACTGCAGGGAGGGATGATAAGATACGGCTATAAAGGGCATAAGTTTGGAAACAAGTTTCTGGTTGGAGATGCTGCTGGATTTGCTTCTTCTTTTTCAGGAGAAGGCATATATTTTGCGATTCTTTCTGGGATTGATGTAGCAAAAAAGATTTCAGACAAAAGATACACATGCAAAAATATAGAGCACATATTGAATGTTAAAAAGATAGAAGACAAGATAATGGAACACTGGAAGAAACATAAGACCCTTGCAGAGATAGAGATAGAAATGATCACTTTCTTGTCAAGGTCAAGGTGGATAAGCAAAGAGATAATAGATCATTTTGATTAAACAGGAAAAGTTTTATAAAACAACAGGCTTTTATCAGTTTTATGGCAGATAAAATAAAAAAAGATATGATCATCAGTGAAGCAGTAAGCGAATTCCCGGAAACAAGAGAAGTTTTTTTAAAGCATGGGATGCATTGTCTGGACTGTCCTGTTGCTTCTTCTGAAAGCATAGAGGACGGGGCAAAAGTACACGGAATTGATGTTGATAATCTTATTAAGGATTTGAATAAGGTTGTTGAGAAAAAGAATAATTCTGACTCTTCGCAGGAGAAAAAGAAGAAATAAAATATTCCCAAACATTTAAATTGAATGGTAGCCACTCTTTGATGAACTTTTAATTGTCTTTCATTACTTATTTTATAATCATCCATTTAAAAACTATATTTTTTAGCCTAATAGTATTTAAATACTAGTTATGTTTTCTAAAATATCCAACTATCCCAACATGTTGTGTATGTTATTTGCTATAGACGCAATATGTTGTGTGTATTTTTAAGTTGTGACAAAGGTTTTTATATATGTTAATCTACTAGATGTAGTGTTAACAATATAATCATATACTATATATTGTGTGAGGTGCTAGATTAAATGAAATGTATTTTTTGTGATTCTGAAGAAACAAAAGTTATTGATAAAAGACCTACTGAAGATTCAGGAGTCAATAGAAGAAGAAGAGAATGTGTTAAATGCGAAAAAAGATTTACAACATATGAAAGAATAGATGATGGAAATATAAGTACTGCAAAAATCAAAAAAAGAGATGGAAGTATTGTCAACTTTGAAAAAGACAAAATTACAAATGCTATTTACAAGGCTGCAGAATCTGTTGGGGGCAAAAACCAAAAAGAAGCTGAAAGGCTTTCTAATAAAGTAATTGAAGCTATCAATTCTAAGTTCAAGGGAAAAACTCCTGCTGTTGAAGCTGTCCAGGATATTGTTGAAAAGATACTTATTGAAGAAGGCCATGCAAAAACTGCAAAAGCATACATACTATATAGAGAAAAACACAAAAAGATAAGAGAAACAAAATCTACACTTGTCGATGTACAAAATACAATCAGCAATTATCTTGAAAGAAAAGACTGGAAAGTAAAGGAAAACAGCAATGAAGCATTTTCATTTTCAGGACTAGTGCAGTATGCTGCAGGAGCAGTCATGAAAAACTATAATCTTAATGAGATGTACGGCGGTTCTATTGCAGAAGCCCATAAAAAAGGATATATGCATATCCATGATCTAAGCCAGGGAGTTATCGGCTACTGCGCAGGATGGAGCCTGAAGAACCTCATAACTATGGGTTTTGGAGGTGTTCCAAACAAGGTTGACTGCAAAGCAGCAAAACATATGAATACATTGGTTCATCAGATGGTAAATTATATTGGATGCCTTCAGATGGAGTTTGCAGGAGCACAGGCATTTTCTTCTGTAGATACTTTGTTGGCTCCTTTTATCAAAACAGACAATATGAAATTCAAACAAGTAAAGCAGTGCATGCAGCAGCTTGTATTTTCTTTGAACATCCCTTCAAGATGGGGCTGCCAATATCCTTTCTCTAATCTTACATTTGACTGGAAAGTCCCAGAAGACATGAAAGAAGAGAAAGCTATTGTGGGAGGAAAAGAGCAGGATTTTACTTATGGAGAATGTCAGAAAGAGATGGATATGCTTAACAGGGCATTTATAGAGGTAATGCTTGAGGGAGATGCAAAGGGAGCAGTATTTACATTTCCTATCCCCACATACAACCTTAC
>WJKL01000089.1 GCA_014729145.1 Candidatus Woesearchaeota archaeon
AACAATATAGTCAATCCAATTACAGAACATATCAATGCCAGTCTAAATAGATTTTTTTCTTTCATCCTAAAAAATACTATCAGAACTCTTTTTTAAAAAATAAAAATAAAACTGGGCTCTGCCCAACTTTAATTTTTATTCAGTTACTACAATTTCTCCGGTAGTGTCAGGATAATTGCTTTTGCTAAGCCACTGGAAATTTCCTGCTTCTTCAAAAGTATATTCATAAGATTCTCCTGGGAGCAGAGGGTGCCAGTCATCAATAGCATCGTTTCCTGAGTATGCTCCATCAACTTCTTTTCTAAAGCCTACAACATGCTTGAAGTTTTCCTGTTCATTCATGATTGTGACTGTTGTTCCTGTTTTTACTTCAAGATCTTCAGGGTCTCCTTTGAAATTTGTTATGACAATTATATATTCTGTCTGAGTATTTGCTGTTGTATTGTTGTTTTCTTCTGAATTGTTGTCATCGTCTCCTGTATTTAATCCTGCTTCTTCACTTAACTGGTCATAAAGGTCTTTAACATCAATATTATTGTCTGTTTGATTTGTTGAATTTTCTCCTTGGTCTGCTGTATCTGTATTTTGGTTTTCTGTGGTGCTTGCTCCAGAAACACTATTGTCTGTGCTATTGTCTTCTACAACTTCTCCTGCATCATTACATCCGGATATTGAAAGCAACAAAATGATTGCAATCAATCCAAAAATATATTTTATTTTCATTTTAATTTCTCCTTTATCAGATAAAAATAATATTCTTTATAAAGTTTTTCTTTGGTATTTGTGATTTTTTTCTGCCAAAGCCCAGATAAGTGGTTATTATAATTATCTATTGGGTTCACTTTTTGTTTGAAGCTACTCTCAGCCTTTTGTTTTGGAGCTCTGATTCTGTACCATATTCAGAAAGTTTTTTTGATACATAATCAAGACTGTCCCTAATCCAGGAAGGGATCTCTGATTCATCTTTAAGAATTGCTCCATGTTCTGTATAAGATATCTTATATATATTAGAATCTGTCTCAGTATCGATAAACTCAAATCTCATATCATATTTTTCTGCATCATCTCCCATGCTCGCTTTGATCATGTCTGTCTCAATGTATCTGGCAGAGATGTCAACAAAGAAATCATTTGGTTTTGTTTTTGATTTATAGGATGCATTGACTATAAAATCATCTAGTGTTTTTGAATTCCTATATGTTATTCTTTTTCCCATAGAAAAGTAATAATTTTTACCCTTTATAAATCTTTCTATTTGTTACTATTAGCTAGTAACTAAAACAGCGTTTATAATTCCGTCTTGTCCTGGTCTGGATGTTATCTTTGCTTTTCCCTTATCTGTATCAATTATAGAACCTTTTACCATGATGTTCCTTCTTGTAAAATGCCTGTTTGCAGGTGATTCTATAACTGTCTTGATCTTTGCTTTGGATATCTTGTTTGTTTTAGGGTCTACAACATTAGCAGTATCTGCAGAATGAAGCTTTAATTTGATGTTTCCGCCTTTTGTTTTTTCTTTTTTGAGCTTTGTTTTCTCTATCTTTGTCAATGTTGGGGGGCTTCCGCTTTCATAAAGTCTTTTTCTTCTGCTAGAGATATATCTTCCGCCTGTTGTTTTTCTCTTGGATCTTGATTGTGTGATTACCATATAAATTAATGATTTATAGGTAATTTAAAAAGGTTTCTATGTTGGATGTCTTATTTCAGTAAAGTTTATAAAGAAAGTGTCTATCTTTAGGTTATATTAAATATATAGGGGGAATTATATTAAAATGACACCAGAAACCACAAGACCATTGGATGCTCTAAACAGGGCAAAAGGTAAAAGAGTAATCGTAGAGCTGAAGAACAAGAAGTCTTTTGTTGGAAAATTACAGGCTTTTGATATCCATATCAATGTTGTGCTTGAAGAAGCAGAAGAGATTGTAGATGGAGAAGTAAAAAGAAAGCTTGGTGTAGTCTTCATAAGAGGAGATACAATCATAATTATTTCACCAGAACAAAAATAAAGAGAAAAAATGACAAAAGGAACACCCTCAATGGGGAAGAAAAGCGGAAAAAAGAATATGGTTATGTGCAGAAGATGCGGTAAAAGAACATACCATGTAAGAAAGAAAAAGTGTGCTTCCTGTGGATATGGAAAATCTGCAAAGATGAGGAGTTACAGCTGGCAAAAAAAATAATTCTACAATTTAGCAAAATTTAAATAATAAATAGGTTATTTAATTTGAATGGTATTTAATGCGGGGATGCCGGAGTGGCCAAACGGGTATGAGATTAATTCTTAGAAGTATTAATCTACCAAGCTTAGGTCACTTTTTGTAAGATACCATATGGCTTAGTGCCTACGGGGGTTCGAATCCTCCTCCCCGCATCATATTTTTTACAAAATAAATTGCTAATTTTAAATAAAATATTATGATAATCATCAAAAAATAGCGTGTTAAAATTGGAAATAAAATATATTTTAACGAAAAAATATTATTATATGAATAGATATTTTTAAGGATGTTTTGTCGACATAAAAATTTTATTTTTAGACGAGAAAAAGACAAATGAGACAAAAAAGTCATAGAAAACTATAAATATACTAGTATACAAAAATACACAAAAGTATACCAACAATTAGCTAAAAATGATGAAAAAACAGAGTTTTTGGGGTTAACTATCATTAAGTGATAACGCGTTTAGATGCTTGATTTCAGGGAAAAGAGCACAAAATAGGCATAATAGATGCTAAGTTAGAGGATAGATTGCGAAAAATTTATAAAGAAAAGCTGTCATCATATGCTTACCGGTTAATAAAAAGTCCAAGTTTAGTAGGCCAACTTGTATATGCGAGAATATCGTGTATATATTTATGATTACGGACTTCTTGGACTTATATGCGGGATCTTGCAAAAGGTTTCGTGTTGCTGAAATGCAACAATAAAGATAGCCTAAAAAAAGATAGCCCAAACGAAAAATAAATAAACACATGGAGGTGTTTAGTAAATGAAAACAATCAAAAAGATTGTGGCTCTTGCAACGGGCGCAACAATGCTCGGAGCAACAATGATGGGAGCCATGGCAGCGGATTTAGCTGACTATCCAGCACCATTTGTAGAAGGATGTTCTTTCTCAGGTGCTCTAGTAATTGGAGAAGACGCAGCTACATCTGACGTAGCAGGTGCAGTAGATATTGCATCAAGCTTAGCTGTAAGTGGTACAACCACAACAACTGGAACTGGAACAGAAGTTACAGTTGAAGGAGA
>WJKL01000090.1 GCA_014729145.1 Candidatus Woesearchaeota archaeon
TCATCAAGAACAAACACAGCTGATTTTTTGTTTATTATCTTTTTGATCTCATCCATAAGTTCATCTGCTCTTTTGTTTTGGATGAATTTATAGCCTATTTGACTGCATATTTCTGTGATTATCTTGAAAGAAGTGTTTTTTTTCCAGCAGTTTATATAAATAGGATATATTTCATCGGTTTCATTTTCTAGGTCTCTTAGAACATATCTTGTAGCTGCTGTTTTTCCTATTCCGGGGGGGCCGTGGATTAAAAGATTTTTTCCGTTTCTTTTCTGCATCAATGGTTTTATGCAGTTTGCAAGATAGAACTGTTCTTTTTCTCTGTAAGGGAGAAGCTTTGGAAGAAAATCATAATCTAATGCAATCTCATCTTTGAACAATGATTCATTGTCCTTAAGCATATCTTTAAACAGATTCATTCAGTCCCCCTGTTATAAGAATTGGTCTTAAATTTAAATATTTTTGGTTTTATGATTATTTGGCTATTTATCTGCCTTGATCTTCTTTAATCCACCCATATAAGGCTGAAGAACCTTAGGTATTTTTATAGAGCCGTCTTTAAGCTGGTTGCATTCCAGCAAAGAAATCATCAATCTTGGAGCAGCCAATCCAGATCCGTTAAGAGTGTGAATATATTTATTTCCTTGCTTTGTCCTGAATCTTGTATTCATCCTTCTTGCCTGAAAATCCAAACAGTTTGAGCAGGAGGATGTTTCGAGATATTTTTTTTGATATGGAGAATAAACTTCTATATCATATGTTTTTGAAGCTGCGAACCCCATATCTCCTGTTGAGAGTATCAATGTTCTGTATGGGATATTAAGCATCTCCAGGAGTTTTTCTGCTCTCTGGCGCATGTCTTCGAGTTCTTTTTCAGAATGATCTGGATGGCATAGCTTTACCATCTCTACTTTATCAAACTGGTGGAGCCTGAAGATTCCCCTTGTTTCTGAGCCGTGTCTTCCAGCTTCTGTCCTGAAGCAGGGAGTGTAGGCAGTATAATATTTTGGAAGATCTTCTGCTTCTAAAATTTCTTCCCTGTGCATATTTGTCAAAGGCACTTCTGCAGTAGGTATCAGATACTGCCCTTCTGTTGTCTTGTACAGATCTTCTTCAAATTTTGGAAGCTGTGCAGTTCCGAAGAGTGCTTCTTTGTTTACAACAATCGGAGGACATATCTCTGTCCAGCCGTCTTTTGAATGGAAATCTAGGAAGAAGTTTATCAATGCTCTTTCAAGCTTTGCTCCAAGCCCTTTGAAAACATAGAACCCTGAGCCTGAAAGTTTAACTGATTTTTCTATATCTATTATATCAAGGTCTTTTCCAAGCTCCCAGTGAGCTTTTGGTTTGAATTTGAAGTTTGGAAGCTTTCCCCATTTTTTGACCTCTTTATTTGCTTCTTCATCTTTTCCAACAGGAACTGTCTTGTCTGGAAGGTTTGGGATGCCTGTTTCTATCTCAAATCTTTGTTTTTTTAGCTTGTCAACATTTTTTTGCTTTTTTTCGATCTTTTCTGGAAGTTGTTTTGCTTTTTTAATCTCAGAAGCAGCTGACTTTCCCTGTTTTTTAAGCTTGTTTATCTTTTGGCTTATCTCATTTCTTCGATGCTTTAATTCCTGAAGTTTTTGAAGCTCATCTCTATAATCTTTATCTATTTTTAGGAGTTTTTCTATATCTATATCATAACCTCTGTCTTTTACTGCTTTTTTAACTATATTTGGATTTTCCCTTATATAATTTATATCAATCATATCTTGTTTTAAAGACAGCTGATATATAAATTTAAAGGTTTTTATGGGTGTGTTCCAAAAGTTCTACTTTGCTGAACAAAACCCTAAACCCAATTTTAGGAACTTGTTCAGCTATGTCTGGCCATGCCTTGATTTGCTGTGCGAATCTGCAGTATTTCAAGGTACAGACGTACTCTGAGACACACCCGGTTTTTATCAAAAGTTTTATATAAAAAGAAAACAATGCTGTACTAAGGTTTTATCATGCCGAATGATTCAGGAATGCAGGAATCAGGAGGGGGCGTTTTAGATAGAATCCATGACAATTTAATCCAAGAAGATATAGATTCTTTAGTTGAACTCCACCATACTCTTTCTAGAGAAGGGGGCTATCAGCTTGCAAACAAGTTAAAACATCTGGTGTGCCATATATACGGGATAAACAACAAAAAAAGTCCTATCTATGTAGAAACTGAAATTAATCTTGAAACCACTTTGGGTAGCAGGATTTTACATCCTCTAAAGGAACATGAAACTTATGATCCTCGTTCTGCTGGTTATGATGAGCAAAAACAGGCAAGAGATATAGAATTATTTAACAGGAGAAAAGGCTTTTTAAGACATCTGGAAGAAAAAGGGTTGGTTGAAGGCAATTATCCAAGGGATGATATCCTTAAGTTTGAAGTTTATTTAAGAAATGAAGATATCAATCTTCATAAATATTATCTAACAGAACAGATGATTAAGGAAGAATCTTTTGATTATCTGAACGGCAGCGGGGCTTTTCTTACTGTTGTAGCTGGACATTGGGATATGGAACAGTCTGTATTTTTCTATAAGAGAGCAGAAGAGCATTATTATGATATGGGTATTCCTTTTGAATGGAAAGCAAATCTTGAGATGGGAATTGTTGTAGAGACTTTAGGACAAGATAAAAAATTTATTTCAATATCTGGTCCAGACAAGGTAAGGCTTGAGGGAAATAATGCCCAGCGCACTATGTTTGAAGAACTTGAAAAGATAGGCAAAGCAGACATGGCTCCTGAGTACAGCATTAATTATTACAGGCCAGAAGAAAGTAAGATAATAGAAGACAAAAATCACCCTACTGGTATCTTTACATTAAATGGGAAAGAAAAAGAGATACTTTCCTGATTTTCTCTTCTAAAATATAACGAAAAGTTTATATAACACATTACAATCTCCTGTACTATTGGAGTATATCGCATGTTGGGGTTGGTGGAGAATTAGCACCAAATGAATCCAGTAATAACAGAAGAAAAAAAGGTTGAAAGCATCGAAGGTTCTTTACACATTAATAGTGTAAATAGTTCTAATGGTTATATGCTTGAATTGGGCAGGGATAATGAAAGTTATTTTGTCAATATTTGGAATGGAAACCCATATGCAAGCTCAAAGATAAGGGGAAATAACAGGCAAAGTTTAGTCGGGCTTATCTTTACACTTGGAGAAAATCAAACAACTGCGGATATGTTATATGAAAATACAGATGGAGAAATTTATCTTAGTGAGCTTAAAGCCAAGGGGTTTGTTCGTGAACTAGAAGATGTAACAAGCGTAGGTTACCTGGTTGTTGAACAGATTCTTAAGGAAAATAAGATAAGAAAAAGATTTTATTGATTACCTTCTTTTCTTTTTGCGTCCCTTTTTTCGTTTCTTTTTACTTTTTTTTCCTCTGTAGCCTTCTAGTTCCTGGATATCAATTGACAATCCTAGTTCTTTTTCAATCTGTTCAATGTGTTTTCCGCCTTTTCCTATTATTCCAGCAATTGCATGATCTGGAACTTTTACTACTGCTTTGTTTGTAGATACAACTTCAACATCAACTTCATTTGCATACATCTGGAAATATCTTTTGATGGGATCTTCAAGAAGCTTCAAGACCCCTGATTTTTTTTCGGTTTCTTTTACTGGAACAACAACAGTTTCTTCTCCATAACTGTAAAGTTCGAATTCAAGCTTTCCTTTTTCAAAGTCTGTCACTGTTACAACAGGCCTTGCAAGGTCTGCTTCTGTCATTCCTGAAGGAACTTTTACCTCCATCTGAAGAGAAAGGACTTTTTTTATATTTCCATCTTTTATGAATATTACTGTGTCAATAACATGAGGAATAACTCCAAGCTCGATCTTTCCTACAAATCTCTGGATAGCGTCTACAGGAGCTGTTGCGTGGATTACTCCAGCCAATCCAATACCAGATAATCTTAGATCTGCAAAAAGTTCGAAATCTTCTCTGTTTCTCATCTCATCGAATAAAGTATAATCTGGACGGGACAATAATAAAATATCATGTATTTCCTGCGGTGAACCATGGGAGATTGCATATTGTGTTATCTTTTCAGGAAGAACTAAATCACGAGGGGCTTCTACAGTTTTTACAATCTTGCCTTTTTCAGCATAGAATTCTGAAAGTGCTGCTGCAAAAGTGGATTTTCCCATCCCAGGGGAGCCTGAAATGAGGATTCCCTCTGCCTGCTCTTCAAGTCTTCTCTTCAGTTTTTCAGATATATTATATTGTTCTAAAGAAAGCTGTTTTACAGGTCTCACTGCTGTTATTTCCCATCCATCTGAGAAAGGCGGACGAGTTATTACAATCCTGTATTTTCCTAGCTGAACGATTGTTGAACCTTCTCTTTCAATCTCTAGGAAGCCATCTATAGAAGATTCAGCAGCTTCGATTATCTCTGAAGATATTTTTTTTATCTCATCTTTGGTTATCTTTGATTCTTTTATCTTTTTGAACTCCCATTTTCCCGGCTCTCCTTTTTTTGCTGTTGGAGAAGTATTTTCTCTCAGATGTACGGACATAGTCTGCTTGTCGAAAAAAGATTCAATCCTTAGTCTTTTTCTTGTTTTTTGTTTTTCTGCAAGTATAAATTTTATGCCTTTTGCTTCAGCAACTTTTGCCTGGATCTTGTCTGCAGTAAGTAGAGTAGCATCTTCTTCATATGCAAGATCTCTTATCAAGGAATCTATCTCTCCAAGAGAAGCATATTTGATCTGTGCAGCAGAAGGTCTTTTTCCAGAGAATATTACATCAAATCCATTTTTTAAATCCATTAGTTTTTTTATCTCATCCAACCCTATATGACCTATTGATTTTCCTTTATTGGCCTGGTGCTCTAATTCAGCCAGTACAGCTTCGTGGATTATAATAGTATCTACTGAAAGCTGTTTGTTTTCTATCTCTTTTGAAACCAGGCCTTCAATTATTACTGAAGTGTCTGGAATCAATTTTTGGATTTTTGTCATGATGTAAAGAAGTAAAATAGGGTTTATAAACATTTAGTTTTTAGAAGAAAAATTAAAAACGCCGCGGATGATAAATTTCGGCAAAGCCGAAAAGACCATCCTTGGCTTATTAAAAACGCCGCGGATGGGATTTGAACCCACAAATCCCGAAGGAAACAGGATGTTCACAATCTGTAGCAATCATACGCTTCTTTTAAGAATCTGCGCAGTACCAGGTTGTGCCACCGCGGCATAAGGTTTAACAAAACCTTGCTTTTGGAATAAGTGGTATTTATTTAAATGTTTCGGGTTTTTCGGTTGGACTTCTATCATCCATTTTTTAAGCATTTTTTTACCTGCAATGCATAATTTATTCATATTATTGCTTTTCCAAATGTAATTATTAAAGTCTAGTTTTTTTGAGTAGATTTGTTAAATCGATAATCATCTGTTTGGAAGCAGATGTAAATTCAATTTTTGGATAGTTATGTACTCCTTTTTTATTTTTATCAAATCTTAAACACCCATCAGTATCAAAATATCCCCTAATAAATGCTAGTTTTATCTTTTTATTTGATTTTTTAATAAATTCTGGAATTTTAATTGTGTTGGTTTTTCTGCCAGGATTAAAACCATAATTTATAAAAAATGAAGTGACCTTCTTTTTACTAGTTTGAATTCCAAAACAATCATTTTTACCTCCACTTCTAAATTTAGGTGTAAATTTTGTTTTAAATATGGAGATCATTAAAGGTACAATATTTTTATAGTAATATTCTTTTTCTTTTAAACTACCTCTTAATTCCCAAACTAAACTCCAATCAGTTTTATATAATGTTCCATTTCCTCTATGGGTGCCAATTAATTCTGAAATTTTCGGATTTAATCTTTTATCCATTTTATTCTAAAAATAGAAAAGTTTTTCTTACTTATAAGCTCTGTGCAGGTGAATGTCCAGTGTCCAGTGGATAAAAACATAACTTTTTTAAAGACCTTTTAAATCTAATCCTATAGCGGGATGGGGCAGTCAGGAGTGCCCGTCGAAGTCACAGACCTCGTGACTGCGGATGGCTCATAGGACTTTCCTGGGATACCCGGAGAAAAACATGTAAATGTTTTTCGGGTAAAGGTCGGAAGTTCAAATCTTCCTCCCGCTATTTTTTTTATTTTTTCCAATATTTCTTTATTTTTTTAATATGTTTAGGACTAGAGAATCCTATTTTATTCATCCATTTGATAAGATTTTGATTTCCATTTAATTCTATCCTATTGATAATTGTATATCCTTGTTTTGTTCTAAAGTCTATTATTTTATAATCATATTTTTCTACTATTTTGAAATCTTGATTTTTTAACCAATTGGCTATTTCTTTTGTAAAATTTTTGCTTTTTGAAGAAAATGATATAACTGGATAATAAGGGTATTTTTTGTATTTTTTCTTAAATGAGATAGAACCATCTGTATCTATTACTCCTTTGACAAATTGAATAATTAAATTATTATTAGCGAATATTTTATTTGGGATTTTTAATGTTTTATATTTAGATCCAAGAGGTAAACCAATAATTTTTGTTAAATATGTTATTAGTGCTTTTGAAAAAACTCTAAATCCAAAGGTAGTTTCTTTATCAAAGAGTTTAATATCTGGAGAAAATCCAAAAACCTTGGTAAATTTTTGTTTTATTATCTTGTTATAAAATTCCTTTTCATCTTTTGGATTACCAACACATTTTAATGAGTATTCATATTTATTTGGCCTATATCCTAAACTTCCGTCTCCAGCAAAAACCCCTATTAAATATGCTAAATCTTGATTAATCTTTTTAGGAATTTTTAGACCTTTTGCTTTATCTTTTTTACTGAGGGAAATTTTTTGTAACATTTTAATCATCCATCTTTAATTCTAAAATGTTACAGATATATAAATTTAACCCGAAAGTACAAAGTTCATAAAGCATTCATTCCGATACCTTTTTAAATAAACCAATCTATCAAATTCATATATCAAGAGATATGGCGGTTAGCGCTTCCATATGCTGGAGATAGAGAATTTATTTCTTTATACTCCTTATTGATAAAAATAATTATAAAATTGCAAAGGTGAAAAATATGGCAAGAATGCATTCAAGAAAAAAAGGAAAAGCTGGAAGCAAAAGACCAGAAAGAAAAGGAACTCCTTCATGGGTGAGATATAAATCAAAAGAGATGGAGATGCTTATCTCAAAGCTGGCAAAGGAAGGAAAGACACCATCTCAAATTGGTTTGATATTAAGGGATTCTTATGGTATTCCTGACATCAAAGGAATTATAGGAAAGAAGATAACAAAATTGCTGGAAGAAAAAGAACTTATGTCAAAACTTCCTGAAGATCTTTTGGCTTTGATTAAGAAGAATATAAAATTGAAAAGACACATGGAAGAAAACCATAAAGATGAATCAGCAAAACGAGGGATAATATTAACAGAGAGCAAGATCAAGAGGCTTGTCAAATATTACAAAAAAATAGGAAAGATAGAGGAAGATTGGAAATATCACCCTGATAGGGTTAGGATGTATATAGAATAAAGATGCAAAAATACAATGATTTTGATGCATCTGTTGAGAAAGCAGTAGAAGAGTTCAAAAAATGGGACAAAGATGAAAAGATAGAGGTTGTTTCTCATCTGGATGCTGATGGAATAACAGCCTGCGCAATCCTGACAAAGGCATTAAACAGAGATAACAGGAAATATGATATTTCTATAATCAAACAGCTGACGATGGATGAGATAAAAGAACTGGCTGAAAGAAAAAGCCGATATTTTATCTTTACAGATCTTGGAAGCGGACAGATAAAAGATATGCTTGATAATCTAGGAGATAAGAATATTCTTGTATTGGATCATCATCAGATAGTGGAAGGGAATAAAGACAGCCTTATCCATGTAAATCCGCATATGTTTGATATAGACGGCTCAAAAGAGATAGCAGGAAGCGGAGTTGTTTATCTGTTTGCAAAAAAGCTTAATGAAAAAAACAAAGATCTTGCGCATCTTGCTGTGATCGGAGCTATAGGTGATGTTCAGGAAGACGGGAATTTTATGAGGATGAACAAAGAGATTCTTGAAGATGCGGTTGAGCAGGACAAGATAATGATTGAAAGGGGTTTAAGGCTTTTTGGAAGACAGACAAAGCCAATACATAAGGTTTTAGAATACAGCACTGACCCTTATATTCCAGGAGTAAGCGGAAGCGAGTCAGGAGCAATACAGTTTCTCCACCAGATAGGTATAGAGCCTAAGAACAAAAGCAAATGGAAAAGGATAGTAGATCTGACTGATGAAGAGAAAAAAATATTGACTACAGGGATAATCATGAAAAGATTTGGAGAAGAGAATCCACAGGATGTTTTGGGAAATAATTATGTTATCTGTTCTGAGGAGAAAGGATCACCTACAAGAGATGCAAGGGAGTTTGCCACCTTATTGAATGCCTGCGGAAGGATGGACAAGGCTTCTTTTGGTATAGGAACATGTCTTGGTATTAAGGAAGACAAAAGAAATGCGATGAAAACATTAGCAGCGTATAAAAAAGAGATTGTTGGAGCGATAAAATGGTATAATGAAAATGAAGATAAATTGATAAAGAAAGACGGGTTTGTTATAATAAATGCAGAGGACAATATTCCTCCTACAATAATTGGAACTCTTGCTTCAATAATCTCAAAAGGAAATGATCTGAAAGAAGGAACTTATGTTTTGTCTTTAGCTCGGTCTGATAAAAATATGACCAAAATCAGCCTGAGAGTCAGCGGAATAAGAGAGAACAAAGAGCTGGATCTGAGAGATGTTGCAAAAGAGATTGTCAAAGATATAGGCGGAGAAGCAGGAGGACATCAGTTTGCTGCAGGAGCTTTGATTGAAACAGAAAAAGAAGAGGAATTCTTGAAAGCAGCTGAAAAAGTGTTGTCAGAAAGAAAGATTTAAAAACTTAAAATATTTTATCATCTAAAATGAATTATAAAACTAAATCAATAATAACGGTAGTGATTCTTGTTTCATTTATGGTTGGTACAGGTGTTTTTATCAATAACCTTGAAGGCACAATAACTGGTTCAATTGTTGTTCCTGTTTGTGAATGTGGCGAAGATGCAGACTGTGATGATGGAGATAAATGTACAGGAGATATATGTTTGTATGCAGATGACTGTGAAGCTTCTTTGTGCATACATAATGAAATAGAAAACTGCAAATAATTATAATTTATTTCTGATGTTTGAGATGTTTTCAGCTATGTCGCTTCCTTTTTTTGTAAGTTCAAGAAGCTTTAGTCTTCCTTGTTTTTCAAAAGAAACAAGATTGGCATTTTCCATTTCCTGGAGAATCTTAACAACGTGAGAATAAGTGCAGTCTATTTTTTTTGCTAGTGCAGAAGCGTAAAGAGCTGCCTTTGAATTTTTTAATTCCACCAGCATCATTGCCGGCTTTTCACGGAAAAAAACATTAAAAATTTCTTTTTTACTCATGATAAAAACCCCCACTAAAGTATATAGTCGATAATATATTTTGTTAAATATCTGTAGAAGTTACACCTTTATATATTTATCGATTTTTGAAATTTTGATTTTTATTTTAAATTAAATTAATTACTTGTCCAATTTGTTGTAAGTGGAGATTCACGCTCAATAAACTCATTTGGGTATCGTTGGATATTGACAAGAGCGAGACCATATGATCAGCTTTACTTGAGGAACTTGTGGCCTAGACCACTGGACACTGGACATTCACCTGCGTAAAGTATATAAATATCTTTTATTGATTATATTTTATGACAGAAAAAAATGAAGATATAAAAAATCTTAAAGAGAGGCTTAAAAAATATAAAAAAGAAGACTTAGAATTTAATGATCCCCATTTCACACAACAATTACATCTAAGAGAAGGAACCAAAAAAGAAGTTATTAATAATTTGTTGAATCCAAAGAATTTAGTTTTTTCTTATAAGGAAAAAGGAAAATATGGGGATACTGTACATTGTTTGCATTTTAAATTAAGCAATACCAGGACTCTTAGACTTCCTGTAATTTTTGATAGAAATAATAAGAAAGGTTTATATATGCTAACCTATATTAAAAGATACAGATCATGGCAAAATATGGTAAGGAAAAGGTGATCAAAAATGGCTAAAATTGTCTCATATGATGAAGAAAATGATATACTATCTATTCATAAAGGTTTTTCTAGGGATGAAAAATTTAAAGGAAATATAGATGTTGGAGAATTAATATTAGATGTTTCTACAAAAGGCAGAATAAAAGGCATTGAAATAATTAATGCAACTAAATTCTTTAAAGATTTTGATATAAGAAAAAAGATGTTAGAGAATATTGTTAGTGCTCAATTTACTGCATCTTTAAAGCCAAACAGAATAATGCTAGGGATTATAATTAAGGCTAAAAATGTTAAAAAGGAAATTCCTGCAAAGATAGCTGTTCCTTTAGAAACGCCTGTTTATTGAAAATTAAATATTCTTTATTATAGAATTTTAATATTTTGGATATTTTAGTTTACCACTGGTCACTGGACATAATGCGAATGAGTCCAGATAACCACTGGTCACTGGACATAATGCGAATGAGTCCAGATAACCACTGGTCACTGGACATTTACCCACACAAAATATATAAAGAAGATTAAAATTATTTAATTGTTTATGTCTACCGATGAAGGTCTGAAGGAAATTCTGTTTCCTTATGATAAAGTCAGGAATATTCAGGATGATCTAATCGATGAAGTTAAAAGCTGCATCAGATTGAGGAAGAATCTGATTGTACATGCTCCGACTGGATTAGGGAAAAGTGCAGCAACTTTGCCTGTGGCTTTAAGCTATGCAATTAAAAATGGATTGACTGTTTTCTTTTTGACCTCAAGACATACACAGCATCTTATTGCTTTGGAGACTTTAAAAGAGATAAAGGAAAAATATGATAGAGATATTGTTGCAGTTGATTTGATCGGAAAAAAATGGATGTGTCCTGTTCCTGCAACAGATGAATTAAGCTCTTTTGAATTTGCAGAATACTGCAAATCGATGAGGGGAGACGGAAAGTGTGAGTTCTATGCAAACTCCAAGAAGAAATCAGGAAGACCCACTGTAAAAGCAGAGAAAGGAACCAATGAACTAAAAAAAATAAGCCCGTGTCACTGCGAAGAGTTGGTAAAATACTGCAGTGATGAGAAACTATGCCCTTATGAAATAAGTTCTTTGATGGCTAAGCAGGCTTCTGTGGTCATTGCTGATTATTATTATATATTTAACCCAACAATAAGAGATATATTTTTCAAGAAAACTGAAAAATCAATAGAAGATGCCATTGTCATTATTGATGAAGGCCATAATCTACCAAAGAGAGCAAGGGCTTTGTTGACACAGAAGATGAGTTCTTTTTCTATAAGCAATGCCTTGAAAGAAGCAAGGAAATTTGGATATGAAGAAACAGCAGATTATCTTTTAAGGCTTAAAGAAATATTTGAAAATTACAAGGATGAATTTGTCAGGGCAGGGCAGCAGAAACTGGGAAAAAAGAAATTTTTTGGGATAGACAATGAAAGATTAATCAAAAAAGAGGAGTTCTTTGAAAAACTAAAAGATGCTGGAGAATACGGAGATATAATTGCAAATTTTGAGCTTGCTGCTGAAGAGATCAGAGAAAAGCAGAAAAGAAGTTATATAGGAAGCATAGCTAATTTTTTGGTCAAATGGGAAGGACCTGATGAAGCATTTGCGAGGATATTAAGCTCTAATGAATACAAAGGAAGAAAGAATGTGGTATTAAGCTACAAATGTCTTGACCCTTCTTTGATCACAAAAGAAGTTTTTGAGAAATCTTATTGTTCAATAATAATGAGCGGGACTTTGACCCCTACAGGAATGTATAAAGATATTTTAGGTTTTAATGATAATGTTGTTGAAAAGGAATATGGAAGTCCATTTCCAGCTGACAATAAATTAAGTATGATAATTCCAGAGACCACAACAAAATATACAGCAAGAAGTCCTGAACAATATCAAAAGATTGCACAGAGCATTGGGAAGATCGTGAATAATGTTCCTGGTAATTCAGTTGTGTTTTTTCCAAGCTATAGATTAAGGGATAGTGTGGATAGGTATTTTACTGGAATTTGCAGAAAAACAACTTTTTTAGAGATGCCTGGGATGAGCAAGATGGA